>CAKAPS010000020.1:0-23180 GCA_916719965.1 uncultured Streptococcus sp.
AAAATGCAAAGAGATATACTGCAACATTTACATTTGCCAAAAGAAGAGATTTTTCTTATTGGTTTGTAATAGGACTTGTGGCTATTTTTGTATTTTTATTTATGAATACAAATAATGGGAGTGAAGGAGGTTTTTTGGTGCCTCTTTCACTACTATCGTTGTTGTTTTTTATTATTTGGTTAGGCATGGTTCCTGTTGATTATAATTATAAAAACCAATTCATAAAGCTTGTTTCAATCGAAGAGAAAAAGTAAAGCTGGAGAGAATATATGAACGAATTAACTTTTAAAGACTCGATATCAACGTGTCACAAAATAGTGACGGACGCGAATGGGAAAAGATACATCATGGACACGAGCACACTGACGCCGAATGTTCATGGTTTTGGGAGTATTCCAAAACAAGTAACTGTGGAGATGGTGGAGTTTGGAAATCGTGATCAGAATTTTGAATTTAAGGCTAAACCGTCATCTAAGTTTCTAGGAGTGGCGGCAGTAACGCAACCATTGACGACGATTCTCTACAAGGTTCTGGAGAGTGTCTTCTTAAAGTACAATATTCATCAGCAAGTACTTTTGAAGTGGATAATGTTTGGGTTGTCGATTGCACTCGCATTTATTCTTGCAAAAGTCTATATTAAGTTGGCTCAAAAAAAAGTCGCGGATAGGGTTTCGCCGAATGCTAAACGATATATTGCTAAGTTTACATACTGGAATAAGAGAGACTATTCAAACTGGTTTATGATTCTTCTAATAGCCATTATATTCTATTTCTTTTTAAAATCTACTAATGGAACAGAAGGCATCCTTTTAGTTCCTATCACAATATTAGCGCATCTTCTCTTTGTGTTTTGGCTAGGAATGGCTCCAGTCGACCAAAACTATAATCGAAAGAGAATGCAGCTTGTCTCAATCGAAGAGATACAGTAAAACCGAGGAGAATATATGAACAAACTAACTTTTAACGCTTCGAAGTCTATATGTCATAAAATCGTGACAGACTCGAACGGAAAAAAATATCTTATGGATACGAGTACCATCAGCCCCAACGTGTTTGGTTTTGGATTTCAACCCAAAAGAGTGCGTGTTGAAATGGTTGAGATTGATAAAAAAAGTCGCCTTTTTGATAAGAAAACAAAAGTTAATGGAGCGGTAGTGGCAGGTGTAGGGGCGTTCGCAAGTACACCTCTCCTATCAAAGTCGATAACGAAACTACTGGATGGGATGTTGGATAGCTATCATATTCACCAACAGCCTTTTCTAAAGTACGGAATTTTTCTAGGGACTTTCATTTTGGCATTCTTAATAGCGCTAGTAATGATAGGAGTTTCTAGATTCAAGGTATCAAAGAAACTTCCTTCTAATCCTAAAAAGTATATCGCTACATTTAGAACAGAAGGTAAAAACAATGCGAGTTATTATATTTTTCTGGCCATTATTGCAGTCCTCCTTTTCTTTTACGCAAAAGCACCTTCTTGGGGAGAATTATTATTGATATATAATATGATGTTCGCATTTTGGCTATTTTTTGTTTGGCTGGTGGAAGTCCCTGTCGATAATTTGTACAATAATAAAATTTTTATACTTGAATCAATCGAAGAAAAACAGTAAAAACGGAGTGGATTATGGAAGAAGTAACAATCACTAACGCTAATTCTATGTGTTATAAATTGCTGATGGATGCACAAGGTAATCGATATTTGATGGATGTGAGTACAGTTTCGAATAAACTTTACTGCTTTGGAGTTCAATCAGATAAAGTAACGGTTGATATGATTGAAATCGATAAAAATGATACGAGATTTGAACAAAAGAATCTGCAATCAAGTACTTTCGTTGCGATTACAGCAGGGAGTCAATTGTTTGCTAATATAGTGTATCGCTCGTTAACCCAATTCATAAAAGAACAAAAATTACATCAACAATTTATTTTTCAAGTTGGACTCTTTATGATTTCAATTCTCTTTGCAGCGCTACTGATGAAATTATTTGCCATGATGTCTAAAAAATACGTGGCAGACCGAGTGTCTTCGCATCCAAAGAGATATGTTGCAACATTTAAAACGACGTCAAAACGACATCTTTCGTTTTACATTCCACTCTCCATTAATGTAATTCTCTTTTTATTTTATTTAAGGGCTAGCATTGGTGGTAGTGTGGTACTTTTAGTTTTTAATACTATTTTGACGCTTTGGATTTTGATTGGTTGTTTTGTAGGATTTCCAGTAGATATTCTTTATAAAAACAAGGAATTTCAATTAGAATCCATCGAAGAAAAACAGTAATTTTTAGGAGTATTCATATGAAAAAAATAGTAAGTTTACTCATGCTTACGTTTAGTATTTTTGTTCTAGTAGCCTGTTCAAATAAGCCTAGCAAAGAAGCGATGAATGAGGAGCTAAAGAAACCAGAAGTTATTGCGGTAATCGAAGAAAGTCTAAAAAATCTAGATAAAGATGCGTTTACTGAAAAAGGAAAAATAAAATCGTATGATATTAATTACGATAAAACCGAATATAATTCTCGCCGAGGAATTGAGATAGAAATTTATATTAATGGAGATAGTAATTTAAAACTCAATAGCCTTATCACTAAGGATAAGGGTAAATATGACGTTGCGGTCTCTGTAGAATCCAAAGAGCTCGATGATTTTTTGGAGGGTAGGAAATGAAAAAGAGAAAAATAGGGAGAATCATACTAGGGATTCTATTATCATATCTCGCAATAGTAGTAATTACAAAATATCGGGAGAAAGTATATATTCGAGAAGAGTTACAGAAGCCAGAAGTCATCGCAGTCATTGAAAAAGCACTAAGAAATGTAGAAGATAATATTATTAGAGAACCTGATGGAATAGTTGTTAGTGATAAAAAGATTAGAGATAAAGATACTAGTGATAAAGGTGATAGCGAATACCATATAATTAAATCATATGAAATTGATTATGATAAAACCCAACTGAATTCATGGGGGTTTGGGATTGAAACTACAATATTTATAAATGGAAATCCCGATTTAAGAATAAGCTTACTCATCAGTAATAGTGAAAGTACTGGGAGGTTTAAGGACAAGAATAAGGAATCGGAAAATTACCAAGTCGAAAGCTCGGGTATTTCTCGAGAGGCAGATGATTATCTTAGGGACGAAGAAATGAAGAGGCCAGAAATAGTAGCTTTGATAAAAGAGGAGCTTCTAAAGCTGGATCCAGAGGCATTTACTGAGAAGGGGAAAATTCGTTTTTACAAGGTTAATGTGGATAAAATGCCATCTGTAGAGGATAGGGGCCTTAAATCTGAGCTTTTGATTAATGGGGATGAAAACTTGAAAATGCATATCTCTATTAGAAAAAAAGACGGAAAATATGAATTTGGTGGTGGGTTTACTTATGAAGCGTTAGATAAGTTCTTGAAACAGTAATCCGTGATGTGCCACAAAAATTAATTAAATCAACCGAACCTAGCCGTCATGCTGGGTTCTTTTTTTGCTTGCGCGTATAGTAAAAACGCTGGGGGAGCAGTATAATAAAGATAAGTTCAGGAATCAGTTTTTAGGGAGAGGGGTTGTTGGAAATGAGTCAAAAAGTTAGAGACATTGGAATTATTGCGTTAGGCATCATCAATGGCGTGAATGCTATCTATCAGCTACTATTTCGTCAAGATATCGTGCTATTTATTGTGAGTGCAATCGTTGTCGGGCTTGCTTTTTATACTTGGGTGAATCGGGATAATCCAGAACAACTCAACAAGATGAATCGCGGATGGGCTGTCTTTTTGCTTGGCATGGTAGCCACTATTGCTTTTATCCTCATCATGAATGATTTCTTTGGGTTTGAGCAATGGGAGTCTTGGCAAAAATCTGTCGTTAAATTCACGTTTATCTTTGGATTAGTGACGGTAGTGAATCGATATTTAAAAAAATAATAATTTAACGGAGGCGTCATATGGCACTTTTACACGTTTCATTTTTTTCAAAAACATTAATGAGAACCATCCCGCTGTCAGTCTACTTGCCTAGCGATGCAGTGGACTTTAATAATCAGTATCTCTCGGAAGGCCCGTACAGAGCGTTGGTGTTACTGCACGGAGTGTTAGGCAGTGAACAGGATTGGGTCAATCAAACGCGCATTCTTCGATACGCAAAAGAGAAAAATCTTGCCCTCATCATGCCTTCTGGTGAAAATCATTTCTACGTAGACCAACCGTGGAACTATACGAACTATGGAGAATTTATCGGGGTGGAGCTTCCAGAAATCTCACGCCGAATGTTTCCTATTTCCAGAAAACGGGAAGACTTGGGTATTGCCGGTCTTTCAATGGGTGGATACGGGGCGCTTCGAAACGGCATCAAATATCCAGACACCTTTAGCGTCATTGGGGCGTTCTCTGGAGCGATTAAGAAACAGGCACTTCCTCCAGAAGAGATTCCAGAAGCACCGTTCTTTTTAAGAAAAAGCTTTTTGGAGGCGGTATTCAAAGATGAGGAGACCTTTGTGGCGGAAGGCAATCAGTTGTATCATGCCGTCCAAACAATGGAGCGTAAGGACGCGCTCTCAGTCTTTATGGCATGTGGCACGGAAGATTGGCTTTTGGAAGACAACCGTAGCTACAGCAGCTTTTTGAAAGAACAAGGAGTGTCACTAACGTATACAGAACACGCTGGTGGACACGAATGGGATTTCTGGGATTGGGCGATGAAGCAGTTCTTAGACTGGTGGATTCCAGAAGATGCAGACCAAGGCGTGTCTAGCGGGAATGTAAAATGAGAATGTGAAGATTTTTTCGGAGGAGATGAAATGAAGAAAATCATTGCTGTGTTGATAGCGTTTATGATTTGTATAGTATTGATTGTCAGTATGTCTCAAAAAGATAGTGCGAAATTATCTAAAGAGACACAAAATGAGATTGTGCGTACAATTATTTCTAATTATAACGATATAGAATCCATCGAGTTTACCAATTATACTTATGACTCAAAAGTGGGAGAATATCGAATTTTATTTACAGTGAATGGACACGAAAATGGGATATCTTTTTTAACCAAAGAGGACATGAATCAATTGCCTAGTGACATTGGATTAAATCCAGTGAATGTCTTTGGAACTCACAAAAAGAATCCATCGAGCTTTAACGAAGATGAATTGAAACGTGTTACTATTAAATATTTTGAATAAGAATTTTTAATAAACAATTGGCAAAAAAATGTACTATAGCGCGATATTGTTGCAAGCACATCGCCATAATGGTAGAATATTTTGTATATTAGAGCGATGAACAAGAGGAGTAAAATGACTTTGTTTACGAGAGAGGGAAGACTTGGTGCAACTTCCTAGCAGATTCATTTGAAGGTAGCTTGTGAGCTTACTCTACGAAATGCAGTAATAGAGTACGGAGACGACACTTCGTTACCAACATCGAGGCGTAAGAATGATTACGCGAATATTAGGTGGTACCACGAAATCAATCGTCCTATGGAGAGTGTCTTCATAGGATTTTTTTATTGGACACAAACAAGATACAAGGAGGAAAATCAATGGCTAAAGAAATGTCATCTAAGTTTCAACCACAAGAAGTTGAAGCTGGTAAATATCAATGGTGGGTTGATTCAGGCGTCTTCCATCCAAACGAAGATCCAAACGCTGAACCTTATTCAATCGTTATCCCGCCACCAAACGTAACAGGGAAATTACACTTAGGACATGCTTGGGACGTAACGTTACAAGACATGATTATCCGTCAAAAACGCATGCAAGGGTTCGACACTTTATGGTTACCAGGGATGGACCACGCGGGGATTGCAACTCAAGCAAAAGTAGAAGAAAAATTACGCGGAGAAGGCTTATCTCGATATGACCTTGGCCGTGAGAAGTTCCTTGAACAAACATGGGAATGGAAGGAAGAATATGCCAGCCATATCCGTGAACAATGGGCCAAAATGGGGATTTCTGTAGACTACCGCAGAGAACGTTTCACATTAGATAAAGGCTTATCTGACGCCGTGAAGAAAGTCTTCGTTACATTATACGAAAAAGGCTTAATTTACCGTGGTGAATACATCATCAACTGGGACCCTAAAGCGAAGACTTCATTATCTGATATCGAAGTAATTCATAAAGACGTAGAAGGTGCGTTCTATCATATGAACTACCCTCTAGCAGACGGAAGTGGATTCCTAGAAATCGCAACGACTCGTCCAGAAACACTTCTTGGAGATACAGCGGTTGCGGTTCACCCAGATGACGAACGTTACCAAGCGCTTATCGGTAAAACAGTTATCTTGCCGTTAGTGAACCGTGAGATTCCAATCATCGCTGACGAATACGTTGAGCAAGATTTCGGAACAGGGGTTGTAAAAATCACTCCAGCGCATGACCCGAACGACTTTGAGGTAGGGAACCGTCATAACTTACCACGTATTAACGTGATGAACGATGATGCGACGATGAACGAGTTAGCGGGTAAATACGAAGGCATGGACCGTTTTGCGGCGCGTAAAGCTATCGTGAAAGATTTAGAAGAAGCTGGCCTTCTTGTGAAAATCGAAAAACATTTACACAGCGTTGGTCACTCAGAACGTACAGATGTCGTTGTTGAACCACGTCTTTCAAAACAATGGTTCGTTAAAATGGGACCTTTGGCAGAGCAAGCCATCAATGCGCAACGTGAAGAAGGCGACAACACAGTAAACTTCTATCCACCACGTTTCAATGATGCGTACTTACGTTGGATGGAAAACATTCACGATTGGGTAATTTCACGTCAATTATGGTGGGGACATCAAATTCCAGCTTGGTATCATAAAGAAACAGGCGAAGTATACGTTGGCATGGAAGCGCCAAGCGACAGCGAAAACTGGACACAAGATCCAGACGTATTAGATACTTGGTTCTCATCTGCGTTATGGCCATTTTCAACAATGGGTTGGCCGGACGAAGATGCAGCCGACTACAAACGTTACTATCCAACAAACACACTTGTAACAGGGTACGACATCCTTACTTTCTGGGTAAGCCGTATGATGTTCCAAGGGTTAGAATTTACAGGCAAACGTCCATTCAAGAACGTTTTAATCCACGGATTGATTCGTGATAGCCAAGGACGTAAGATGAGTAAGTCTCTTGGGAACGGGGTTGACCCAATGGAAGTCATCGAGCAATATGGTGCCGATGCGCTTCGTTGGTTCTTAGCAAACGGTTCTGCTCCAGGGCAAGACGTTCGTTACTCAACAGACAAGATGGATGCTGCATGGAACTTCATCAACAAGATTTGGAACGCAAGCCGTTACGCGTTAATGAACGTGGGCGACTTAACTGTGGACCAAGTGGATATTACTGGTGAGAAGACTCTTGCGGATAAATGGATTTTAACACGCTTAAATCAAACGATTGGCAAAGTGACAGAACTCTTCGAGAAATTCGAATTCGGTGAAGCAGGACGTCTTTTATATCGCTTCATCTGGGATGATTTCTGTGACTGGTATATCGAAATGTCGAAAGAAACATTAGCAGGGGACGACGAAGCTGCGAAATTAACAACACGTAGCATTCTTGTATATGTATTAGACAACACATTACGTCTATTACACCCAATCATGCCTTTCGTGACAGAAGAAATCTGGCAATCTGTTCCTCACGTTGGGGAATCATTAGTGGTAGCAACTTATCCAACAGTTCACCCAGAACAAATGGACGAACAAGCAGCCGAAGAAATGGAATTCTTAATGGACTTCATCCGTTCAGTACGTACCGTTCGTAACGAAATGAACACACCATTATCAAAACCAATTAACATCATTGCGAAAGTGAGCGACGCAGCGCACTACGCAATCTTGAAAGAAAATGAATCTTACATTGCACGCTTCTCAAATCCAGAAGAATTCGTGTATGGTGAAGACGTTGAAGCGCCGTCTGATGCGGTAACTTCAGTGATCACAGGTGCTGAAATTTACTTGCCATTAGCAGGATTAATCAACATCGAAGACGAAATCGCTCGTCTTGAAAAAGAAGCAGAGAAATTGCAACAAGAAGTGGATCGTGTCGAGAAGAAATTATCGAACGAGAAATTTGTGGCGAAAGCTCCTGCAGCGGTTGTTGAAGCTGAACGTGCAAAAGGTGCGGACTATCAAGCACAACGCGAAGCCGTGTTAGAACGTATCGCAACATTAAAGAAAATCTAATCCGTTTGAACGGCGCAGAGAGCGTATGAAGTGTCATGCGCTCTCTTTTGTATGTTCCGGTGGGCAATTTTCTGTTATGATAAATGAGGAAAACAGGAGGTGAGTGAATGATTCAAGAGTGGTTAAAAAAGAGCGAGAGTATTCCGCGTAAACATGGGTTGTACCGCATGGAGGCTATCCTAGAAGCGCTTGGAAATCCAGAACGAGAATTGAAGAGTATTCATATTGCAGGGACGAATGGAAAAGGGTCCACAGCTGCGATGATCACGGCCTTTGCGAAGGCGCATGGATTGCGAGTTGGGACATTCACTTCACCGCATATGGATAGTATTAGAGAACGAATCCAGCTACACGGAGTGCCTCTTGAAGAAGAACCGTTCTGGCAAGCCGCATCGGTGGTAAGAGAGGTGGAAAGCCGCTTATTCGAAGAGTGGGGAGCCTTTAACTATTTCGAGATTTTAACGGCAATGATGTTTGTCGTCTTTCAACAGGAAGCCGTCGACCTTGCGATTATTGAAGTCGGGATTGGCGGTCTGTTAGATAATACGAATGTCGGTCATCCACTCGTCAGCGTCATTACGACGATTGGCTTAGACCATCAAGACTTACTCGGAAGCACGTTAGAAGAAATTGCCGCGCAAAAAGCAGGGATTATTAAGTCTGGTCAACAAGTGGTCGTCGGGCCAGTCGGCTGTGAATGTATGGATGTGATTCGTGGAGTCGCTAGTGAGAAAGGCGCAACGGTGCAGGCGTTTGGCGAAGACTTCTTTCTAAGTGAAGGGTCTTATCAAGACTCCGTACTCACGATTCCGCTGAAGCAGCTAGCTCTCAAAGGAGCCTTCCAGAAGGAGAATGCGACCGTTGCGATTCGTGCATTTCGCGCGTGGATGGAAGCCACTGGAAGAAGTGTGCAGGCTGAGTTCATCGAGGTAGCTCTCCCAGTCGTTTCATGGCCAGGACGCATGGAAGTGTTGCAAGACACACCACTTGTGATGATTGACGGAGCACATAATCTACCAGCCATCGAGCGACTCGTACAAAACATGATGTCGCATAAAAGCAAGAAACAGAAGCTGTTATTTAGCGCGCTCACTCGAAAAGATAGTCAACAGATGCTTGCAAGATTGCAGGAAGCTCTTCCCGATGTGAATATCATCTTAACGAGTTTCCATCCTTCTAGAGGACTATCGATAGCTAGAAGCGATGTGGAAGCGTACCTAGATTCTCCCAAGATTTCCTATGAAGAAAGCTTTGAAGCAGTCATCGACCGTTTCGCAAGTTCAACAGACGACGAGAGCGAATTATGGGTGACAGGCTCATTGTATTTTATCGCCGAAGTTCGACATTGGTGGAAGAACCGTAAGCCCAAAGAAGAATAGACATCGTAACTCTTTGTAGAGAAAACAAAGAGGAAGTGTCACAATGATTGAATCAAAATTATTAGACGTGCCTTTAAGCGCCATGCCACGAGAACGCCTCGAACGGTATGGCGCTAAAGTGCTTGAAACGCATGAATTACTCGCGATATTACTGCGCACGGGGTCCAAGGATTTGAACGTCCTGCAGCTAGCTGTCGTAGTCTTAAATACCTTCGAGGACTTGCATTCGCTGAAGATGGCGAGTCTGGACGAACTCATGCATATTAACGGAATCGGTCGCACCAAGGCGATTGAACTAAAGGCAGCCATGGAACTGGGTGTGCGCTTAAGCAATGCCGCGCAAATGAAACTCGGGAAGATTACGTCCTCCAAGATGGCCGGCCAGTGGATTGTGCAGGAGTTGAAGGATGCCTATCAGGAACATCTCGTCGCCTTGTATTTGAACACGAAAAACGAGATCATCAAGAAGAAAATGATTTTTATCGGTGGGCTGAATAGTGCAGTCGCGCATCCACGCGAAATCTTCCGAGAGGCAGTACGGTTTTCGGCAGCGCGCGTCATTATTGGGCATAATCACCCAAGCGGAAACCCCGAACCCTCGCAAGCGGATATCAATTTTACACGTCGTTTGATGGAGTGCGGAGAACTCATGGGCATCGAGCTTCTGGATCATTTTGTCGTCGGAGGAGAGGAGTATATTTCTTTAAAAGAATTCGGGGCTTTTTAAGAACGATTCAAAAGAATGTGAAAAGTTGAATTTTGAAAAAGATGAAAGCAGATTGTTTTCGATTTTCACGAAAAATATTATTGAAAATTAACGAAACGATTCGGAAAAAACGCACAAAACGGCATTTGTTCCACTTAATTCTCAGTGAAATCGGAAATACTCTTGTAAATTTGTCTGTGAGATGTTATACTTATGATGTGTTTTTGTTAGGTATAGAAATTGTGTAAGGTATTACTCCTTTCGAACCATTAGCAAGAATATGAATAACAAGTGCTATGGCACAAGGAGGAAATGTTCATGGAACAAGGTACAGTAAAATGGTTTAACTCAGAAAAAGGTTTTGGGTTTATCGAACGTGAAGGTGGAAACGATGTATTCGTACACTTCTCAGCAATCCAATCAGAAGGATTCAAAACATTAGAAGAAGGACAAGCAGTTCAATTCGATGTTGAAGAAGGCGCTCGTGGACCACAAGCAGCTAACGTAGTTAAACTATAATTTAACTTAAACGATGATACCACCGGTTTTCCGGTGGTTTTTTTGTGCGCAAAAATAGAAGAGTTGAAGCCTAAAATGAACAAATTTGGCCATGTCCATATATGGCCTTTTTGTCCTCCCCCTCCCAAGAATTTTTTTATTCTTGCATTTTTTTATTTCGTAAATTCATTCCAATATTTTGGTGATTTTTTGTCAAAAGCTACCCCAGCTGGAATGGGAGAAACAATAGCGTATCGCCTGTTGAAAAACGAAGAGCCTTCGGATTCTATAGGAATAACAATAGCGGTCATAATCGATGTGAATTACTGACTCTAGAAATTTATTTCCTAGAGTCAGTTTGAAGCTCGATAGGAAACGAGACCTGGGCTCGTTCCGGTATAGCTATTGTTGTTCCTATGAAGACATCCTAAGCTGCTCGTAGTTTTTCAAAACAGCACAAAACACCTATTTATTTCTCCCATTCCAGCCGAAGGGTTCTTTTTTGAAGGAAGTTTGCTTTTAGATGATTGGATTTTTTTATGAAACGTAACACGGTGATTTTTCAAGAAAATCTTTCAGGTTAAAAAGCCAACATTAGAAGGTACTTCGGAAAACGAAGAGCTTTCGGATTCTATAGGAATAATAATAGCGGTCATAATCGATGTGAATTACTGACTCTGGAAATTTATTTCCTAGAGTCAGTTTGAAGCTCGATAGGAAACGAGACCGAGGCTCGTTCCGGTATAGCTATTGTTGTTCCTATGAAGATATCCGAAGGGGCTCATAGTTTTCTAAAACCAAAACTTACGAAGCACATTCTTGTTGCTTTTCAGCTTTTTAACCGAAAGGTTTTCTCCACTGAAAAATCACTAAAGTGTTACAGAAAACGTTTTAATGTTACGAAATAAAAAAGTTTCCTAAAAATCTATAAAATACAAGAATAAAAAGCTAAATTCTGCTATACTAGAATAGAATTCTTACAGCCAAGTCTGTAGAAGAATTATCTAAGGAGGAAACAGTGTGGTTGCATTAAATTTTAAAGCACAAAATATCGGAATTGACTTAGGCACAGCTAACACGATTGTTTATCTAGAAGATGAGGGAATCGTCACACGTGAACCTTCCGTTGTTGCAAAAAATATCGTTACAGAAGAAATTATCGCAGTAGGAAAATCTGCATTTGAAATGATTGGTAGAACACCAGAAAATATCGTGGCATTACGCCCAATGAAAGATGGCGTAATCGCTGACTACAATACAACGACAGCAATGTTGAAATACTTCATTCAGTCGATTGTGGGCCGCTCATTCTTTAAACCAGTGGTCATTATTTGTGTGCCAAGTGGCATTACAGATGTTGAAAAGAGAGCCGTTTTAGACGCGACAAAATATGCAGGAGCTAAAGAAGCGTACGTGGTTGAAGAACCATTCGCGGCTGCGGTTGGGGCAGGACTTCCTGTCACAGATCCAACTGGAAGCATGATTGTCGATATCGGTGGCGGTACGACAGACGTTGCGACGATTTCGCTTGGAGGAATCGTGAATAGCCGTTCAATTCGTGTCGGAGGAGACGAGTTAAACGAGTCTATTATTCAGCATGTTCGTAAGACGTACAATTTACTAATCGGGGAACGTACGGCTGAAGAATTAAAAATTACGCTTGGTTCAGCTTCTATTGAAAAAGCACAAGGAAGCATGCAAGTGCGTGGTCGTGATATGGTTACGGGATTGCCACGTGTTGTTGAAGTACCTGCAAAAGAAATTGCAGTTGCGATGAGTGAAATTATTCATCAAATTTTAGACGCAGTAAAAGATGTATTGGAACAAACACCGCCAGAAATTTCTGCGGACGTTATTGATCATGGAATCGTGTTAACAGGAGGAGGCGCAATGCTTCGTCACCTTGCTGAGATGATTTCGAAGGAAACGCAAGTACCAGCCTTTGTGGCCAATGATCCACTCGATTGTGTGGCATTAGGAACTGGTGCGATTTTAGCAAATCCATCATTAATGAAAAAATAGAGTCCGTTGAAAAATAAATAAAGAGGAGTGATGATGTGAATCCAATTTTTTCAAATAAGAAACTAATTGGTTGGGTAATCGGAATTATCACGGCATTAGCATTGATCATGTATTCCATTACTTACGGCAGTAATATCGTGACTCAAGGTGTTAATGATGTAACCAATATTCTAGGAAGATTAGTCTCTTATCCAGCAAATAGTATTAATGATTTTATCGATAGCGTGAGTGATTTATCAAATACGTATCAAGAAAATCAATCGTTAAAACAAAAAATCGATACCATTCATGAATTAGAAGTTCAATTGAGTGAGTTAAAACGTGATAACCAAAAAATGAAGGAAACGCTCAAGTTGCAAGATACGCTTAACGATTATACGTTAGTGAATGCGACGGTGATTGCGCGTAATCCAGACACATGGCGTGATGTCATTACGATTAATAAAGGGTCTAATGACGGTATCCAACCGCAAATGTCTGTTATGAGTGATAATGGACTTGTAGGGAAAGTCATGGACGTGAATCCAACGAGTGCACGTGTAGCGCTATTATCAAATGCCGATAATACATTAGTGCGTGTAGCAGCGATGATTCAAAACGAAAAAGAACCAATCTACGGAACAATCACTGGCTATGACGATAAAACGAATATGTTAGTGATGAGCCAAATTCAAGCAACGCAAGATATCAAAGTTGGGGATAAAGTCGTGACAAGTGGTCTCGGCGGTATTTCTCCAAACTCACTATATATCGGTACGGTTGAAGAAGTGGCGATGGACCGTTTTGGCTTGTATAAAGAAGTGAAAATTCGTCCAGCAGCGGATACAAATGACGTTCGTTATGTGACGGTTGTTATTCGTACAAGCGAAAGCGAGGGGCAATAATGCGCATCTCAAAAAGAGTTTACTGGGTGTTATTTGTTTATATTCTTGCTTTCTTAGCCGATGGAGTGTTAACGAATCATTTTTCAAAATTGTTTCTATTCTCCGGCTATAGCTTAACGCCTCGAATGATTATTATCGCAGTCGTGTTGTTAAACTTCATGATTGATCAAAAGTCGATGTTCTGGTTTACAGTCGTTGCAGGATTCTTAGTGGACAGTTACTACTCAGGCGTCCTTGGTGTTTATATGGCGCTGTTTGCAGTGATTGTACGAATCATTAATTTGGTTCGCCCGAACATCCTTCAAAATCCATTTACATTAGGGCTAGCATTAGTGTTCTTCCTAAGCTTCACCGAAGTCTCTGTTTACTTCGTGTATGCCATACGAGGAGTCGCAAGCATGGATTGGAACGAGTTCTTAGTAGTAAGACTTGGGGCAACCTTAATGTTAAACATCGTGATTTACTATATTTTATATCTCCCGCTTCGCAATTTTGCTAGATGGGTGAACTCAACTCCGGTCGTAAGTCCACATGACTTAATGAACCATCGTAGAGCATAATTTGAGAAAGGTTTGGCTGTTTGTGGCCAAGCCTTTTTGATTGCACGTTAATAGTACTGACAAAGGCGATAGATATGGTATAATAAAGAGAATTAGTGTCAAGAGAAAGAGGAATTGAATGAAGAGAGCAACATTTTTAAAAGCAAGTCTAATCTCGAAAGGGATCATTGCGACCTGTGCGATTGTCGGTTTTCTAATGCAGATGACGCTTCATGGTTGGCATGGGCTTCGTTATTACACGAATCAATCGAATCTACTCGTTGGATTGTTTATGGTGTACTTGCTATTGAAATACCGCAAAGACGGCCATTGGAGTAAGATGGACCTTCGTTTGAAAGGTGGCGTTACGGTTGCGATTCTTCTAACCGGGCTGGTGTATCACTTTATGTTAGCACCACAAAAGACAGCCGAAGAGTTCTGGACGATTGAGAATTTCCTATCGCATTATATTGTGCCGTTTGGAACGTTAGCGGATTGCATCGTCTTTGATAAAGGGCATTGCTACAAGTGGTATGATCCATTTACGTGGACGCTATTACCGCTGGTCTATGCGATTGTATCTGTGGCGATTGCACTCATCACACGTATTCCGATTGGAAATAACAAAGATGGCCCATTCCCATATTTCTTCTTGAATGTGGATAAATATGGATTTGTCGGTGTCTTGCAATATTGCTTAGGATTAGCCGTAGCCTTTTTAATCGGCTCGTATATTCTTTTCGTGTTTAAAAATGGATTCAAAACGAAGGAACGTTTATAAGAGAGGAGACTTTCATGGTTCGAGATATTGGAATCGACTTAGGAACAGCGAATATTTTAGTGTTCTTAAAAGATCGTGGAATTATTTTAAATGAACCGTCACTCGTTGCGCTAGATGAGCGTAATGGCGACGTGATTGCAGTCGGTGAACGTGCGTATCAAATGGTAGGCCGTACACCTAAAGAAATCAATGTGCACCATCCATTAAAGGGTGGGGTGATTGCGGATATCGCAGTTACTGAGCAATTGCTTGAATTATTCATGCAAAAACTAAACTTAAATAGTTGGTTCTCAAAACCAGATATTTTGATTTGTACACCAACAAATATTACGACAGTCGAGCAAAAAGCCATTATCCAAGCGGCAATAAAATGCGGCGGACGTAATATTTACTTAGAGGAAGAGCCTAAAGTGGCCGCAGTCGGCGTTGGACTTGATATCTTCTCTCCAATTGGAAACATGGTCATCGATATCGGTGGTGGGACAAGTGATATTGCCGTTCTTTCAATGGGCTCAACGGTCACAAGCCGTTCGATTAAATTAGCCGGCGATAATATGGACTTTGCCATTTCCGAATATATTAAAGACAAATATCAACTCATTATCGGAGACCGTACCGCTGAAGCCATCAAGATGAATCTTGGTAGTGCGATTGAAGTGGAAAACGAGTCAGATATGATTGTTAAAGGTCGCGACATGACGACTGGGTTGCCGAAGACGGTAACGATTTATACAAATGAAATTTATCATTGCTTAAAAGAAATGCTCGATACGATTGGCGAAGAAGCTAGACTCGTACTCGAAGCGACTCCACCAGAACTCGCAGGTGATATTATCGAACGCGGCGTGATGGTAACAGGGGGCGGAGCGCTCATCCAAGGAATCGACCGTATGCTTTCTGAGAAGCTACAAGTTCCAGTGATGATTGCTGAGAACCCGCTACAAAGTGTTGCGATTGGAACAGGAATCTTATTAAACCGCATTAAAGCAGATCGAGGTATTTTCTCAGGACTCAGAAGACTCTTCAGTTCTAAGAAAGTCGTAATGAACCCAACTGCGAATATGATTGATGATGAAAGGACAGAAGAAGCATGAAGCAAGAATTGAAAAATAGTGGTCACTTATTATTGACGGCGCTACTCCGTGTCTTAATCTTTGTGATTATCGCAGTCATCTTATTTGCACTTGGCTTAATGGTTGGTTATGCCGTTCTTGGTGAAGGTCACAACCCATTTGATATTTTCTCAAAAGAAGTATGGGACAAGATTTTCAACTTTATTAACTAACAAGCAGATAGATTGACCTTTGTTGACTATTGAAGTAGACTATAACAAAAGCAGAATATGGAGGAAATGCTATGAATTTAATTCCAACAGTTATCGAGCAGTCTTCACGCGGAGAACGCGCTTATGACATTTACTCACGTTTATTAAAAGACCGTATTATCATGGTGAGCGGACCTGTTCACGACGATATGGCGAATGCGATTATTGCGCAATTACTATTCTTAGATGCACAAGATCCTGAGAAAGATATTTACATGTATATTAACTCTCCAGGAGGAAGCGTAACAGCTGGTTTAGCCATCTACGATACAATGAACTTCATTAAAGCAGACGTTCAAACAATCGCGATGGGGCTAGCAGCATCAATGGGTTCATTCCTATTAACAGCCGGTGCGAAAGGCAAACGTTTCGCATTACCAAACGCTGAAATCTTAATCCACCAACCTTTAGGCGGAGCACAAGGGCAAGCGACAGAAATCGAAATTGCAGCACGTCAAATCTTGAAAACACGTGAACGTTTAAATAAAATCTTGGCAAAACAAACAGGCCAAAAATTATCACGTATCGAAAAAGATACAGACCGTGATAACTACATGACAGCACAAGAAGCCTTAGAATATGGCTTAATCGATGCCATCATGGAAAGCTCAAAAGAAATGAAATAACAGAAAGTGCAGAAGAACTAATAGTTCTTCTGCTTTTTTTTCGCCGTATATCTTCCTTTTTAGTCGTGAAAGCGGTACAATAGACACATACGACTTTGTTAGAAGGTAAAAGGGGAAAAGGTTATGACAACAGAAGGAAATCCATTAAATAATGCACGAGTGGCATATGAATATTACGAATTACCAGGGGAATTGGTAGATATTCAACCTTTAGGAAATGGATTAATTAATAAAACCTATCAAATTACACATACACATGAAAATGAAGAAAAACAATATGTATTACAAGCCATCAACCATGATATTTTTCCAAACGTACGTGGATTAATGGAAAATATCGAGAAGGTAACTACTTATCTTCGTGAGAAATACGAAGCAGAAGGGCGCGACGCTTCTCGTGAAACGCTCCGTGTTATCCGTACTAAAGATGGCCATTTAACAGCCAACTTGGATAACGGAACATACTGGCGTATTTATGATTCAGTGAAAAATAGCTATTCATTAGATAAAGTAGAAAGTCCAGAACAGTTTTATATTACAGCTAAAGCATTCGGTCGTTTTGCTTATGACTTAAACGACTTTGATGCAAGCCAATTAGTAGAAGTGATTCCACAATTTCACGATACACGTAATCGTTACAGACAGTTGGAAGAAGCGATTAGAGAAGATCGCGTGGGCCGTGTGAAAGAGGTGCAAGAAGAGATTGCATTTATCCAAAACCGTAAAGCGGACTGCTTCTTACTCTATGATTTACTCGATGAAGGAGTATTGCCGCTTCGTGTAACGCATAATGATACAAAATTAAACAACATTATGTTCGACAGTGAAACAAAAGAACCGCTTTGCATCGTGGACCTTGATACGGTAATGCCGGGATTAGTGTTATTTGATTTTGGGGATTCCATTCGTTTTGGTGCAAATGACTGCGCCGAAGACGAATCCGATTTAACAAAAGTGAACTTCGATTTCGACTTATACGAAACTTACGTGAAAGGCTTTATCGAAGGGACAAACGGCATCTTGACGGAAGCCGAACTTGAATACTTACCTTGGGGTGCTCGTGTCATTACGCTCGAACAAGGGATTCGTTTCCTGACGGACTATATCAATGGGGATGTTTATTACGCAACGACTCGTCCAGGACAAAACTTGGACCGTGCACGTACGCAATTGAAATTGGTACAAGATATGGAAAACGTTTGGGATAAGATGGTCGAAGCTGTTAAAAACGCACAAAAATAAAGAAATTTAGACTCTCTGACAGATTTGTCAGGGAGTTTTTTTTGTGGTTTCATACACTATATGTTGTAAAATATTACGATTCTAAAACACAATATATTGTGTTTTAGGGGTTGATTTTTATTTTTTGAGTGCTAAAATAAGGACTAGAGTTTAAGGAGGAATCGTGATGAGTGTAGAGACATTAACAGCATTATCGGTCACGAAGAGGGATGGCCGACAAGTCGAATTTCAAAAGGAAAAAATTCAACGTGCGATTGAAAAAGCGGAAATCGAATTGAATGGTACATTAAGCGACGAGCGGATGGTAGTGCTTGGTCGCATCGTAGAGGATGTCCTCGCGGAGATTTCAAGACGCTTTAACGATACGATTGAGATTTATGAAATTCAAAATATCATTGAACATTTACTGATTGAAGATGGAGAGTCGGACCTTGCACAAGAGTATATTGCCTACCGTGTAGACCGTGATTTACGCCGTAAGAATCAGTTGGATTTCCAATGGGCGCTCTCACGATTAACGAATAAAGAAGCTAGCGTCGTCAACGAGAACGCGAATAAAGATAGTAAAGTTTTTAATACACAGCGCGACTTAACAGCTGGGACGGTTGGGAAGATTATCGGCTTGAAGATGCTTCCGCCACACGTGGCCAATGCGCATTTAAAAGGCGACATCCATTATCACGACTTGGATTATCATCCGTATATGCCGCTCACGAACTGTTGCTTGATTGACTTCGAGCACATGTTAGGGCTCGGCTTTAAAATCGGAAATGCAGAAGTAGAATCTCCTAAATCCATCCAAACAGCTACCGCACAAATGGCGCAAATTATTGCGAATGTGGCGAGCAGTCAGTATGGTGGTTGTTCTGCCAACCGTGTGGATGAGTTACTGGCACCCTATGCAGCAAAGAACTACGAAAAGCATTTAGCAGATGCAAAAGTATGGATTGAAGGAGAAGACCGTCAAGAAGCCTATGCGATGAAGAAGACGGAAAAAGATATTTATGATGCGATGCAATCGTTAGAATATGAAATCAACACGCTCTATACATCCCAAGGACAAACACCATTTACAACGCTTGGATTTGGACTTGGAACAAATCACTTTGAACGTTGTATTCAAAAGGCTATCTTGCAAGTACGTATGGAAGGGATTGGCAAAGAAAAACGGACTGCGATTTTCCCAAAACTCGTTTTCACATTGAAACGTGGCGTGAACTTGGAAGCCAATGATCCAAACTATGACGTGAAGCAATTGGCGTTGGAATGTGCGACAAAACGCATGTATCCAGACGTATTAAGCTATGACCAAATCTTTCGTCTAACAGGAAGTTTCAAAGTGCCAATGGGATGCCGTTCATTCTTACAAGGATGGAGGGACGAAAACGGTCAAGAAGTAAACGACGGACGAATGAACTTAGGGGTTGTAACGCTCAATATTCCTCGCATTGCGCTTGAAGCAGACGAATCTCTTCAAAAGTTTTGGGAGATTTTTGAGGAGAAACTCGCGATTTGTAAAGATGCACTTGTTTATCGTGTGGAACGTTGCAAGGAAGCTACTCGCGACAATGCGCCTGTCTTGTATCACTACGGGGCGTTTGGCCAACGCTTGAAGGATGGCGAAGAAGTCGACGTCTTATTTAGAAATAAACGTGCGACGGTTTCTCTAGGCTATATCGGTCTCTATG
Organism: uncultured Streptococcus sp.; assembly: GCA_916719965.1. GTDB lineage: Bacteria > Bacillota > Bacilli > Lactobacillales > Aerococcaceae > Granulicatella. Next base: position 19,861 of record CAKAPS010000020.1, read on the forward strand.
AAGCAGCAACGGCCTTCTTTGGGCCTGCTTGGGAAACGAATCCTGAAGCCAAAGCCTTTACTTTAGAAATCGTGAAATCGTTGAAGTCTCATACGGATGCATGGGGTGATGAGTACGGCTATCATTTCAGTGTCTATGCGACTCCAAGTGAAAGTTTGACCGACCGATTCTGCAAGCTCGATATCGAAAAATTTGGTCTAGTGCCAGATATTACCGAGAAGGAATACTACACGAATAGTTTCCATTATGATGTGCGTAAAAATCCAACGCCATTTGAAAAGATTGACTTCGAAAAAGATTATCCAGTGTATTCTTCAGGTGGCTTCATTCATTACTGCGAATATCCAGTGCTTCGTCAAAATCCAAAGGCGCTGGAAGCTGTGTGGGATTTTGCCTATGACAAAGTTGGATACCTTGGAACGAATACGCCAATCGACCACTGCTATAAGTGCGGATTTGACGGTGAATTTACTCCAACGGCTAAAGGATTCGAATGTCCACAATGTAAGAACCATGATCCGCAAACGTGTGATGTGGTGAAACGAACTTGTGGTTACCTTGGAAATCCGCAAGCACGTCCGATGGTGCATGGTCGTCACGTGGAAATTTCTTCGCGTGTGAAACATATGCCAAAACTCAAGGAACGCTATGCGCTTGGGGTGACGGAGGATGAATAACCCGAATCCAAAAGAATGGACTGCTCAGCAGTATTCCCAAGGGAAGATTGCGAGCTATATACCGTATAATTTTGTCGATGGGGAAGGGGTACGCTGCTCGCTGTATGTGAGCGGCTGCCTTTTTGCCTGTGAAGGATGTTATAACGTCATCGCGCAAAATTTTAATTACGGCATTCCATATACGAAAGAACTCGAAGCACAAATTGTTGAGGATGTGGGTGCCTCGTATTGTCAGGGTTTAACACTTCTTGGAGGCGAGCCATTTTTAAATACGGGTGTCTGCCTTTCTCTAGTGAAAGCTTTACGAGAAGCTTACGGGCACACCAAAGACGTATGGTCGTGGACAGGATATACATGGGAAGAATTGATGCAAGAAACAGAGGATAAGCTTGAATTGCTCCGCTTGATTGATATTTTAGTCGATGGACGATTTGAACTCGCAAAGAAGGATTTGACCTTGCAGTTTCGCGGCTCTAGCAATCAACGCATTATCGATGTGCAGGCGTCTCTTGCGGCTGGGGAAGTCATTTTATGGAAAGGCCTCTGGGAATCATAAGAAACGATAAAATTTCTGACAAATGGTCATTATTTTGATAAAATGAAGGAATGAAATACGTTAAAGGAGACGACAATGGCGATTACAGGACTTGGAATGGATGCAGTGGAACTTTCACGCATTGAAAAAATCGTGGCAGAACCGAAAACTTTTTTACAAAAAGTGCTGACTCCAGCAGAACTTGAGAAATATAATAGTCTTCCAACGAAGCGAAAAGTGGAGTTTCTCGCAGGACGTTTTGCGGCCAAGGAAGCCTACGCAAAAGCATTGGGAACGGGCATTGGACAACACGTGTCATTCCAAGATATCGAAGTCTTAAATGATGCGTCAGGAAAACCAGTCCTTGTGTGCAAACGGTACGCCCACAAGACATGGGTCACCATTACGCATACAAATCATGATGCGTATGCCGTCGTCGTATTAGAATCCAACGAATAAAAAGGAATGAACCAATCATGTTAGAAGCAATCCATCGAAATACACGAGTTGTAGTGGATTTATCGATTGTAAAACAAAATATTAAAAAGCAGATGGAAAAATTGAGCCCTTCTCAAGAGCTCTATGCCGTTGTGAAAGCTAACGCATACGGACATGGGATGATTCCAGTGGCAAAAGCAGCCCTAGAAGCTGGCGCTACAGGTTTCTGTGTAGCGAACGTAGATGAAGGATTGGGCTTACGTCAGGCTGGATTCACACAACCCATTTTAATTCTAGGACTGAGCCGCGTTGAAGATGCCGCACTCCTAGCTGAAAATAAAATCACTGCGAGTGTAGACTCAGTAGAGTGGCTAACAGAAGCCACACAGTATTTAAATGATACACCGTTAAAAGTGCATATTGCCGTGGACTCAGGAATGGGACGTATCGGCGTGGTGAACGAGGAAGAATTAGCAGCGGTCGAAGCCGTGCTACAAAATGGCTCGTTTGAATTCGAAGGCATTTTCACGCATTTTGCGACGGCCGACGAAGCAGACACGACACAACTAACGAAGCAAATCCGAAAGTTTCACCGTCTGGTCGATGAATTAAGTGTCAAACCAGCACACGTGCATTACTCAAACTCAGCCTATGCGCTTTGGCATGGGGCAGGAGAAAGCGCCATTGTTCGATATGGTATTGGAATTTACGGGATTAATCCTTCCAATGGAGATTTAGCGCTGAAAGACGAAGCGGCCTTAACACCGGCCCTTCGCTGGGAAACAGAAATGGTGAAAGTGAAGAAGCTGGAAGCAGGAGACACGGTGAGCTACGGTGCGACATACACTGCAGACGAACCGCAATGGGTAGCGACACTTCCAGTTGGCTATGCGGATGGATTTATCCGTGCTTACAATAAAGGGGAAGTCTTAGTGGATGGCGTGCGTTGTCCAATCGTTGGACGCATTTGCATGGATCAGTGCATGATTCGCTTGCCGCATGAATTTCCAGTAGGGACAACGGTGACGCTCCTTGGAAAAGATGGAGACGAAGAAATTACCGCGATTGAATTAGCGAAGCGTTCAGAGACGATTGCCTATGAAGTGCTTTGCATCATTTCAGACCGCGTGAAACGGGTGTATATAAATGATTGATAAGATTGTAAGAGGCGATGTGTGTCTTGCGGACTTATCGCCAGTTGTCGGAAGTGAGCAAGGGGGAAAACGCCCTGTCCTCATCGTGCAAAATGATGTAGGAAATCACTTTAGTACAACGGTCATTGTAGCGGCGATTACTGCCAAACATACAAAGGCCAATATTCCAACGCATATTGAAATCAAAAAAGACCAATTCGGTTTCGAACGCGACTCGGTAGTCTTACTCGAGCAATTACGGACAATTGATAAAGTCCGTATTCTTGAAAAGATTACAACAGTCGATAGTGACTTTATGAAAATCATTGATGTAGGACTCAAAGTGAGTCTAGGGTTAGAATAAAAACAGTCCTCTAAAAATTTAGAGGACTGTTTTTGTTTTTAACGGAGAATTTCTCGAGAAAATTCCCTTGATTTACCATGGGGATGGTAGTATACTGGTTAAGTACCTTAAGTACAAATGCCTCCTTAGCTCAGTTGGTAGAGCAGTAGACTCTTAATCTATGGGTCACAGGT
>CAKAPS010000021.1:0-21088 GCA_916719965.1 uncultured Streptococcus sp.
ACGATGGAAGTTCGCAGACTATTATATAGAAGAAACTTTGATTCTTTACTACAATAAAAGACAAAAACGCATACTGCTCTATGACAGTATGCGTTTTTCATTCATAAAAAAAGAACCAAGCACAAGGCCTGGCTCTATCTATTTTTAAATTATAGAGAAGCTACGTCTACTTTAACCCCAGGGCCGAAAGTAGTTGTCACAGCAACGTTACGTACGTATTGACCTTTAACTGTAGCAGGTTTGATACGTAATAATGTTTCGTGAATTGTTTTGAAGTTTTCTACTAATTTGTCATCTGAGAATGAAACTTTACCGATTGGAACGTGGATGTTACCAGCTTTGTCAACACGGTAAGTAACTTTACCAGCTTTAATTTCTTCAACAGCTTTAGTTACGTCCATTGTAACAGTACCTGTTTTAGGGTTTGGCATTAAGCCTTTAGGTCCTAATACACGACCTAAACGACCAACTTCACCCATCATGTCAGGTGTTGCAACGATAACGTCGAACTCAAACCATCCACCTTGGATTTTTTGAGCTAATTCGCTGTCACCAACGTAGTCTGCACCAGCTGCTTCAGCTTCTTTAGCTTTTTCACCTTTTGCGAATACTAATACACGTTGAGTTTTACCAGTTCCGTTTGGAAGCACAACTGCTCCACGTAATTGTTGGTCAGCTTTCTTTGGATCTAAACCTAAACGGTATGCAACTTCTACAGATGCATCAAATTTAGCGAAATCTGTTTCTTTTGCTAATGCGATTGCTTCTTCAACTGAGTAAGCTTTAGAAGAATCGATTTTTTTAGCGGCTTCTAAATATTTTTTGCTTTTCTTTGCCATTGTATAATTTCCTCCTATTGTGTGGTTTTAACGGTTTTACCTCCCACAAAGTCCATGAGTGAAACACTCGTGCTAGGGACTTTTGGAAGCTGCATTTGTTTTTAGCCTTCTACTACAAATCCCATTGAACGGGCTGTACCTTCGACCATGCGCATAGCAGCTTCTACGTCTGCTGCATTTAAGTCAGGTGCTTTTAATTCAGCAATTTCTCTAACTTGATCACGAGTTACAGTAGCAACTTTTTTCTTGTTTGGTTCGCCTGAACCTTTTTCAACTTTAGCAGCTTTCTTTAATAATACTGCTGCTGGTGGTGTTTTACAGATGAAGTCGAATGAACGGTCTTCATAAACTGAAATCACAACCGGAATGATTAAACCTGCTTGGTCAGCTGTACGAGCATTGAATTCTTTACAGAATCCCATGATGTTCACTTGTGCTTGACCTAAAGCTGGACCTACTGGTGGAGCTGGAGTTGCTTTACCTGCAGGAATTTGTAATTTAACTAGTTTTACAACTTTTTTAGCCACGAGACATTACCTCCTTGATTGTTTCGTGCGTGGTTTAATGGAGATGAAGATTTCTCCTCCCACGGTGTTCCGACATGTGCATTTTCATGCACTTTGGTATTATATCAAAACTTAATTTGCAATGCAATCTTTATAGTTCCCTCTTTTGTAAAAAAACTTACGTTGGTCTTACAAACCACTTCCAATCCTTGCGGATTGTTTTATAACCACTGCATAGGGGCACCGGATTGAGCCTGTCGTCTCAATTCCTACCAAGCTTCAAACTGACTCTACGGGGTTCCCCCTAGAGTCAGTAATTCACATTGGTTGCACTTCCCCAATGCTGTGGTTATATAATCCGCAAGATTTTCGTGGTTTGTAGAAAATGAGATTTTTTTGCAAAAAAGTGAACTGCTAGAAATCGCGTTGCAATGGGATTTGTGCCAAAGTGCGAATATGACATCTCGGTGCCTTTAACGGCCTCCCGTGCCTGGAAAATGCGATAAGGACGGGGTTTATGCATGGAATGTGAGATGCGAACGAAAGCTGCCCGAAATTCACTTATAAGTGAATTTCGGGCAGTTGTGCTAGTTGTTAAATTCAATAAAGAAAACTTTGAGATAATCGCTTAGCGGTGTGGCTACTGGGACTGCAAAATCGCTTGGCAATCCTTTTTTCAAGACGATGCGGAACTTGCGATTGCCTTCGGCTTCACGGATGCCTTTCTCAATCATTTGTTGAAATTGAGATTCGCTCACATTCGCAGCATTCGTCGATAACACGAGCGTTCCTTTCGGCGCGACTAATGGAGTGATTTGGGCTACAAGTTTGCCGTAGTCTTTTGCCACAGAGAAAGTTCTCTTCTTCGTACGGGCAAAACTTGGTGGATCGACCACGACCGTATCAAACTTCAACTGTTTCTTCACGGCGTATTTGAAATAATCGAACACGTCCATCACATAGATTTGTTGCGTTTCTGGGTCAATCCCGTTGACTGCAAATTGCTCTTTTGTCTTCTCAAGACTACGGTTGGCAACGTCTACGCTGGTTGTTTTTGTTGCGCCACCCATTGCTGCCGCCACAGAAAATGCACCAGTATAACTGAAAGTATTTAATACGGTACGTCCTGCACTGTAACGCTGGCGAATCGTTTCGCGCACCTCGCGTTGGTCTAAGAAGATACCGGTCATCAATCCTTCATTCATATAGGTCGCGTATTTAACACCATTCTCTAATACGATTAATGGTTCTGGCGCTTCTACTCCGCCGACAAACTGACTTTCTGGCAAGTCTGCTTCATTCTTAAAACGAATCTTTTCGTAGATTCCTTTGACACCTTCAAATGAAGCTAGTGCCTGCGTCAAAATAAGGTCGCGGTAATGATAGACACCCTCGCTATACCAAGAGACAACGATAAAACCGTCATACCAGTCAATCGTCACTCCGCCAAAGCCGTCTCCTTCCCCATTGAAGAGACGGAAAGTCGTCGTATCCTCCGAATGAATGAGCGCACGGCGATTCTCGAATGCCGTCTTGAAGATACCGCTAAAGAATGCATCATCCAACGCTTCGTCTTCCTCGCGACTATATACCCACGCAACTCCCTTATTTTGGAATCCGACATAGGCCATTCCTAAGAAATGACGTTGTTGGTCATACACTTTTACCACTTCACCTTCATCTGCGCGAAGTTCTTGCGCAAGGTCCATCTGACTAATCAGTGGACTTCCTTTTTTAATCAATCCCGCTGCTTTTTGTTTCACGATGATTGTTCCCATAGATTATTTTCCCCTCCATTTCATAATGCCTCGATATAGTAAGAAACCCATCCAGCTTCCGAACACATTACAGATGATATCATCGATATGGCTGACGCCGGTGTAGAAGATAAATTGGAAAAACTCGATCGTAAAGGACGTCCAAAAGCCATACCAAAGCGAACGATATTGTCCATCTTTTTTGCCATAGAGTAGTCCGCAGAAAAATCCAAGCGGCATAAACCAAACGATATTCCCTACTACATTATAATACGCTGCAAAGACTGAACCTTGCATAAATAACTTGATGCTATCGACAAACGGCACCCACATAATATCCGAGAGCGGGTGCGTGACGACTTTTACAGTAAAGGTCTCATCGGTATTTCTAAAAATCGTCAATTGCGCTAATAATATAATATAGAAGATAAATAAATTCCGGTAGAGTTCCCACTTCCAGGAAATCTCCCCTTTTCTACGTGAAGATAAATAAATAGACCAAACAATCAACCATCCGATAAACAGGACGATTGCGTGGTCTACACTGAAAATAAACAAACGAACAAGTGGAAGGTGATTCACTCGCCCATCAAATAATCGGACTAGCCATTGATAGAATGGGCCAAGTAAATACATTTCCTTCCTCCTTGTTCGTTCTCCTTAAATTACAATTCACTTTCGCCAGGAAATACCACTCTAAAGGTTGTTCCCTTGCCAACTTCACTTTTCACAGAGATTTTACCGCGGTGACTATCTACCAGTGACTTCACAATCGCAAGTCCAAGGCCGCTTTCTCCATACTTCGTGCTCTTTCTTGAAACATCTGCTTTATAGAAACGTTCCCAGATTTCTTTGATTTCTCTCTCGTCAATTCCGATACCTGTATCAGAAATCTCGACAATCGCTTTTTTACCTTCGTTCCACGCCTTCACTAGAATTTCCCCGTTGTCCGTAAATTGGTTCGCATTCTTTGTAATGTTCACCAAGATTTGGACAAAGCGATCATAGTCGGCATAAACGCTGAAGTCTGTATCGCATTCATAGCGCAAAGTATTATTTTTTACTTTCGCTAGTTCGCGAATTTGTTCTACAACGGTCTGGATGGCTCCAATCCCTGCAAAACGGTGTTGCACTAATACAATCTGGTTCGAACGAATCTTCTCGTAGTCGAGGTTTTCGTTAACGAGCCTGATTAATCGTTGAGTTTCACTAGAAATGAGTTCCAGTGAACGTCCACGACGAGACTCTGGCACCATATTGTATTTCAATCCATCGAGCAATCCATTCATGGTTGTCAATGGTGTACGCATTTCGTGCGCCACGTCCATCATAAATTGGCGGCGGACATTTTCTTGTCGCTCAACCTCTCTTTCAGACTCGCGGAGCGAATGCGCCATGTTGTTAAAGTCTTTCATTAAGTCGTCAAACTCGTCTCGACTTTCGACAGGAAGTTTAACATCGAAGTCCCCTTCCGAAATCTTATGAGTCGCCTTACGCAACTTGTTGATACGACGTGTTTGATAGTTTGCAAAAACAAAACTCATCATAATTCCAATGATAATCGCAGCGCCAAACGCAATAAACATCGAATTACGAAGTTCGCGTACTTCGGTTTGAATACGACTCATCGGACTGGCTAAAGCCACATATCCTTTATACTGTCCATTTTTAATAATGGGATAGTATACCGTGATTAAGTTATCTACGGCTTCTCCGGTAAAGTTCATTTGAACTTCCTTCAAGTTAATCGCAGCACCATTTTTTAAGTGATTTAATTCATCCTCTGTTAGTGCAGAATTTGTATCTAAACTACTAGACGGATAGGTCATCGCGTTGTTTTCATCAAACATCGCTATACTGACATTTTCCTCGCGTAAAATGGTCCCCAACTTGTAAATATCCGCATCGCTCATATCAGTCGCAATTAATCCTTTGGCGTACGACTGCAGTTGCTGAGACCGCTGTGTATAGACATTATTACTCATTACGTTGTAGAAAAGAATTCCACATGCAGCAATCGTCAACAGCACAACGGATACGAACCCGAAGAGTTGCTGATAAAAGTATTTCATGGATTACAACTCGCTATCGTCAAATTTATATCCTACGCCCCAAACTGTATGAATTACGTGTGGGCCAACCGCTTCGATTTTTTGGCGAAGTTTCTTGATGTGAGCGTCAACTGTACGTTCGTCACCATAGAAAGGATCTTCCCAGATTTTCGTTAATAAGTGTTCACGAGTGAATACTTGGCGTTGGTGTTTCGCCATAACCATTAATAAGTCAAATTCTTTCGGTGTTAAGTTTTCGATTTGTTTGCCATCGATAAATGCTTCGTGTGTTTTCGTATTGATTTTCACGTGATCTGTTTCAACATCGAATTCTGAAGCAAATGTGTTGTCTGCAACAGTAGCGCGTTGTGTACGACGTAATAATGCTTTGATACGAGCCATAATCGTTACCGCACTGAATGGTTTTGCAACGTAGTCATCCGCACCAATTTCAAGACCGATGACTTGGTCACTTTCTGAATCGCGTGCTGTAAGCATTACGATTGGAACATTTTGGTTCACTTGGCGGATTTGACGGCAAATTTGCATTCCGTCCATACTTGGTAAGTTGACATCTAAGATGACAACGCCCCATTTGTTTTGGTTTTCTAAGAATGCATCAAGACCTTCTTTACCATCGTGGTAGAAGCTTGCCTTCCAACCTTCGTTTTCAAAAAACATTTCCATCATTTCGCAAACTGCTTCTGTATCTTCAATCATTAAGATATGCATGACATACACTCCTTTTTTATAGCTAAATTATAATTATTATAAGTTTTCTTCACAGATTGTACACTATTAATATGAAATCACACACGACAATTTATGAAGAAAGTGTGAAGTTGCGTATTTGAAATGCGCTAATTCACTATTTTTTCTTTTTTGCACTGCCTCCCAAGCTAAAGCGCAAATGATTTAATAGCGCCATTTGTGCGTCACTCCAGGGATTTCGGCGCGTACTTCCTTTATGATGGAAAGTTCGTGCCATCTCTGTTTGTTTATCCCTACTACTTTCTAATTCCTTATAAAAATCTCTAGCTGATTTACGCAGGGCTCCTTTTTGGAAAATGAGCCACTGCTCGGCCAAGTCACTGGTTGCTACAGATACTTGAACAAGACGCATATTCATTTCTGATACGGTACGCTCAATGTAGCTATCCGCCGTCTCCCCTTCAGCCGTAAAAATCACTTTCACTTCGGCTTCGTCAAACGACTGGGTAACGCCCGGTACAAACTGCGCATCAAAGACAATCCAGACTTCGATATTTTCAAATTTCTGAAAATTCGAGCACCGTTGAATGAGTAAATCCCTTGCGCTCTCTAAGTCGTCTTGCTTCTTCAATGCCACAAGCTCCGGCCAAGCGCCAATCATATTATAGCCGTCCACAATGTACAGTTGCTTTTTCAATGTGCATCCCCCGTTTCCTATAACGAACGGTTACGGAATACTTCATACATCATTAAGGCACTTGCCACGCTCGCGTTTAAACTTTGGACATGTCCAACCATCGGGATGGTCACCATTTCGTCCACGCTTTCCTTCACGATACGAGAGACGCCTTTTCCTTCGTTCCCCATCACAATCGCAAGAGGGCCACTTGTATTCCATTTGCGGTAGTCCGTTCCATTCATGTCGGTCCCAAACACCCAAATGCCACGCGCCTTCAATTGTTCAATCGTCTGCGTTAAATTCGTCACGCGAACAACCGGCACATGCTCGATAGCACCCGTTGAAGCTTTGGCAACGGTAGCTGTTAATGAAGCCGATCTGCGTTTTGGAATAATAATGCCGTGAACGCCTGTTGCGTCTGCCGTACGTAAAATACTTCCTAAGTTATGTGGATCTTCCACTCCGTCTAAAATGACGATAAATGGATCTTCGCCCTTTTCTTCGGCCTTCTTAAAGACGTCTTCTAAGTCGGCATATTCATACGCTGCAATCGAAGCCACGAGTCCTTGGTGAACGGCATTGCCGACAAGGTCTTCAATTTTCGTCTTTGGAACGGTTTGAACTTGAATGCCTTTTTCACGTGCGAGTTCAATGACTTTTGCGGCATCTCGTCCAGAAGTTCCTTCTTGAATAAAGACGCGGTTTACACGGTCCGGTGTCTGCAAGGCTTCCACCACTGCATGGCGTCCAAATACAAAGTCCACCACTTCTTGTACTCCCTCACGTTCTACATGTTCACGAGCAGGGCGTTGTCTCTTTTCACCGCGCTCAGGACGCCCATGGTCTGAACGATTTCCGTTTCTTGATTTTTTCTTTGGTGCATATTCATTTCGTGCCATGTTACTGTTCACCTTCCACTTGTTGTAAGCACCAGTTGATGAGTTCTTCTAGTCTTGCTTGTTGGCCAGATAAGTATAAATAACCCATTAATGCTTCAAAACCAGTCGCAATGCGGTAAGTTCCTACGTCTGCATTTTTAGCCACCGTATGACTCTTACTATTGCGTCCTCGTTTGTAAATTTCTAATTCTTCTTCATTTAAGAAGTTTTCTTGTTCCAACATTTGTTGCATCAAGCGTGCTTGTGCCTTTGCCGAAACAAACTTCGTTGCGGTCGCATGTAATTGATTTGGCTTTGTTAACCCTTTTTGCATCACGTGATTTCTGACATACACTTCATAAATCCCGTCACCCATATAGGCTAAGGCCAAACCGTTTAGCAGCTTCCAGTTTTTTTCTGTCATGCTTCTCTTCTCCATCTTGTTCCTTGTGGAGTGTCTTCTAATACAATCCCTTGTTCTTTTAGTAAATCACGAATCTCGTCACTGCGAGCAAAGTTTTTCGCTTTACGCGCTTCAAGACGTTCATCGATTAATGCTTGAATATCATCGTCGAGCAGTGCTTCTTGTTTTTCAACGATACCGAAGATTCCAAATAGAACAGTTGCTTTTTCAAGGAGCGCTTCGAGTACTGCTTTTGAAACGACTTCTTGTTCTAAATACACATTCCATTCTTTCAACCATTGATATAACACCGTCATACCGTTTGCCGCATTAAAGTCATCATCCATTTCTTTTTGGAATTCCGCTTCAATTGCTTCGAATTTTGCTAAGCGTTCTGCATCTTCTGGCAATGCATCCACGGCTGTTTCTAAGCGGTAGCGTGCATTCTTGAAGGTCGTTTGTACTTTTTCAAGGTTCACGGCAGCTTCTTGAAGAGCCGCTTCACTAAATTTTAATGGACGACGATAGTGCGCACTTGCTAAGAAGAAACGGAGTACTTGTGGGTCTAATTTCTCAATTAAGTCGTGAACAAGCACGAAGTTTCCTAGAGATTTACTCATTTTCTCTTCGCCCATTGTTACGAATGCATTGTGCATCCAGTAGTTCGCAAATTTCTTACCTGTTTTTGATTCACTTTGCGCGATTTCATTTTCGTGGTGAGGGAATGCTAAGTCTTGTCCACCACCGTGAATGTCGATTGTATCGCCTAAGTGTTTTGTCGCCATTACAGAGCATTCAATATGCCATCCTGGACGACCTTTGCCCCATGGAGAGTTCCAGCTGATTTCATTTGGTTTTGCGCTCTTCCATAATGCAAAGTCTAGCGGATTGCGTTTCTTCGCATCATCTTCTGAGGCTGTACGATTACTTGCCCCGATTTGTAAGTCTTCGATGCGTTGGTCGCTGAGTTTTCCATAGTCTTTGAATTTTTCAGTGATGAAATACACATCGCCTTCTGATTCATAGGCCATTCCTTTATCGACTAAGTCCGCTACAAAGGCAATAATGTCATCCATTGTGTTCATTACCGTTGGATTTAAAGTCGCCTTCTTCACGTTTAGCGCATTTGTATCTTCAAAGAACGCTTCGATATATTTCTTAGAGACTTCCTCAGCCGTCATGCCAGTTTCGTTGGCCACGCGAATGATTTTATCGTCCACGTCTGTAAAGTTCGAAACGAAATTCACGTCATAGCCGCGGTATTCAAAGTAACGACGAATCGTATCAAAGGAAACCGTACTACGTGCATTCCCGATATGAATATAGTTATAAACCGTTGGACCGCACACATACATGCGCACTTTGCCTTCTTCAATCGGTTTAAATTCTTCTTTTTGTCTTGTTAAGGTGTTGTAGATTTGAATCATAAGTTTCCTCCGATAGTCGTATCTCTTTCAATTTCTTCTGGTGTATGGACGCGAACCACTCGCGCTGGCAGTCCAACTGCTGTGGTATGAGCAGGAATGTCGTCTAACACAACTGCCGCCGCTCCAATTTTGGCATATTCACCAACCGTCACAGGTCCAATGACTTGCGAATGCGCCGATAAAAGCACCCCGTTCTCAATAGTTGGATGGCGCTTGCCTGTATCTTTTCCGGTTCCGCCTAAGGTCACCGCATGGAACATTTTCACATCGTCCCCAATAATAGTGGTTTCTCCAATCACGATTCCCATACCATGGTCGATAAAGAACCGTCTTCCAATCGTTGCGCCTGGGTGAATCTCGATGCCCGTTAGGAACCTGCTAAAGCCGCTCACCATTCGAGCCAGCAGTTTCAGTTTAGCCTTCGTATGTAACCAATGCGCAGCCCGGTGCAAGACCGTTGCGTGATAGCCTGGGTACGTCAAGACGATTTCCAGGCTACTTCTTGCCGCCGGATCATTTCTTTTATAAGTTTCCATGTCTTCTCTAAAACGTCCCATTCCTTCACTTCCTTCGCATTGTCTTTCCCCTCATTATAGCACAGTTTAAAGCACACAAAAAGCTGAAAAGCCGGGCGCGGAGCCTAGCCTTTCAGCTTTTTTAGAAATTATTGTAAGTCTAAAGTCACATCTACTGTTTGTAATGGTACATCGTAGAATGGATCTTCGCGGCGACCTAAGAAGTCTTTCGCTTGTTGTGGGAAGAGTGCGTACATTAACACATCTTCGTCAGATTTAGCGTATTCTTTAATCTCTTCGCGAATTTCTGGCAATTGATCTTCGATTAAGTCAGCTGGACGAACAGTCACAACTTCTGCATCTCCGATAATTTTTGCTTTCACTTCAGGATTAATTTCTGCTGGAGCTTGTCCATATAATCCTAAAACGTAGTCTTTGATTTCTTTTGGAACGAGTTTGAAACGTTCGCCTGAAATCACGTTCATTACCGCTTGAGTACCAACCATTTGTGATAATGGCGTTACAAGTGGTGGGTAACCTAAGTCAGCACGTACTTTTGGAACTTCTGCTAATACTTCGTCGTATTTGTCTGCTAAGCCTTGTTCTGTTAATTGACTTAATAGGTTTGATAACATTCCACCAGGTACTTGGTAAATTAATGTTTTTGGTTCTGTATCTTTTACTTTAGGGTTTAAGATGCCTTCTGCACGGAATTTATCACGAATGCCGTTGAAGTAAGCTGTTGCTTCTTCTACTTTCTTCATATCAACGCCTGTTTCGAAGCCTAAATCTTTAAGTGCTAAAGCCATAGATTCAGTTGCAGGTTGACTTGTACCACCAGAGAATGATGATAAGCAAGTGTCGATGATGTCTGCGCCTGCTTCAGCTACTTTTAAGTAAGTCATTTCAGAAATACCACTTGTAGCGTGAGTGTGAACTTCTAAAGGAAGATCAGTTTTTTCTTTAATACGGCTTACTAATTCGTAACCTGTTTGAGGTGTTAATACCCCAGCCATGTCTTTAATACAGATTGAGTCTGCACCGAATTCTGCCATGCGTCCTACTAAATCAACATAGTAGTCTACAGTATGAACTGGACTTGTTGTGTAAGAGATTGCTGTTTGGCAGTGTCCGCCTGCTAATTTTGTTGCTTCGATGGATGTCTTCATGTTACGAACATCATTTAAAGCATCGAATACACGAATAATGTCGATTCCGTTTTGTACAGATTTTTCTACGAATAAACGTACCACATCATCAGCATAGTTACGGTATCCTAATAGGTTTTGTCCACGTAATAACATTTGCAATTTTGTATCTTTAACTGCTGCGCGAATTTGACGTAGACGTTCCCATGGGTCTTCATTCAAGAAACGAATACAAGAGTCAAAAGTTGCTCCTCCCCATACTTCTAATGCATGGAAGCCAGCTTGGTCTAATGTTTCCAAGATTGGTAACATATCTTCAGTTGACATACGAGTCGCGATTTGACTTTGTTGTCCGTCACGCAAAACCGTTTCAGTTAAACGGATAATTTTGCTCATAATATCTTCCTTTCTTAAGGTCTTTCGATAGATGTGTATGCTGCAACAATGCGAGCAATATGCTCTTGCATCTCTAGGACCGTATGCTTTCTAGAACGGGCGCACACTTTTGCGTCCTCATTGCAGATAAAACAACGTCTTGGAGACATTCCAAGGGCTGTTCTGGAAATGGGCGTTGGAGTCTCTCCTGCCATTTCTACGACATCGATATCGAGTAATCTTCCGAGTGGGTGTCCTTCTTCAAACTCCGTACAAGCGCGCTTTACACGAAGTGCATCTGCGCGAAGTACTCGGTAAAATTCCATTCCTGTCTGAAATGAGAAGTCTTCTTGATGAAGTTTCTCAAAAGACTGTAAAGCCTCATCTAATTCAGAAATCACAGAGGCGAAGACGGTTGTAATCGCCTCTGAATTTTTAACAGGACCTGGAATATTGAGTGTAATAGACACCAATACACACGGGTTGAATTGTTCTAGTAATTGTTGTTGGGTACGAGCACGTCTTTCTCTGGCATCAAGCATTTGTATGATATCCACCGGTGCTCCATCAAACAAAGAATTAAACATTGCGAACAACGTCGATGATGCTTCCATCACGGTATTCGATTACCGCAACCACTTTATCACCATATTGAATTGGTTCTGGGTTTCCAACGATGCTGTATGCTTTTTCTTGTAATTCTTTGATTGTGTATTGAGGTACATCTAACCCTTTGAAGTGTTCAATTAAGTCTTGACGGTTAGGGTTGATGGCAATACCGATTTCAGTAACAACCACGTCCACACTTGTACCAGGAGTAATCACAGTATTTACTGATTCTACGAATGTAGGGATGCGTCCACGTACTAATGGGCTGATAACCATTGACATTTTTGAAGCAAAGGCTGTATCACAGTGACCACCTGAAGCTCCACGGATAACACCGTCAGAACCTGTCATTACGTTTACGTTGAAGTCTGTATCTACTTCTAAAGCAGAAAGGATTGCAACGTCTAAACGGTTAATTACTGAACCTTTAGATAATGGGTTTGCGTACATGCTTGCGTCGATTTCATAGTGGTTTGCATTGTTTGCAAGTGAAATTGCAGATGGGTGGTCGAAGTCTTGAACGTCGATAACTTTCTCAACTAAACCTTCTTCTAACAATTCGCACATTGAGTTTGTAATACCACCAAGTACAAAGCTTGCTTTGATGCCATCTTTAATCATTGCTTCACGGATGAAACGAGTTGCAGCAAGAGAAGCTCCACCTGTACCAGTTTGGAATGAGAAGCCTTCTTTGTAATATGGAGAACCAGTGATTACTTTAGAAGCGTATTCTGCGATTAATAATTCTTTAGGGTTCTTCGTGTAACGAGTTGCCCCTTTGGCAATCCCATTAGGGTCTCCGATTTGATCTACAACAACCACGTAGTCCACGTCTGTTTGTGGAATGCTAATTGGAGTATTTGGATAAGGTACAAGGCTATCTGTAATGGCAACTACTTGGTCAGCGTATTTAGCGTCGATCATTGCGTATCCTAAAGAACCGCAAGTTGCTTTTCCTTTTGTACCGTTGATGTTACCGTACTCGTCAGAACTTGGAGCTCCAAGGAAGGCAACGTCGATGTGGATGTCTCCTGCAGTAATCGCACGAGCACGTCCACCGTGTGAACGAATCACAACTGGGTTTTCCATGATACCGCTAGAGATGGCTGCCCCTAATTTATCACGTAAACCAGATGAAGTGATGTTTGTAATGACACCATTTTTGATGTGTTCGATTAATGGTTCGTGTACGTTCGCGATTGAAGATGGAGCGATTGATAGGTTTTTAATCCCCATTTTTGCAATTTCATCCATAACCATGTTGATTACATAGTCTCCTTCACGGAAGTGGTGGTGGAATGAGATTGTCATGCCATCTTTTAAGCCAGTTTTTTCGATAGCTTCACGAATGCTACCTAA
Source organism: uncultured Streptococcus sp. (assembly GCA_916719965.1). Taxonomy (GTDB): domain Bacteria; phylum Bacillota; class Bacilli; order Lactobacillales; family Aerococcaceae; genus Granulicatella. The sequence continues at coordinate 13,258 of CAKAPS010000021.1, forward strand.
TAATTTTTCTTGACGAGGTTCAACAGGTTTGATTTTACGGCTAGCTGCTTCATAAGGTTTAATGCGAGCTAACTCACCTTCGTATACCCCATATTGATCTGCATATTCTTGTGGAATTTCACGTCCAGCTTTATTTAATACCATCTTAAATTTCCTCCTCGCTAATCAATCCAGCCGCTTTTGCCAATGCGATTACGCGCTCAGCACGTTCCACGATTGGTTTATCGACCATTTTACCGTTAACTGAGATAACACCTGAACCTTTAGCTTCAGCTTCACGAATTCCCCAAATAACTTCTTTAGCGTTTTGAATTTCTTTTTCTGTTGGTTCATAAACTTTATTAGCCACAGGAATTTGACGCGGATTAATAACAGATTTTCCATCGAAACCTAATTGTTTGATGCGTTCTACTTCTTCACGGAATCCATCCATGTTGTCTACGTTAGAGTAAACAGTATCGATCGCAGCGATTCCTGCAGCACGAGCCGCATGTAAAATCATGCTACGAGCGAAGAATAACTCTTGTCCATCAGGGTAACGACGAGTTTTCATGTTTGTTACGTAGTCTTCAGCACCTAAAGCGATACCGATTAAACGGTCACTTGCTTTAGCGATTTCGCGAGCGTTTAACACACCTTCAGCAGATTCAATCGCAGCCATCATTTTAGTGCGACCTACTGGGATGTTGTTTTCACGTTCAACGCGAGTGATGATTTCATCCACGTCTACGATATCTTGAGCTGTTTCAGTTTTTGGTAAACGAACAACGTTAACACCAGCTAATACAACGGCTTCAATATCTAAAGCACCTGTTGTATCTAAACCGTTAATACGTACAACTGTTTCTACATTGCTGTAGTCAAAAGTTTTTAAAGCGAAATGTACTAATACACGAGCTGAGTCTTTCTCTTTTAAAGAAACAGCATCTTCTAAGTCAAACATAATTGAGTCTGCGCCGTAAAGTGGAGCATCACGCAACATTGCTGCGTTTGAACCAGGTACGAACATCATTGTTCTTCTTAAGCGTTCCATGAGTCGATCTCCTTCCAGTCGTAGTTTTCAACTTCTGCTGCACGGTGAACCACTGTCACTGTACGAGCTTGAATTGTGCAATCTAAAGCCCCTTTATCAACTGCGATGACTTCTGCTGAAGTAACCCCTAATTCTTTTAAAGTTTCTTCGATCACACGACGGATTTGATTTCCGAATTGTTTTTCGACACTACTTTCTAATTGAATGTCGATTCGACCAGCGGTACTTGGATTTAAAGTGATCATGATGTCACTTGATTCCAAAGTGCCGACTACTGCACTTTTTTTAATTTCCATTATAGTTTCCACCTTTTCTTTTGGATTTTATCCAATGAAATGTTTTTCTTCTAAATAATGATACGTAGTTGCTGGAACGAGCTGTTGTAACTCGTCTACGTTTTTATCTTGAATGGCAGCGCGCACCCGCGTCGCACTCACCACTTCGTCCCCGGCAGAAAGTCTGTCTATAATCACTAGCTCTAAGTCGCTCCCAAAAGCAGCTCTTAGCGCGTCATTATAAACGGAGGTTACTGGAGAGAGTGGTTCTTGACCAACATAACGTTTGGTCAATTGTAACGTTGGAACAATATTTTCTAAGAAGAGTGTTGCATCCAATGTTGCTTGAACTTTTGCCACTTCCAAATCCGCCTTCTCTTTTAAGAAGTACGATGGGAAAGTCGCGCTTGAGACCATATAGTCTCTCGTCGGGAGCACCGTTACGTTTGGCAGATGACTCACGCCTCGTTTCACCATTTCCATTCGGTCGTTCGTATGAAAGAACGAACGATCCTCGGAAACAACGAACAGGTAGAGGTGACTCGACTGACTCGCAGCCGTTTCTACCAAGTATTGATGTCCCAGTGTAAAAGGATTCGCATTCATGACGATTGCACTATTGCTACTTCCTTCTACGAAATGGTCTTTTAGTAATTTTAGGTAATCACTAAAAGATGGGATGCCTTGTTCTAAAAAGGCAAGGTTTTCTGTTTCGGCAACTACCCGGTAACCTAGAGATTTAAAGAAGACAATGTTCTTTGGTTTCGTGTAGACAAAACTATTTGTATAAGAACGTTCTCTTAATTCATCTAAGAGCGCCATCACGAGATGCGTCAACAGATTTTCTGATTGATACTTTTTACAAACCACTAAACATTTTAAAATGTTGCGGTCTAAAGAACCGGTTGCTGCAGGTTCACCAGAAGTATGGTAAATCGCAATCGTATAATCAACCTGCTCTGTTTTGCCAAGGTTAGCTTGATCCATTAACCATTCCCAATCTTGACGAGCTTTTTTATCGCGATCGAGCCATAAACGTTTGAGAATGAAATTTTCCATGGAACGGCCTCCTTATTTTGGCGGGAACGCTTTTAATAAAAGAGCAGAAACGGCATATAGAATTCCTAATACTAGGAAAACTCCAGCCATCCCTAAAGCCATTAATTCAAAAGCTTGTGCTAAATATTCTGTATTAAATTCCATCGTTTTCCTCCTTTTGCTTCTATATTATTTCATGAAGAATGATAATAATAATCCACCTGCAATAACAGAAGCGATTTGTCCAGAAACGTTAGCTCCAACAGCGTACATTAAGATGAAGTTTTGAGGATCTTCGTCTGTCGCCATTTTTTGGATAACACGACTTGACATTGGGAATGCAGAGATACCTGCAGCTCCGATCATTGGGTTGATCTTTTCTCTACGGAATAAGTTCAAGATCTTAGCAAATACCACACCACCGATTGAGTCCATGATGAAGGCTACTAAACCGAATAAGATGATCATTAATGTTTGAACATTTAAGAATAATTCAGCTTGCATTTTAACTGAGATTGTAATCCCTAATAGAATAGAAACAATGTTTACTAATTCATTTTGAGCCGCTTGAGATAAGTTATCTAAAACGCCACATTCACGTAATAAGTTACCAAACATTAAGAAACCAACAAGTGGTAATGAAATTGGAGCAATGAAACCTGCCACAATTGTGATAATGATTGGGAACAAGATTTTAGTTAATTTAGATACGCCTGAAGCGTGGTATGTCATACGAATACGACGTTCTGCTTTTGTTGTAACCATCTTGATAGCGATTGGTTGAATAATCGGAACAAGCGCCATGTATGAGTAGGCCGCAACCGTAATCGCTCCAAGTAATTGAGGGGCTAATTGGTTTGCAACGAAGATTGATGTAGGACCGTCAGCCGCACCGATGATACCGATTGAAGCTGCTTCACGAATGTCAAATCCGAATAATACAGCTACAACAACTACGAAGAAAATACCGAATTGAGCTGCCGCACCGAATAATAACATGAATGGGTTTTGTAATAATGGACCGAAGTCGATCATCGCACCGATACCGATGAAGATTAATAATGGGAATAATTCTGTTTCGATACCGATTTCGAATAAGATTTGTAGGACACCGTGTTGTTGTTGTCCACCAACGACTTGGTCAAGAACCCCTGTCCCTGGGAAGTTTACTAAGATTGTACCTAATCCCATTGGTACTAATAATGTTGGTTCGTACTCTTTTTTAATCCCTAAGTACATTAATAGGGCACCGATAGCCATCATGATACCTTGGCCCAAAGTAAATGACGCTAGATTTTGAACTAATGTTTCCACTGTTTCACTCCTTGAAAGTTATTAAAATTAGTTAATTGTAATTAAAGCGTCGCCTGGGTTAACCACTTGACCTTCTTTAACGTGAATTCCTGCTACAACCCCTGCTTTAGCTGCAACGATTTCGTTTTCCATTTTCATTGCTTCTAAAATCATTAATGGTTGGTTTTCAGTAACTGTGTCACCTACGTTTACTAAAATACGTAAGATGTTACCAGGCATTGGAGATGGCATTGCGTCTGCGCCAGCTGGTGTTGCTGCTACAGGAGCTGCTGGTGCTGGTGCTGCTTCTACTGCTGGTGCAGCAGGTGCCGCTGGAGCTGCAACAGGTGCTACAGGAGCGGGTGCCGCAACTGCTCCGATTTCTTCCATTTCTACTTGGTACTCTTGACCGTCTACTTTGATTTTGAATTTACGTAACATATCGTAACATTCCTCCTAAAATAAATTATGATTTGCGTTTTTGGTAGATTTCTTTAACAGCCCATTGACTGTCACTTGATTCACCTGCAGCAATCGCTGAGGCAATAACCGAGATAATCTTGGTTTCTGGGTTGCGTTTAAGGACGCGTTTGACCACAAATTGGCTTTCTGGATAATCTGATGCCGCGATCGCAGCTGCAATGATTGAGACGTGCTTAGCTTCTTCTGCTTCTACCGGTACAAAAGCTTCTAATTTTTCCCATTCAGATTCTGGTTGTGCAGACTTTGTCGATGCGTGTTCCGTTGCTTCAGAGTTCTTCTTGCCAAATAATCGTTGGAGAATTCCCATTCCTTCACTCCCTTCCCAACATAATCTACATGCAACTATTATACAGAAAACACTACCATTCCTGAAACAGAAACTGAATTTTTCCCTGTTTTTTTAGTGTTTTATTATAAATAGGATATAAAACTTATGCTCATTTTGTCACATCAAACTGTTCTTTTATTGTTTTTCGATATGAAAACACTATCTTTTTTATTAAATATTGTTTAAGATATCGCTATAAGTAAACGAATTCATTCTACCTAATGAGTTCGTGGAGCCCCATTCAGGTTTTAGCGACTGAATGGTTCTCCAACTAAAAAACAATTTTCTAAAAAAGAAAGGAAGATATGATGGTTATCACAATTGCAGCTTATATTATGATGGCAATTTTCATGTACGTTATCATGAAGAAAAAAATGTCACCATTTACAGCTTTAGTATTAATTCCATTAGTTTTCGCAATTATTTTAGTTGCTACAGGTCAAGTCCAAGACGTTAACATCGGTACATTAATTCGCCAAGGGTTATTCGGAAATAACTCAAAAGATAAATTAACAGCGATGAAAGGGACTGCTGAAACAGGAATTATGCTTCTATTCGCAATCCTTTACTTCTCTACAATGTTAGACGCTGGATTATTCGATCCAATCACTAACAAAATGATTCGCTTCGCTAAAGGCGACCCAATGAAAGTATTGATGGCTACTGCTATCGTTGCTGCTGCCGTATCATTAAACGGTGACGGAACAACAACTACATTAATCTGCTGCTCAGCTTTCGTGCCAATTTACAAAAAATTAGACATGAAATTAATGAACTTAGGGGTTCTTATTATCTTACAAAACACTATCATGAACTTATTACCATGGGGCGGACCTACTGCTCGTGCGATGTCAGTTCTTGGTGTAGAAGCAGATATCCTAGCTTACTTAGCACCAGGGATGATTCTTTCAGTACTTTACGTAATCTTCGTTGTTGCTCGCTCAATGGGTAAAAAAGAACGTGCTCGTTTAGGTATTCAAGAATTGTCTGAAGAAGAATTAAACGAATTGACTACAATTTCTGATCCTGAAGTATTAGAAAAACGTCGTCCACAAAACTTCGTAATCAACGCTATCTTAACAATCGTATTAATCGGTTGGTTAGTTGCTGGTTCATTCATCAATTCAATCGAAGTTAAACCAGTTGTATTATTCTTAGTTGGTACAGGTTTAGCCTTAATGATTAACTACCCAGACTTAAAAGCTCAATCTAAACGTATTGGAGACAACGCTGGGGATGCTGTACAAGTAGTATTACTAGTATTCGGTGCTGGCGTATTCATGGGATTATTCCAAGGAACTGGAATGGCAACTGCTTTAACACAAAGTATCGTTCAAGTTATCCCTCAACAATTAGCAGGATTCTGGTCATTAATCATTGCATTAATCTCGATCCCTGGTACATTCTTCTTAACAAACGACGGATTCTACTACGGAGTATTAATTCCATTCGCTGAAGTTGGACGTCAATACGGCTTCACAGATATGCAAATGGCATTAGCTTCATTAATGGGTCAAGCATTCCACTTATTAAGCCCATTAGTAGCGTTCATCTACTTACTATTACGTCTAACAGGATTAGACATGGGTGAATGGCAAAAAGAATCAGCTAAATACGCAGCTGTTATCTTCGTAATCTTCGTTGTAACAATCGTATTAATGGGTCACATGCCATTATACTTACCACAATAATCAAACAATTGAATTTGTGAAAAAGACTTGTTTAGGCTTAGCCTAACAAGTCTTTTTTTGTGCATTTTACCATTTTATCGTTTATACTATCTCTAATGTTTACAATAATTTCCAGGAGGCTACTATGTCAGCGATTATCCAAGCGGTAAAGAAAAATTTAGATATTACCCAAAACAAACCTCTTAAAATTTCGCTCTACGAAGCTTTTCGTAAAACGATTATCTTAGGAGAAATCCCTGCAGGTACGCGTATTAACGAGAAAGAATTCTCGACTGAGTTAAATATCAGCCGTACTCCAATTCGCTACGCTCTCAATGAATTAACAAAAGAGCACCTAGTAGAGCATATCCCTAAGATTGGCGTCATCGTAAAAGGAATTTCGATTAAAGACGCGCATGAAATTTACGAAATTAGAAAATCACTCGACACATTGGCAACGATTAATGCGATGAAACTCATGACGAAAGAAGACTTCAAAGAGTTGAACGACATCCTCGAAGAATGCGAACGTCTCAACGCCGAAGACAAAGTCGACGAAGTGCTTGCGAACTTCACCACGTTTAATGATTTCATCTACGAAAAATGCCAAATGACACGACTTAGAGAAATCGTATTTGAGTTACGTACATACGTGATCTACTTCCGCGACTTATCGATTCGTTCATCAGAACGCCGAACAAAAGCGCTCGAGGAACATAGACTCATCTATCGCGGTATGCTCAATAATGACGTGGAACAAATTACACTCATTACACACGAGCACTTAGACCGTTCATTACAATTTATTTTGAAACAAATGGAGAAATTACACATTGATTAATCCTGAGTTTTTAGCACAAGCGGCTACAGACGCCCTTCTACAAGAGGTGAATCTCGCGCCAAAACCAGGCCTCGTGGATCCCATTTCCACCGGCGCTCATAAGGATATGACAAAGGATACCTTCTATCAAAGCATCGAAGCGCTCCGTCCTTATTTACTGGCCTACGCCGAAGCAGGAAGCCGCCACAACGACACTCCACTCGACTTATTCAACGAGCTTCGCGCCCTTGGGAAACAAGCCGAAGCCGCGATGATGGCCGCCACCAACAATATCAATACCCATAAAGGAGCCAACTTCTCCTTTGCCCTCGTCTTAGGGGCTACAGCTCATACGAACGGCAATATTCCAGAAGCCTTGCACTACTGCCACCTAATGACGCGCCACCTCATCGAAGTGGATTTTGCCAACCTCGACCAAAAAGAGCACCTCTCTTACGGGGAGAAACTCTACGTCGAACATGGCATCACAGGCATTCGAGGCGAAGCAGCAACAGGCTACCCAAGCCTTGCAAAAGCCCTCGACTATTACAACACACTAGACACGCACACACCACGTCACCGCGACTTACTCCTACTCCTCTACCTCATGACGTTCGTAGAAGACGGAAACCTTATTCACCGCGGCGGAATCGATGCGTATAAACAAGTCCAAAAAGAAGCACAACAATTATTCGAAGAAGCACAAACACTCACAAAAACTGAACTAGCAAACCGACTCGAGGCCTACGACAACGTTCTTATCGAGCGTAACTTGAGCCCAGGAGGCAGCGCAGACCTACTCTCGCTCACCTTCTTCTGTCATAAAATACAACAAAACGGATGAACCCTCATCCGTTTTTTCTTTGCCCTTTTTTCCTCCAAGCGTACACT
>CAKAPS010000022.1:0-20007 GCA_916719965.1 uncultured Streptococcus sp.
AGCGCATCGATCCAGTTCGTTATATCTCAAATGATTCTTCTGGGAAAATGGGCTATGCACTTGCGAAGGCTGCGTCCATTTTAGGAGCTAAGGTGCAATTAGTTTCAACAACCAAACAATTGAAAGTTCCGTTTGGTGTGAATGTAACGTATGTGGAATCCGCACTCGAAATGAAAGAAGTGGTTACAGCTCAATTTCCAACTGCAGATGTTGTTGTCATGGTTGCGGCAGTGTCTGACTACTATGTAGCAAATCGTTCGGACCAGAAAATCAAAAAGCAACACAATGAATCAGGGTTAAAACTAGAATTAGCAGAAAATCCAGATATTCTAAAAGGGCTTGGACATTCTAAAAAAGAGGACCAAGTTGTGATTGGTTTTGCTGCAGAAACTGAAAAAGTTCTTGAGTATGCGGCGGCTAAATTAGAAAAGAAAAAAGCCGATGCAATTATTGCGAATGATGTTTCTAGTTCAAACATTGGCTTTAATGCAGACAATCATCAAGTAACGATTCTTACTAAAGATGGAAAACAAATTCCACTTCCAGAGTGTTCAAAAGATGCGTTAGCTCTTGAAATTTGGAAAACTCTAGTGGGAGAAAATGTGATTCGATAGTCAATAATAAGAGATACGATAAACCAATTTAACGTTTCTGTTAGATTGGTTTATTTTATTGTCCTTTCTAGCACTAAAATAATTGCATGATTTACATAGAAATTTACCGCAATTCAAGAAAATGTGGTATAATAGGGAAGGTTATCTAGGCATGAAAGGAGATTTTATGAACGAGAATATTTCATTGCCAGAATTTATGAGAAACGAACTCGTAATTAAAACACAGAAGGAACTTCGACAGCGAAAAGGGTATCTGATTTCAAAGCGGATCTTTGATATTGTAGTTTCGTTATTACTGTTAGTTCCGTTATCAATCGTCTTTTTAGTCATTGCGATTGCAATTAAATTAGAAGATGGTGGACCTGTATTTTATAGACAGGAACGCGTTACGACAAATGGACGCAAATTTAAAATATTTAAATTTAGAACGATGGTATTAAATGCGGATAAAGTAGGGCCGCTTGTGACACAAGATCACGACCCACGAATTACAAAAGTTGGACGTCGTGTTCGTAATTATCGTCTGGATGAAGTAGCCCAGCTACTGAATGTATTAATTGGAGATATGTCTTTCGTAGGCGCAAGACCGGAAGTGCAAAAATATGTAGATGCATATACACCAGAAATGCAGACAACCTTATTACTTCCTGCCGGAGTAACATCGATTGCAGCGATTGAATTTAGACATGAAGCAGAAAAGATTGCAGAGTGGACAAAGCAAGGCTTAACAGTAGATGAGGCGTATATCGAACATATCTTGCCAGAAAAAATGCAATACAATATTGATTATTTAAAAAAATGTAGTTTAAAAAATGATATTGCGGTCATGGTAAAAACTGTGATTGCAGTCTTAAAATAACTTGGAGGAACCAACATGAAAGTTAGAAATATTCCATTCTCACCACCAGATATTACAGAAAAGGAAATCAACAATGTAGTCGAAGTGCTACAATCTGGTTGGATTACAACAGGACCAAAAACAAAAGAATTTGAACGCCAATTAGCAGAATATATGGGCACTGAAAAAGTAGTTTGCTTAAATTCAGCAACTGCTGCGTTAGAGTTAGCATTGCGTGTTTTAGGCGTTGGGCCTGGAGACGAAGTCATTGTTCCTGCATACACATATACAGCTTCTTGTAGTGTGATTGAACACGTTGGAGCAACACCTGTTATGGTGGATATTCAAGAAGACCATTTCGAAATGAATTATGATGCGTTAGCTGAAGCTATCACTGAAAAAACAAAAGTGATTATTCCTGTTGAATTAGCAGGGGTCCCATGTGACTATCGTCGTATTTTCGAAGTAGTAGAATCAAAACGTGGGTTATTCCAACCGTCTACAAACTTACAACGTCACTTCAATCGTATCGTTGTTGTTTCTGACTGTGCACATGCAATTGGAACAACTCGCGACGGCGTTTCTGTTGCAAAAATCGCAGACTTTGCATCATTCTCATTCCATGCGGTTAAGAATTTAACAACTGCAGAAGGTGGATGCATTACATGGAATCCAGCAAACGAATTGGATTCTGAAGCAATGTATAAAGAGTTCCAAGTATATTCATTACACGGACAAACAAAAGACGCTTTAGCAAAAATCAAACCGGGTTCTTGGGAATACGATATTGTTATCCCAGGATTCAAATGCAATATGCCAGATATTATGGCTGCAATCGGTTTAGCGCAATTAGAACGTTACCCACAATTATTGGAACGTAGAAAAGAAATTGTACGTCGCCTTGATAAAGGATTATCTGTGGATAAACGTATCCAAGTGTTACCTCACGAAGGTAAAGATTATGAATCTTCACGTCACTTATATATCACTCGTGTTCAAGGTGCCAGCTATGACCAACGTGGAGAAATTATTACAAAAATGGCGGAACGGGGCATTTCATGTAACGTTCACTACAAACCACTTCCATTATTAACGGCTTACCAAAATATGGGATTCCGTATGGAAGATTATCCAAATGCGTATCGCTTCTTTGAAAATGAAGTAACTTTACCATTGCATGGATTACTTAGCGATGAAGATGTGGACTATATTATTCAAAATTATTTAGAAGTGATTCAAGAAGTACTTGGATAGTCAGGAGAGGATATTTAAATGAATAATCGATTAAAAATTTTATTATTATTCATCGTTGACTCGCTACTTGTTGTTGGATCAGTATTTTTAGGATTTCGATTAGTAACAGAAGGATTAATTCGTAATATTCACGGATTAACGATTACAGCGATTTTATCGTTAGTAGCCTATTATGTGTTCTCATATTTCTTCAATCTTTATTGGAGAGATTGGGAATACGCTAGTGTGTACGAAGTAATTACTGTCGTAAAATGTGTATCAGCAACCGTCATCGTTTCAACGATTTCAGGGCTTGCTTTCTTCGATACGAAAATAACATGGCAATTCCTAATTGTCTGCTGGTTATTACTTGTAATTTCGATTGGTGGAGTACGTTTATCAATGCGTGTCTTCCGTGAGTTCTTTGCGGATAGTAGCATTATGGAAAATGCAAAACCAACACTAATCGTTGGGGCAGGTGCCGCTGGAACATTATTAGTTCGTCAAATGTTGATGCACCCAGCAATGCGTATGGATCCAATTGCCTTTGTTGACGATGATCCAGATAAATTACGTAAAGATGTATACGGAGTTCGTATTTTAGGAGCTATCAAAGATATCGAACGCATTGTAGATACGATGGGAATTACTAAAGTCGTTATTGCGATGCCATCACTTCCAATCAAAAAATTAAATGAAGTGTACGATGTTGCTCGTAAGACGGGTGCTGAATGTGTAATCTTACCAAATATTGATGATGTTATGAGTGGTAACTTACACGTACAACAACTACGAAATGTAGAAATTGAAGACTTATTAGGTCGTGATCCAGTTCATTTGGATCAAACGATGATTGAAAAACAACTTCGTGGCAAGAAGATTCTTGTAACGGGTGCAGGTGGTTCAATTGGTTCAGAAATTTGCCGTCAAGTGGCTAAATTCAAACCAAAAGAAATCGTTATTTTAGGGCATGGTGAAAATAGTATTTATCAACTGAATATGGAATTAGTTGGTAAATATTCTCAACACTTCACGATTACACCGGTGATTGCCGATGTGCAAGACCGCAAACGTATCTTTGAAGTGATGGACAAATACAAACCAGATGTGGTTTACCATGCTGCAGCGCATAAACACGTACCATTGATGGAATTAAACCCTCGTGAAGCGGTAAAAAACAATATTCTTGGTACAAGAAATGTTGCTGAAGCAGCAAGCCATGCACGTGTTAAAGCGTTCGTAATGGTATCAACAGATAAAGCTGTTAACCCACCAAATATTATGGGAGCGACAAAACGTCTTTGCGAAATGATTGTGCAAGATATGGCAACACGTAGCGAGTATACAAAATTCGTTGCGGTTCGTTTCGGGAATGTATTAGGGTCACGTGGTTCAGTAATTCCGCTCTTCAAGAAGCAAATTGCTGAAGGGGGACCAATTACAGTGACTCACCCGGATATCGTACGTTACTTTATGACGATTCCGGAAGCTGCTCAATTAGTTATTCAAGCTGGAGCACTTGCACGAGGCGGGGAAATCTTCGTACTCGATATGGGACAACCAGTGAAGATTGTGGACTTAGCGAAGAACTTAATTCGTCTTTCAGGATATGATGAAGGCGATATTGAGATTAAATTCACAGGGTTACGCCCTGGAGAAAAGATGTATGAGGAGTTACTGAACGAAGGAGAAGTAAATCCAAAACAAGTCTTTCCTAAGATTCATATTGGAATTGCGGACAATTCTAAGATTAACCGCGTGTATAATTTCATTGAAAACTTCGAGAGCTATACAGATCAACAATTACATGATGAATTGATTGATATTGCGAATAAAAAGAAATAGATTAATGGGTCGATGATTTCATCGGCCTTTTTTGATGATATTTCTGTTTTTATAAAAAGAACTATTTTATAATGAATTGAGAATAAAAAATAGGAGATTATTTATGAAAGTTAGTATTATAATTACCGCAAGAAATGAAGAAAAATACTTACCAATGCTATTTGAAGATATTCTAAACCAAACATTCCCACTTCAAAATATTGAAGTGGTGTTGATGGATTCAAACTCAACAGATAACACTAGGTTAGTGATGGAAGAATTTAAAAAAAATAACGAAATCTTGAGTGTTCAAATCGTTACAAACGAGCGCCAAATCCAGGCTGCAGGATTTAACGAAGGAGTTAAACATGCAACTGGGGATGTTGTTTTAAAAATCGATGCCCATTCTCGAATTCCAGCAGACTTTGTTCAAAAAAATGTAGATGAAATCTTAGCGGGGGCTTATGTTTGTGGAGGAAATAGACCGACTGTTGTGGACTCAGATGGTGATTTTTCAAAGACTCTACATATCGTAGAAGAGTCAGCTCTTGGAAGCAGTATTGCGAATTATAGGAAATCAGATGTGAAAAGAAAAGTGAACTCTATTTTCCATGGGATGTATCGAAAAGAAGTTTTTGACAAAGTAGGACTAGCTGATGAAAGATTGTTGCGTACTGAGGATAACGAGTTTCATTACAGAGTGCGCAAAGCGGGATATGATATTATTTTTAATCCTGAAATTGAATCATACCAATATATTCGTCCAACTTTTACGAAGATGATTCAACAAAAATTTGCAAACGGATATTGGATTGGATTGACTTCACATGTTTGCCGTGATTGTTTATCTTTATTCCATTTTGGACCTGGAGTTTTTGTTGCTACTTTACTATTTTTAATGATGCTTACACCATTTAGTTTTGCACCATTATTAACAGTATTTGTCCTATACTTATTAGCAGTTCTTGGCTTATCTGCTTTTGAAATTTCGAAACAAAAATATAACCATACATTACTATTGATTCCATTCATTATGATTGCGATTCATTTCGCCTATGGTGTTGGAACAATTAAGGGATGGATCTTTGGTTTTGAATTTAAAAAAGAATATTTTGGTGAAGAAGAAAAATCTTAAAATTACTATAAATACTCATGAATTCAAAGAAATCTATGATATAATAAACTGATTGTATAGTTATTGGAGTGGAATGAATGAGAGTAAATGAAGAAAAATTATCAAATAGAAGAAAACAAAGAAAAAATCAGAAAAGAAGAAAAATTGTTTTTACAGTATTGCTGGCAATTGTTGCAGTAATTATTGCTGGTGCTGCTTATGCATGGAGTCGTATTTCTAAAGCGGAAGATGCGATCCATCAAAAAGTAGAGACCGTCCAATTACGTGAGAAAGAATTAACAGACGATAGCAGCTTTTCGGTTCTTCTATTAGGGATTGATAATGGAGCTTATGGTCGTGATACGGAAGTAGGGCGTTCAGATACGATGCTTCTTGTGACTGTAAATCCAAAACAAAAGAAAACAACGATGATTAGTATTCCTCGTGATTCTTATACTGAAATTATCGGTTATGGTACTTTTGATAAAATTAACCATGCATATGCCTTTGGTAAAGAACAATTTTCAATTAATAGTGTACAAAATATGCTTAACGTCCCAATTGACTACTATGTAACAGTAGATATGGGTGGATTGATGGGCCTTGTTGATGCAGTGGGTGGATTAGAGATTACCCCAGCGTTAACATTTACGTATGAGGATGAGTCCTTTACTGAAGGTGTCACACGTCACGTGGACGGGGAAGCAGCTCTTCGATATGCACGTATGCGTTATGATGACCCTGAAGGAGATACTGGGCGTCAAAAACGTCAACAATATGTCATTCAAAAATTAGTCGAAAAATTATTGAGCCTAGGTTCAGTAACTAAATACGAAGAAATTCTTAAGACATTAGAGAATTCGGTAAAAACAAACTTTACAGTAGAAAAATTATTCCAAATTGCTCAAACGCATAAAGAAGCTCTCCAACATTTTGAGTCAGATACGATTAATGGGGATGGAGCGATGATTAATGGGGTTTATTATTTTGTCATTCCAGAAGCTGAGAAGATTCGCGTTTCGAATGTCATCAGAAAGTCACTTGATTTAGAAGAGATTACTGAATTAAAACATATTGAAACGAAAGAAACACAGTCATCAGTGAATATCGAGCAAAATGCACCTCAAAATAATTCAAATGTACAAGAACAAGGGGATACTTACGTAGAACCAAATGTAACGCCAAATTATAACAATAGTTACAATAATAACAATTACAGTAACAACAGTAATGATGATGACGACTATGTAGCACCAACAAATCCATCAAACAATGGTGGAGGGACAAGTGCGGTGACACCAACTGCACCAGCAACACAGACGCCACAAGTGACGGCTGCTCCGGAGCAACCACAGCCTGTACAACCAACGCAATCAGCTCCTGCAACGCAAGAGCCTGTTGCGCCAACTCAGCCTACACAAAAACAAAACCCTTAAAAGTATTGGAGTGTAAATATGAACGAATCAAATGAATGGACCCGAAAAGGGAGACGTCAAGAAAAGAAAAAGAAACGGGGACGTATTGGTTTTATTTTAATCCTTTTACTCGCGATTATTGCAGTAGCAGGAACTTACTATGCAAGCCGAATTAACCATACGATTAACACGATTACTCAAGATGTCGGAAACCGTACGGAACAAGAAGCAAACGAGATTATTAAAAACGCAAAACCAATTAACATTCTATTATTGGGGATTGATAATGGAGCATATGGACGTGAAGAAGAAGACGGCCGCTCAGATACAATGTTATTGTTGACAGTTAACCCATCAACAAAAAAATCTCAACTACTCAGCTTACCTCGTGATACTTATACAGAAATTGTAGGAACAGGTGGCTATGATAAACTGAACCACGCCTTTGCTTATGGAAAGGCTCCAATGGTTATTAATTCAGTTGAGAAGATGTTAGATACAACGATTGACTTCTATGTGCAAATTAACATGGGAGGCTTGATGGAATTCGTCGATGCTGTCGGTGGAATTGAAGTGACAAGTCCACTAACCTTTACTTATGAAGGACGTTCTTTCGTTGAAGGAAAGACGGAACTTCTTGATGGTGAAAGTGCCTTACGTTTTGCACGTATGCGTTACGATGATCCAGAAGGAGATACAGGTCGTCAAAAACGTCAACGTATCGTTATCGAGGAACTTGTTAAAAAATTGATGACTTTTAATTCTGTTACAAACTTCGAGCAATTAATGAATGCGGTAAGTAAGAACGTGAAAACGGACTTGCCAATTGGACAAGTGATGGCTTTAAAAAACACTTATGGTCCTGCTATCACAGGAAATAATTTAACACAAACATTTATCGAAGAAAGACAGTTGTTATTAACAAACAATGCAGGAGAGCAAATCTATTACTCATATGCAACGGATGAGGTGTTGCTTGGAGTAAGCAATTCAATCCGTAAGTTAATGGGACAACCAACTGTTCAAACTTATCCATTACTACAACAAAGAGAAGATTTATATTATTTAACAACTCCGTAATAGGAAAATAAGAGGTGTATAAAATGATTTATGCTGGGATTTTAGCCGGTGGGACCGGGACTCGTATGGGAATCCAAGAAATGCCAAAACAATTTCTACCATTAGGAAACAAACCAATTATTATTCACACAGTTGAAAAATTCTTATTTGTTCCAGATGTGGATGTTGTCTATGTAGCTGTGCATCCAAATTGGGTTAGCTACTTTAATGATTTATTAGATAAACATATTTTGACGAATAAAGATAAAATTCGTGTCGTTAGCGGTGGTGGAAATCGTAATGATAGCATCTTAAGTATTATTGCGGACATCAAAAATAGCGGATCGTTTTCACCTGAAGATGTATTGATTACACATGATGCAGTTCGTCCGTTTGTTTCTTATCGCATGATTGTTGACAATATTGAAGCGATGAAAAACTACGATGTAGCTGATACAGTTGTGATGGCAAATGATACAATTGTTGAATCGATTGACGGAAAGGTCATCTCTTCTATTCCAAATAGAACGCATATGTATCAAGGGCAAACACCTCAAACATTTAAGATTCAAGCATTTACAGACTTGTATGATAGCCTAACAGAGGATGTCAAAGAAATCTTGACGGATGCATGTAAAGTATTCGTGGTTAACGACGTAAAAGTAGCTCTTGTCGAAGGCGAATACTCAAACATTAAAATAACGACAGTAACAGATTTGAAAATTGCGCAAGCGATGTTAGGAGAGATTTAAAATGATTAACCGAGTGTATCAACTCATTCGTCCATCGTTTTTCTCAATTAAATATGAAGATGTGTCATTCTATGAAGAAGATACTGTGGTGGTAAGACCAAACTACTTAGCATTGTGTCATGCCGATCAACGTTACTTCCAAGGAACACGTCCTGCTAAAATTTTGCAGAAGAAATTACCAATGGCATTGATTCATGAATGTTGTGGGATTGTTGTTGCGGACCCAACAGGAACCTATCAACCAGGCGATCATGTGGTGATGATTCCAAACCAACCACCACGTGACTTTGACCATAACACTGAATTTTACGAAAACTACGTGAATGGAACATACTTCCGTTCAAGTGGTCATGATGGATTCATGCGCGAATTTGTGACGATTCCAATCGACCGTGTAGTGAAATACGAAGATGTGCCAGATAAAGTCGCTGCCATTTCTGAATTTGTGTCAGTTGGCGTTCATGGACTTCGCCGTTTTGATAAAGTGGCTCATAGCCGTCGTAATCGTATCGTGGTTTGGGGTTCAGGAAGTTTAGCATATGTTGTAGCAACGATTGCAAAAGCAAAATTCCCAGACTCTACGATTATCATTGTGGGTAAAGATCCTGAGAAGTTACGTCTATTTTCATTTGTAGATGAAGTATATGATGTGAGCAATCTTCCAGAAGACTTTACATTCGATCATGCGATTGAATGTGTTGGCGGAGGCGGAACTCAAGATGCGTATCGTGAAATCATCCGTCATATTCAACCTCAAGGAACGGTTGTTATGATGGGGGTTAGTGAGTTTGAAGTACCATTAAACACACGTGACATTCTTGAAAAAGGATTGACTTGGGTCGGTAGCTCTCGTTCAGGTCGTAAGGACTTTGAAGAGGCTGTTCAATTCATGGCAGATCCAAAAGTGCATGCACGTTTGAACTTAATTATTTTTGAATCAAATCCAATCCAAGAGATGAAAGACATTTATCATTTCTTCGAGGAAGATAAATTAACGCCATTTAAAACAGTGGCTAAATGGGATATCTAGAAAGTGAGGAAAACATGGAACCATTACAAGAGAAATGTTTAGAAATGGCTGAATACTTTGTGTCATTTTGTAAGCAACATGAATTATTATGTTATTTATGCGGTGGTGGGGCCATTGGAGCACTTCGCCATAAAGGCTTTATCCCTTGGGATGATGATTTAGATTTCTTTATGCCACGAAAAGATTATGAAAAACTGATTGAATTGTGGCCAAAAGAAGCAGATGGGCGTTATGTGATGTCAAATAGTGATGAACATTACTTAGACCGTAATTTGTTTGTGACGATTCGTGATAAAGAAACGACATGCGTGAAGCCTTATCAAGCGGATTTAGATATCCCACACGGCTTAGCGATTGATATCCTTCCACTAGATTATTATCCAAAATCAGAATCAGAACGTAAGAAACAAGTCCGCTGGGCATTGATTTACTCATTGTTCCGTGCGCAAACAGTACCTGAAAAACATGGTGGGTTAATAAAATGGGGAAGTTTATTCTTATTAGGACTATTCCCGACACGTTCATTACGTTATAAAATTTGGAGCAAGGCGCAGCGTGAGATGACAAAGTACACGCGTGAAGAAAGTGATGGGATTACTGAACTTTGTGCAGGTCCTGGATATATGAAGAATAAATATCCAATCGAAAGCTTTGAATCAGCGTTATTTGTACCATTTGAACAAACGGAAATGCCAATTCCAGTTGGATATGATGCTTATTTAAAAACAGCATTTGGTGATTATATGACACCACCTCCAGCAGATAAACAAGTTGCACATCATGATGCATTATTTGTCGATCTTGAGAATGGATACGAGAAGTATAAAGGGGAGTATTATGGGAAATAAGAAAAAAATTCTTGTTTATTTATGGTCCTTTTCTCTTGGCGGAGGAGCCGAAAAAATCCTCTCAACAATCGTTAATCATTTAGATTTAGAAAAATATGACGTTGATATTTTAGAAATCGAACACTTTGATAAGGGGTATGAACCTGTTCCAGAAGGCGTTCGAATTCTAAAACCTTACAAGGTTAGAAAACATTCACGTTTTGTCGAAGCATTACTATGGAGAGCTAGAATCTGGTTGCCAGACCTTGTTCGCAATCATCTGATTAAAGATGAATATGATATTGAAATCTCGTTTACAATTATGAATCCGGCATTTCCTTTTTCTAAACGACCAGAAGTGAAGAAGATTGCATGGATCCATGGAAGTATCGAAGAGTTCTTAAAACCAGAAAATGCAACTTACCGAGAAAATCATCGTCAACATTTAAAAACTGCCAATAACATCGTTGCAATCTCAAAGAAAACAAGAGAGTCGATTGAGACCGTCTATCCAGAGTTTAAAGAGAAGATTGTGACGATTTATAATGGATACAACTTTGATGAAATCATTCAAAAGTCTAATGAGCCTTATAAAGATATTGTTGAGAAAGATAGTATCGCAGTCATTGGTCGTTTAGAGGCAAAGAAAGGGACGGACAGGGCCCTTGAAGTATTTCATCAATTACATGAGATAAGACCGACTGCCCATATCTATTTTATTGGGAGTGGCGATCAAGAGGCGGAACTAAAAGAAAGAACAGCCAAATTAGGATTGGAAGACAGAGTCCATTTCCTAGGCTATCAGAAAAATCCATATCCTGTGTTGAAACGAGTTAAAGTACTCCTTTCAATGTCTCAACAAGAAGGTTTTTCTGGAGCCTTTGTGGAAGCATTGACGCTTGGGAAACCATTCGTCTCTACTGATGTTGGTGGAGCAGAGGAGTTAAGCGGAAATGGACAGTTTGGAACGATTATCCAAACGGATGAAGAAGCAGCGGCTGCTTTAAATGAAAGAATGAATGCATCTGTTGATACAGAAGCAATGGATGCTTATATTGAACGCTTCACAGTTGAAGCACAAATGAAACAGATATTGGAGATGTTAGAAAGGGAAGAAAATGAAAAAATCGACAATTAGTTTAAAAGGTTTATTATTTTTCGCTGTCGTACTGAGCGCCCTTATCTCCGGGATTATCTTTATCGTAGCGAGTGTTCAGTCAAATCTTGTACTTCAACTTGGGGCAGTGACTCTATTGTATGTGACTGCGATTATCTATTGTTTACTTGATTTGAAATACTATATTATTCATTTTATGTTTCTATTGATGATTGGGATATTCTTATTTAACAGACCCATCATTTATTATATGAATAATGGAATTCTTCAAGAATACTCGAAAGATACGTATCAGTTTTCGTTCACAGCGATTGCTATCAGTATTGTGGGGATTATTATCGGTGGAATGATTGGACGTTGGATGGCGACAAGGCCACAAAAAGCGGAATCAAAACCCGCAAATCCACGCTTTATTGAGAAATTACAACAAGTCTCATTTATCGCATTTCTCTTTACGTATCCATTCTATGTGTTACGTTTAGTAGAACGATATATGTTTAGACGTCAAACAACGTATTATGGTTATTACGCGAATTTCCAAAGTAAATTACCGTATTTTACGTACCTATTATCAGCGTTTATGTTTTTCGCGTTATGTACGTACTTAGCGACAAAGCCAAGCAAGAAAAAGTCGTTATTCGTACTACTATTGTATATCGGTGCGAACGCCATTCATTTATTGATTGGAACACGTAATCCATTCATTCTTGCGATTGTGTTCTCATTTGTTTATTTCTTTATGAGACACTATACAGATAAGAATGAGAAATGGATTGGACGTTTCGAGAAGTTCTTACTTGGAGTAGGGACACCTGTGTTAATGTTAGCAATGGGGGCACTGAACTATATTCGTGATGGGGCTTCTGTAAAAGGAACTAGTATTTCTGGTCTGTTAGTAGACTTCTTGTATAAGCAGTCTACGAGTTTTGGGGCCTTATCAAAAGGATTCCTTTATCACTCAGCGCTGCCAACTAGGGAGTTTAGAAACTTTACATTCGGACCAATTATCGAGTATTTCACACGAGGTTCTCTTGGAAATGTTTTACTGGGAACAACACCGTTTACCAATACATCAAACAGCCTAGAGTTAGCGCTAGAAAGTAATAGTTTTGCACATAACATTTCTTATATTGCGATGAACAAAGATTACCTTGGTGGACATGGAATTGGAAGTAGTTATATTATTGAAGTCTTCACGGACTATGGCTTTATCGGGTTAATCATTGCAAATATTTTACTAGGAATGTTATTTGTTTCTCTAGTGAATTCGATGTATACTGGTAAAACGCTAAGAGTGATTCTTTCTCTTGTGATTTTAGGAAATCTTTTCTTTATGCCAAGAAGTAGCTTTACAGAAAGTTTCTACAGTTTATTTACAATGCAGTTTTGGTTCTTTATAGCAGTTCTGTTTATCATTTCAGGATTGCTTGTAAAGAGAGTCGGTTATTATTCACATACAAAGGATGGTTATATTAATGTTTGAAAAATATTCATTTGCTGATCTGATTGCAAATACAGTAAAAAATAAGAAATGGAACTTGATTGGATTCATCGTTCTTTTCTTAGCGATGGCAGTGCCACTATCACTTAAAACAATCAACTCTACTGCAGTTGTAAGTGGAGAAGGAAGTTATTCTTCATATATCGTTTATAAAATCGATGCTCCAGATAGAACGGTTCGTTCAGAAAACTTTGCGAGCGAAAATCAATACAGTCAATTTTACATGAAATTGATTAGCTCAAATATGACTGGACCATATTTATTTAACGATGTAGACAGTAAGACAGTAGCTAAAATTGCTGGCGAAATCTCAAGTAATGAAACACAATTACGTAATTCAGATGCAAACTTCTGGGAACAAAAAATTATATATAATGCACTTGGAGATTCAACAGGGGTTTCTGTTAAAGTATTGACAAAAAGCTTAGAATTAAATCAATTGATTGAAAAGAAAATTGATCAATTAGTAAATTCATACAAAAACACATTTCCAAATGTAACAATTACGAAACTCGATACAGTACATTCGCAAGAGTTTGTTGGTGAATCAAAAACAGTTTCAAACTTCAGTGCTAAACGTTTAGTGACACAATTAGTAGCATTATTCATACTTGCAATTGCGATTGTCTTATTTATCAACTTTGCATTATACTTCTTTAACCCAACCTTAAATCGTGTAGGTGACTTCAACCAATACGGTGTTGAAAAAGTATTCGAAGTAGCAGCTGTTGCAGAGGTTGCAAAAGTTCTATCATTTATTCAAAATAAAAATGGAAATGTAGCAGTTACTTCATCAGATAAAGAATTACTTGAAAAGTTAAGAAATCAAGTAAACTTTGAAGGGGTTACGGTCATTGAGAATAATGATCTAATCGATGCTAATGAACAAAAAGTGGTATTCGTTGAAGAGTTAGGAATTTCTCGCTATAAGAAACTTGAAAAAGAATTACAAGTAGCTCAAAACTTCGATAAAGAACTTGTCGGTATAATTGCGGTTAAATAATAGAGAATATGTTTAAACAGAAGGATTCCTGTCCTTCTGTTTTTTTGATTTATATAGCTGAGAGTATGATTTCATGATATAATGAGATGATTATGGAAGGAGAGAATGTGTTGACAACTTTATCAGAATTAGAAATTAAACAAATCGAAATCGAACTATTAGATGCAGTCGACGAGTTTTGTAAAGAACATAAGATTGAATACTTTTTAAACTATGGAACGTTAATCGGAGCTATTCGTCATAAAGGCTTTATTCCTTGGGATGATGATATTGATTTGATGATGTCGAGAGACAATTATGATCGTTTTGTAAAAGAATTTACTCATCCCCGTTTTAAGGTTCTATCACTAGAAACTGACGAGAAATATTACAATAACTTTATTAAAGTCGTAGATACGAAAACTGTTGTTGAGGACACAAGAAATCGTAAGACGTATGAAACGGGAATCTTTATTGATATTTTCCCATATGATCGTTTTGATGATTTTTCTTTAGTAAAAAAAACATATGATTTAGAGAGTTTTAAATTATTATCGTTTAGTAAACATGAGAATATTGTCTATAAGGATAGTGTATTAAAAGACATTATTCGTACGATATGTTGGACAGGACTTACTTTTGTTTCACCCCGTTATTTTGCGTATAAAATTGACAAGTTAGTCAGAAATAATACCGTTTCAAACGGGAAATATGCAGGTGTTTTAGCTTCAAAGGCTAAAGAACAAGAGATTATGGCTCCAGAAGTGTTTGAAGAAACGATTGAAGCTGAATTTGAAGGGAAAATGTATCCTGTTCCGAAAGAATATGATGTGATTTTAACACAATTATATGGGGATTATATGCAATTGCCCCCTGCTGAAAAACAAATAAATCCACATGGGTTAGTTGTTCGATTTAAGGAGGAAGTATAGTGAAGCAATATCTATCAAAAGAAGAATTGAAAGACAGTCAAATGAATATTTTGAAATTTATTGACCGAGTCTGTAAAGAAAACGACATTTCTTATTTTGTTAATTATGGGACACTTTTGGGCGCCATTCGTCATAAAGGATTCATTCCTTGGGATGACGATATTGATATTTGTCTTTATAGAGAAGACTATGATCGTTTTTTAAACGTTGTGAAAGAGCTGAAGGATGAACGATATAAAGTGTTAGATTATGACTCTTCAGATTGGTATTTCCAAAACTTTGCCGTGATTGTCGATGATTGGACAGTAGTTGAGGATAATATTAAAGTGAAACCTCATGACACGAGTGTATTCGTAGATGTCTTTCCTGTGGATCGTGTGAATGATCTTAAAGTTGCGGATAAGGGACTCTTAATGGCGACATTAAGAATGATTGCCTATATCAAATTACCGTATGTGCAGTACGGAGATAGTAAACTAAAAGATCTCTGTCGCAAAATTATGTGGTATTTATTAAGAGCTGTGAACCCACGTTATTTTGCAAAACGAATTGATCGATTAGTAAAAAAATATAGTGATCCGAAAGGACAATATGAAGGCTTAATTGGTTGTAGTAAAGATGGACGAAAAGACTTCTTCCGTGCTGGAATATTTGAAGAATTAATTGAGGCTCCATTTGAAGATATGATGGTTCCAATCCCTAAAAATTATGATGAATTTCTAACACAATTTTATGGGAATTATATGCAAATTCCTTCTCAAGAAGAGATTGACTATAAGAGCCATGGAATTAAAGCTTATTGGAAAGAAAAATAGGAATTACTAAGTTTTTCTTTTGATTTTTTAAAACATCTATCGATACTTTTTTAGATAGTGTAGGATAGGGTAAAAACGATAAAAAGGTGTGACTTATGAAGAATATTAAAGTGAATGCAATTGCGAATTTAATGCTACGTGTATTAAATATTGTGTTCCCATTAATTACAGGTCCTTATATCGCACGTATTTTAAGTAAAACCGATTATGGGTATTTCAATATTACCAATACGTTTATCGGTTTATTTATTCCGTTTGCGACATTAGGAATCTATAACTATGGTATTCGTGCGATTAGTAAGGTGAAGTCTGATAAAGATGCGATTAATCGTACTTTCTCGCTGTTATTTTATATTTCGTTAGTCTGTACATTAGTAACAACATTGGCGTACTTCTTAATCACGTTTTCGATGGAGGGAACGCCGCTTTTAAAGACTTTATACTATGTGATGGCTATCCAAGTATTCGCTCAATTTTTAAATATTGAGTGGATGAACGAAGCGTTTGAGAACTATACATTTATTTTGTATAAAACTTTAGCGATTCGTATTTTAATGCTTGTTTCTATTTTTGCATTTGTACGAAGTGAACATGATATTGTTGCTTATGCGCTTGTGATGTCACTTGTGACAATGATTAATTATCTAGCAAGTTTCTTATGGATTAAGCGAGAAGTCAAATTTGTAAAAGTATCTATGCTCGAAGTGAAGCGCGTTATTCAACCGTTAATAGCAATCTTACTTCTTGCTAACGCCGGAATGCTATATACGTACTTAGACCGTATGTTCCTTTCTGCGGTAGCATTACCAGAGGACGTATCGTATTATACGATTGCTCAAACTCTCGTGTTTTCCATTGCGGGGGTTGTCAGTGGAGCGATTAGCGTAAGTGTGCCACGGTTGGGATATTATCTAGGGATTAATGATTATAAAGCATATGATGAGCTTGTAAATAAGGGCGGACGTATTTTTATGTTCTGTATTATTCCGATATCTTTTGGTCTAGCTGTGTTAGGGCCACATGCGACGATTCTTTATGCTGGAGAGCGCTATTTAGATGCAGGAACTAGTGTAATATTATTTGCTCTCCGTTCGACTCCTTGGGCATTAGCTTTAATTTTAGAAAATCAAATCATTTTCGTTCAAGGATATGAAAACCGCCTAACGGTTATTTATTTTATTGGCGGGGGAATCAACTTAGCTTTAAATTCATTATTGGCATACAATCATATTGCAAATCCAGCATATTATATAGTAACGACGATTATTGCTGAATTAGTGGTAATTGCGTTAGATATGATGCTTATTCGACGAAATAATCTCTTTAGAATGCGTAAATTATTAATTCATACAGGAAAATATATGCTGTATGCAAGTGGATTTTTTGTCATTGCATATTTGATTTCTATTATCCATCCTATTGAATGGATTGTTAACGGAGCACTACTCGTGAATATTTTGGCGACGATTGTGTCTTGTGTCATATACTATATTGTTGTATTAGCGCTTGTTAAAGACGAAATCTTTATTAGTAGTTTGCAAGCTATTAAAAATAAGGTGTTCAAGAAGAAAGGGTAATTATGTCAGATTTAATTAGTGTCATTGTTCCTGTATACAATGTTGAACAGTATTTAGAAAAATGTGTCGACTCAATTAAAAATCAAAGTTACCCACATCTTGAGATTTTATTGATTGATGATGGTGCAACGGATAGTAGTGGTCACTTATGTGATACTCTTGCAGAGTCAGATTCAAGGATTAAAGTTTTTCATAAAGAAAATGGAGGTCTTTCAGATGCCCGTAATTATGGCTTGCAACATGCTAGTGGGACATTCATCCTGTTCCTTGATTCAGATGATTATATTCATCCTCATATGATTGAAAGTTTATATGGGCAAATGATAAAAGAAGATGCCGACATTTCCGTGTGCAATATTATGAATGTCTATGAAACGGGAGAGTCTCCGCAGTGTGAAGACCCTGACTTATATTTTGTGATGAACACAGACGAATTCTTGAAAGAATATCTTGTTGGGAAATTAGTACCAGGAAGTATTTGTAATAAATTGATTCGAAAAGAAATTGCGGCTCAACTGCAATTCCCAGTAGGAAAGATTTACGAAGATGCGTTCTATCATTTTGATTTAATTCAAGTGGCTCATAAATATGTGGTGAATACTAAACCATATTATTATTATTATCATCGTGGAAATAGTATTACAACATCTACATTTAGCAAACGTGATTTCAATTATATTGAGATTTACACTAAATTTAGTCGTTACGTAGAAGAGCAATATCCTGATTTACAGGAAGAAATGTTTTTTAGATTATCATATGCTTACTTCTTTATCTTTGATAAGTTGCTTCATGTTGAGGGGTATCAAAAATTAGAAGAATACAAAATTGTCCGCGGTTATTTGAAACAAAATGCATTGAAAATTGCTAGAAATCAAATCTTCCAAAAAGGAAGACGCCTTGCTGCATTATTCTTAAAAGTGAATGTACGATTATATCGCTTTGTAATGTTGGCAAATGAAAGAAAAACGAAACAGATACACTAAAAGATATTGGATGGGTTATAGATGAAAAAAATTAAGGCGTTTCTCTTAGCCTGTGTGCTTTCGATTGTGACCGTACTCTTGATTGTAATGGGTATCAAGATTCATAATCAACAATTTACAACAGATGAAAACAATACGGTTCGTTATAATTTCAATTACGCAAAGTTTAAAAATAGAGAACTTTTAGAAAAGAATATTGATAAAAATACATTAGTAGTTTTAGGTTCCTCTGAATTATCTGTAGGATTCAATGAGCCGTATCATTATACAAGCTTATTTAACTATCGTGATTTTCATATTATGCCGATTGGTGGGGGGAACTTCCAAAATATTATTCAGGCATTTACGCTTGGATCTATCGGAGATAGTATTGTTAATAAGAAGTTAGTTATCATTGAGTCGTTTGGATGGTTCGATCAATATGGTATTGATCCGAAAGCATTCGTCAGTCGAATTTCAACAGAACATATGTATTACGCATTAAAAAACGAGAATCTGAAGTTGGAAACAAGGACAAAGTTGGTTGATCGAGCGATTGAACTTGCCAAAGACAATACAGTCATGAAAGAACGTTTCGAACGACTAAAACGTGTACTTCTTGAAGGAAAAGGAAACTTCTATGATGAACTCTTAATTAAGATGGATGTTGAAAAATCGGATATAATTACAGAGACAAAGTTTAGTATATATAGTAAGACTAAACTTCGTCAGTATTCTGGGGATGTGACACCAGATTATAATTGGGAAGAGCTCTTGCAAAGAGTAGAAGAAGATGCAAAAGAAAGAACCAATAATAATGAATTTGGTATAGAAAATGAAACTTTTAATACTAAACTTAAAAGTCAGTTAGAGAAAGAAAAGGGAAGAGCTGCTAACTATAAATATTCGAGTTCTCCAGAATACGGAGATTTAGAATTATTTTTAGAGGTGGCTAAAGAGCTAGGTTTTAATGTTCGTGTCATTAATTTTCCGATAAATGGGAAATGGTATGATTACATTGGTATTGGCGCAGAGCAACGGGAAATTTATCGTGAGAAATTGACAAATATCGTTCAATCATATGGGTATTCGATTTTTGACTTAGGAGACAAAGAATACGAACAGTATTACATGTACGATACAGTGCATCCTGGTTGGAAGTCGTGGATTGAAGCATCTAGAGATTTATATCAATTTTTTAAACAATAAAAGTAAAGTTTAAGAATTGATAGGTGTCCAGAATTCTATATTATTGAAGCGTTCTTTCTCAATTAGTTTTGATGAGGAGATTTAAGAAGGAATTAAGTAACAAATTGTTGCGGTCTTTGTCAAATAGAGTTGATGAAGAATTTTAGGGAGGGATTAAGCAACTAATTGTTGCTTAATTCCTTTTTGTTTTGGGCCAAACATTT
>CAKAPS010000023.1:0-19729 GCA_916719965.1 uncultured Streptococcus sp.
TTCTGTCTAACTTTTGGGGTGCACTTCATTATCGTGAGAGTGCTTGCTTCATTGATTATTGTAATTTTTCTAAGTCAGCTTGTAAGGCTGCTACTTTTTCTTTTGCAGCTTCTTCACTATCCGCTTTTGCACCGATGTAGAACTTAATTTTCGGTTCTGTACCACTTGGACGAACCGCAATCCAAGATCCATCTTCTAAAATATATTTCAATACATTTGAAGTTGGAAGTCCGATTTCAGAAACGACACCGTTCGCATCTTTTTGCTCATTCACCGCGAAGTCTTGCGCTAGAGCTACTTTCAATCCTCCAAAGCTTGTTGGAACTGAAGAACGTAAGCCATCTAACAATGCTTTAATCTTTTGTGGACCTTCTAAACCAGCTACTGTAACAGAAATTGTTTTCTCTAAGAAGTACCCGTGTTTTGCGTATAACGCTTGAAGACCGTCATATAAAGTTTTGCCTTCGTTCTTGAAGCGTGCTGCTACTTCTGTGAGTAATAACACTGCTTGTACGGCATCTTTATCACGGACGAATGATTTCACAAGGTAGCCATAACTTTCTTCGAAACCGAACATGAACGTATGCTCTCCTGTTTCTTCGTCATGTTGGATTTGTTCTGCGATGAATTTGAATCCTGTTAATACATTCATCATTTCAGCGCCATAACTCTTAGCAACTGCTGTTGGAAGTTCGCTACTTACGATTGATTTCACGACAAGCGCATTACTTGGAAGAGTTCCTGCTTGTTGGTGAGCGTATAATAAGTAATCAACTAAGATAGCCGCGATTTGGTTTCCTGTAATCACTTGGTAGCTTCCATCTGGCAAGCGTACGGCTGCACCCATACGGTCTGCATCCGGGTCAGTCGCTAATAATACATCAGCACCCACTTTTTTCCCTAATTCTACTGCATATTCAAATGCGCCCGCTTCTTCAGGGTTTGGAGATTTAACTGTTGAGAAATCTCCATCTGGCTTTGCTTGTTCTTCAACAACGTGCAAGCCTTTGAAGTTTGCTTGTTCTAATGCTTTTTCAACAAGCATTAAACCTGTACCGTGTAATGGTGTATAAACCACTGATAATCCTTCCACATCGCTAAGAAGTTTTGGATTCACAGAGACAGTTTTGATTTCTTTCAAGTACGCATCATCGACGTCTTTTCCGATAATCGTTACAAGTCCTGATGCTTCTAAAGCTTCATCATCTAACACTTTAAGTTCAAGCGGATTAGCCACTTGGCGCACATATGCTGTTAAAGCATCCGCATCTTTTGGAGGCATTTGACCGCCGTCTTCACCGTATACTTTATATCCGTTGTAAGCTGCTGGGTTATGACTAGCTGTAATCATAATTCCGGCAAATGTATGCAAGTGACGTACTGCAAATGATAACTCTGGCGTTGGACGTAAGCTTTCAAATACATATGACTTAATTCCGTGAGTTGCTAAAGTACGTGCAGACTCCATTGCGAATTCTGGTGAAAAATGACGTGAATCGTAAGCAATCGCTACCCCACGTTTTTTCGCTTCTTCCCCGTAACTTTCAATTAAGCGTGATAATCCTTCTGTTGCCTGACGCACTGTGTAAGTGTTCATGCGATTAATCCCAGGCCCCACAATTCCACGCATTCCCGCAGTACCAAACTCTAATGGTGTATAGAAGGCTTCCTCTTTTTGTGTGTCATCCATTGATTGTAATTGCACTTTTAATCCTTCTTCAAGTGCCTCAAAAGATTCCCATAATTTTGCTGTTTCTTTCCAACTCATTTGCATTCGTCTCCTTCTACTGAGTAATCATTTCTTACGTTCTTTTATTATCCCTGATTTTCCGAATAGTTTCAACTTCTTTGTGAACTAAAAATCAAGATTTTGAACTTCGAAGCCGTATTCCTGAATATGTGTTTTCAGCATATGCAAGAATCGCCCTGCTTCTTTGGATAATTTGCGTTGATCGTGTTGCAGGATTCCGAGTTCCATTGTATCTTCTACGTCCAGCGGCACCGCAACAATCTTATCATCATTTAGCTTACTACTAATAATCCCTGAACTGATGGTGTATCCATTTAGACCAATCATTAGGTTAAAGATGGTCGCACGGTCACTAACTTTAATACTCTTCTTATGCTCCATCGTGCTGAGGATTTCCTCTGAGAAGTAGAATGAGTTTTCTTCCCCTTGCTCATATGACAAATAAGGGTAATCTTCTAGTTCTTCTAGAGTAATGCTCTCTTTTTCTGCAAGTGGATTTTGTGTGCTTAAGAACACGTGTGGTTTCGCTGTAAAGAGTGGCGTGAATACTAAGTTCTTTTCTTTGAATAATTTTTCCATGACTTTGCGGTTGAAATCATTCAAATACAAGACACCAATCTCACTCTTATAGTTCGTGATGTCTTCTAAAATGTTTTGAGTCTCCGTTTCACGAAGCGTGAATTGATATTCGTCTCCTGCTTCCTTTTGAATAAAATCAACAAAAGCATGCACCACAAACGCATAGTGTTGCGCGGATACGGAGAATGTCCGTTTCCGTTTTGTTTGTCGTTTATATTTCTCTTCCATCAAATTGACTTGGTCTAACACTTGGCGAGCATAGACAAGAAACTCACGCCCTTCTCCCGTCAATGTAATTCCAGTATTCCCCCGTTGAAAGAGGGTGATATCCATTTCTAATTCCAACTCACGAATGGCCTTTGATAAACTTGGTTGGCTGACATATAAGTCTTTTGCGGCTTCGTTCATGGAGCCTTTTTCAACGATTTTCTCGAAATATATTAATTGTTGAATTCTCATCCGACCACTCCCTTCTATTACGCTTATTGTACCATCTTCTAGCAAAAATAAAAATAAACTCCTCCATGCAATTTGCATGAAGGAGTCGATAGGAATTTGTGCTTATTCTTGGAATTTGAATACGACAGAAGAATCGTATAATTTAAGAACTTTTTCAAATAAAATTTTGCTTGCAATCGCTGCTGCAATTGGCACAACGAACCATACAATAGCTGCTAAGGCAACATTCAATCCAGCATCGATAGAAGCTAACGGTCCTACTAACCCTACGATACCAAACCCTGCAGATTGTGGAGTACCGCTTACTGAGAAGAGCGCTACTGGAATCGCTGAAATAATCGCTGTTGATAAACATGGAATCAAGATTACTGGGTATTTGAATAAGTTAGGCATCATTAATTTCATTGCCCCTAGAGCGATGGCTAATGTTACCCCTGATTTATTGACTTTCCATGAGTGAACCACTAATGCTACGGCTGTTGCAGCAACCCCCATAGCAGCGGCCCCGGCAGATACACCGTTTAATTGAATTGCTAAACCAATCGCTACAGTTGAGATTGGCGAAATGATTAATGTGGCGAATGAGCAGCAGATTAAGATTGACATCAAGATTGGTTGTAATGTTGTGAACTCGTTGATGACTTGACCAATGGCTGCTGTAATCATTTTAACGTATGGTAATAGTAATAATCCGATAAATGCAGATCCCACCCCAACGACGATTGGCATTGCAACAACGGCAGTTGAACCAAATTTATCTTTGATCAGCATTAACATTCCCACAGCGATACCAGCAGTGACCATTGTATTAATCAAGTCCCCTGTTCCAGCACCGACATATTTTTGAAGTTCTGCATTATACGTCACAACCCCACTGGCTACGAAGCAGGCTCCTGCAACAACCATCATCGGCATTGGTTTGAAGCCGAATTGTAATGCTATTAAACCCCCGATAATGAGTGGAGTTGCTAATTGGAAAATAACCGCGATTTGCGTAATCGTTACTGCGATTGGATATTGACTAAAATGTTTTAAAATTGCTGAAAGAACGGCATTTGGAATCAGTCCGACGATAACCCCTAGGGCTGTTCCTGCTAAGATTTTATTGATAAAAACTGAAGCCGTCATTTTTTGTTTTGCTTGTGCTTCCATAGTTTTGTCCCCCTCTACTGTGAGCTATTTAGCTCCAAGAATTTGTTCTTTACAATGAACCAATGCTGTTAAAAACTCACAATATGGTGTTGGAACGCCATATTTTTGTCCTTTACGCACTACCGCTCCGTTGATGTAGTCGATTTCTGTTAAACGATTATTTTCATTTAAGTCTTGATACATCGATGGGTGATGAAGCCCGATTGTTTCACGATTATAACAATTCGTTTCGATGAAATCTACAATTTCTGAAACATTTAACAGAATGTTTTCATTTTTTGCAACTTCTGAAAATTCTTTCACAATATTTTCAACAATCAAGTGTGCCGTCGTTGTAGAACCAAACTCATACATATTACTCATCAAGATGGTGCAAAGTCCATTCATCGTTCCATTTACACATGCTTTCTTATAAATGGCGAATAGAATATTCTCAGAGTAAGACGCATTTAAACCACCGCTGTTCAACACCTCAACGATTTCTTCAGCATTCGCTTTTGCCTCTGGCGTATCTACCAAGTTCTTCAAAGCTACCGTTCCACTACCGAAGAGTTTCACGCGACCAGGGCCTTCCATTCCAGCCGTCCACATCGTATTTCCGATAAAGATATCTTCTTTTGGAACAAATTGTTCAATTACTTCTTCATGTCCAATTCCATTGAGTAAGCAAAGGACTCTTGTTTCATCATGAATCACTGGTTTCAAATCTGTTAGCATGCCTTCTAATTGCATCGCTTTTGTAAATAAAATGATTAGGTCACTCGTCATCTCTTCAGTCACTTCACTTTGAAGTACTGCTGGCAATTTCACCACAACTTCTTCGCCGTTAAAATTGGCCTTGAGACCGTCTTTTTGGATGGCTTCC
The DNA here is from genome assembly GCA_916719965.1 of uncultured Streptococcus sp. GTDB lineage: Bacteria > Bacillota > Bacilli > Lactobacillales > Aerococcaceae > Granulicatella. The sequence goes on from CAKAPS010000023.1 coordinate 4,806, forward strand.
ACATGATCTTTCCAACCATCGACTAGGAGCACTTCATGCCCTGCTTGATGGAGCATTAACCCAAAGCGACTTCCCATGGCGCCAGCACCTGCAATTGTAATTTTCATCGTAATTCCTCCTTTATGTTTTAAAAACCTTATTGTTTCCGTCTTTATTCTTTGTTACAATTATTGTGTAACAATTCACTTAAAAGAATAGGAGATGCCCAATGGATATTAAACACCTTCACTACTTTATAAGTATCGTTGACCATGGCGGATATTCTAATGCCGCTCGTAGTTTATTCATTACGCAACCAACCCTTTCGCAAACCATTAAAAAATTAGAATCCGAATTACATACTCCGCTTTTTATTCAGCAAACTAACAATAGTATTCGACTGACTGAAGCTGGACAGCTCTTATACGATAATGGTAAGAAAATCATTTCTTTGATGGAAGGAACTGTGGCTCAAATTCATGAGCTCAATCAACCTCAAAAAGAAACAATTCGAATTGGGCTACCGACACTTTTTGCGATCAAATTAATGCCTGAGTTCTCGCGTTTTATGATGTCGCATCCTTCGATTCACTTAACGATGGTACAAGGCGGTTCGCGTGAGCTACAAACTGCACTAGTGAATGAAGAAATCGACCTTGGTGTTCTCTCATTTCCAAAGATTGAGTCCAATATTGTGATTGAACCGTTCCAACAACATTTCGTTGGTTATCAAGCGAGTCTTGTCGTTCCTAAAGATCATCCCCTAGCTTCGAGAGACTCTGTTACCTTTGAAGATTTAAAGGAGGAACGTTTTAGCACCTTATCCGAACACTTTATGCTTGGGAAATTATTACACCAACGCTCTAGACATTTTGGCTTTGAACCGAATATCGTTTACGTAGACGACAACTGGGAAGTACTACTCGCCAGTCTTGCAACCTTTAACTCCGTTTGCATCATGGCACTGGAATATAAAGAATTTTATTCAGATGATGAACTCGTATGGATTCCCCTCATCGATAAAAATGGATTCTTCCCAATCGGAGTTGCCTATCGTCCAAACGAAACATATTCGCAAAACATCTTAGAACTCATTGAATTATTACGAACTTTATAAGGATTCCTCTGTTTTTATTGTACCTTCCTTGTGAAGTTTTTACCAATTGAATTTTCTTATAGTTGTATTAGTTTTTCTTATAGAACAACAAAAAAGGAACGAACTTCTCTCAAAGTTCGTTCCTTTTATACTTTTCAATTCATTGAACTAGATAGCCCAGTCTCCGTTACGGAAGATTGGAACAACAGTACCGTCTTCACGGATACCGTCAACGTTCATTTCTGGTCCACCGATCATGAAGTCTACGTGAACATCAGCACGGTTTAATCCAGCTTCTCTTAATTCTTCTTCAGTTTCGAAGTTTTCTCCACCTTTAACACTTGTTGCATAAGCAGAACCGATTGCTAAGTGGTTTGATGCATTTTCATCAAATAATGTGTTGAAGAATGTAATGCCTGATTGTGAGATTGGTGATGGGTCACTTACTAACGCTACTTCACCTAATCCACGAGCACCATTATTTTCAAATACTAAGTCTTTCATTACTTTGTCGCCTTTTTCAGCAGAAACTTCTGTGATTTGACCGTCTTTGAAAGTTACTTTGATCCCTTCGATAATGTTTCCGTTGTAGCTTAATGGTTTTGTACTTGATACATATCCTTCAGCTACGCGGAAGTCAGGAGCTGAGAAGACTTCTTCTGTTGGCATGTTTGCGATGAAGTGTTCTCCTTGAGCGTTCAAGCTTCCAGCACTTTCCCAAACATGGTTTTTAGGCATTCCAAGAGTTAAGTCTGTTCCTGGTGCAGTGTAGTGTAATTTTACGAATTGTTCTTTGTTTAAAATAGCTGCTTTAGCATCTAATTTTTCTTCGTGTTCTTTCCATGCTGCCACTGGATCATCAGCATAAACACGGCAAGTTTTGAAGATTTGATCCCATAATAAATCTACTGCTTCTTCATCAGTTGCTGCATTAGGGAATACTTTCTTCGCCCATTCTTTACCAGCTGCTGATGCTACTGTCCAGCTCACTTTGTTGGCTTGTGTTGCTGTACGTAATGGTTTTAAGGCAAGGCTTAATGCTTTTGTTGATTGTTGTAGACGTTCTGCTGAAACGCCAGCGAATGCATCTGGGTCAGCTGAACGAACGTTTAAGCGGCTTGCTTTCTTTTCTAATAAGTAGTTCATTTCTGCTACACGGTATTCTGGAACGTTTGTGATACGGTCTTCAGCAGCGTGTAATAAGCGTTCACGGCCTACGAAATCGTCAGCCCATGATACGATTACTTCGCTTGCTCCGTGTGCGTAAGCTTCTTTTACTAATAAACGAGCTAAAGGTGCTTGGTCTACGTCAATCACAATATTCACTGTGTGACCTGGTTGCACGTTAATCCCTGTTGAGATTAATAATTTAGCGTATTTTTCTAAGTTTTTGTCGAAAGCTTTTAATACCATATTGACACTCCTTTTAAAATAACTATCTTCATCCTATCATATTTCTAGCTGAAATTCTTATAAAACACTTCATCTAAGTACAATCCATGAGCAGGTGCTGTAGGCCCAGCTGCATTTCGGTCCATCGCTTCCAAAATTTGCTTCATCTCTTCGACTTCTCGTAAACCATCTCCAATTTGAAGCGCAGTTCCTACAAGAATGCGAACCATATTGTAGAGGAACCCTTTTCCTTCAAACGTGAAGATTAATTCGTCGCCGTGACGAGCCACTTCTGCTTTTGTGACCACTCGTACTTTAGAGTCTTTATCGCTTTTAGTCGAGCAAAAACTTGTGAAGTCGTGTTCTCCAATCACCGTTTCAAAGGCCTTATTGATGCGTTCTACATCAGTCTTGAATGGGTGATGCAGCTCATATTGACGACGAAATGGACTCTGAACAGCAGCCGTCGTTACTTTATAAATATAACGTTTGCCAGTCACACTATAGCGCGCGTGAAAGTCATCCGACACTGCCTCTGCCGAAACAATCCGAATCGACGTTGGCAATAAACTGTTCATCGCACGAATAAGAGAAGCTGCTTCAATCGTTTTTGGATAGTCGATATGAACCACTTGACCGTTGGCATGCACTCCAGAATCTGTACGACCAGAGCCACTAACAGGAATGTATTGACCCTTTGTCATCTTCTTCAAGGCTTTATTCAGTTCTGCTTGAATGCTATTCCCATTCTCTTGCACTTGAAATCCAACGTACGGCGTACCGTCATATTGAATTACGAGTTTATATCGCTGCATCCTTTTCCCTTCTTTCAAAAAAGAGCTTGACAAGTCAAGCTCCTTATTTTTTTATGCTTTTAATACAAATAATAAAATTGTTACAGCCACAAGAGATAATCCTGCAATGGCATCACGCATTTCATAGTTCAGAACACGGTACTTACTACGTCCGTCTCCGCCTTGGTATCCACGTGCTTCCATGGCTGTTGCCAAGTCTTCCGCACGGTTTAATGAGCTGACAAACAGCGGAATTAAGATTGGAATAATCGCCTTCATTTGTTCGAAGAGATTTCCTTCTCCAAAATCAACCCCACGAGCTCGTTGCGCGTTCATAATTTTTTGTGCTTCGTCCATTAATGTTGGTACAAAACGCAGTGCAATAGATAACATTAATGCCACTTCATGCACTGGGAATTTTACAACTGCTAATGGTTTCATCACTGCTTCAATCGCATCCGTTAATTGCAATGGTGCGGTTGTTAATGTTAATAGCGTTGAGAACGAGATAATTAAAACGAATCGTAAGAAGATGAAGATTGCATTTATAATCCCCTCAGATGTTACTTGAATGAATCCCCATTGGAAGTAGACATCTCCACCACTTGTAAATAAGATTTGAAGCGCAACTGTAAATAGAATCACCCAAATTAATGGCTTAATCCCTTTCCAGAAGAATCCTAATGGAATCTTCGATAAGAGCAACGCAATCAATGTATAGCCGATTAATAAGCCATATGTTACCCAGTTATTTGCTAAGAAGATGACTAATACGAATACAAATGTTCCAATTAATTTTGTTCTTGGATCGAGTTTATGAATCCATGAATCGCCTTGTAAGTAACGACCTAAAATAAGTTTATCGAGCACTTGTGTCACCCCCGTTTTTCGAATGTGATACAAGTAAGTCCGCTAAAGCTTCCAAGTTCATTGGACGAGCGTCTGTTTGAAACCCTTTTGCTTTCAACTTTTCGACAAATTGAACAGTCGAAGGCAAACCTAGTTGTTTTTCTTGTAACCAAGCTGCATCCGCAAATACTTCTTCAGGTGTACCAGTTTTTACCACAGTCCCCTTTTCACACACAACCACGTAATCCGCATAATCACTAACGTCATTCATTTGGTGTGTTACAAGGACGATTGTAATGCCTTTTTCGCGTTGCAGATTTGCAAACATCTCCATCATCTCAAAACGACCTTTAGGATCTAATCCTGCTGTCGGTTCGTCTAAGACTAATACTTCTGGTTGCATCGCTAATACTCCAGCAATCGCCACACGACGCATTTGTCCACCAGACAAATCAAACGGTGATTTATGTAAAACCTCTTCAGGAAGTCCTACAATTTTTAGAGTTTCTTTCGCTAACTGATTTGCCTCTTCTTCGCTAACCCCAAAGTTTTTCGGCCCAAAGGCGATATCTTTTTCAACGGTCTCTTCGAAGAGTTGTGATTCTGGAAATTGGAAGACAATACCGACTTTTTGGCGCAGCGGCTTCAAGTCTTTATTGCTTGTTTCAGAATCAACTATACGGTCCCCAAGCGTTACCGTTCCAGATGTTGGTTTCAATAACGCATTTAAGTGTTGTAAAATAGTCGATTTCCCAGAGCCTGTATGTCCGATAATAGCCGTGTATTTCCCTGATGGAATATTAAAGTTCACATCAAATAGCGCACGTGTCTCAAAAGGTGTGTTTGCTTGGTATGCGAAATTTACTTCGTTAAAACGGATGTCCATAACCATTCCACCAACCCTTCTTCATCAAGATACGCTTCAGGAACTTCCAATCCCTTTTCGCGAAGTACTTCGATTAATTTCTCTGCAAACGGCACATCGAGTCCCTTTTCAACAAGCTTCGTACCTAATTTGAAGATTTCTTCAGGAGTTCCAATTTGTTGAATTTGACCTTGTTCCATTAACACAATACGGTCTGCTTGCGCCGCTTCATCTAAATCATGCGTAATCGAAATAACCGTAATATTCTTTTCTTTATGCAACTTTTGAATCGTCGCAATAACTTCCATACGACCTTTTGGATCCAGCATTGAAGTGGCTTCATCCAAAATAATCACTGAAGGTTCTAGTGCTGTTACCCCAGCAATCGCAACCCGTTGTTTTTGACCTCCTGAGAGTCGTGCAGGTTCCTTCGTTCTGAAGTCGCTCATTTTTACCATCTCAAGAACACGTGTCACACGTTCTAGCATTTCCTCTCGAGGCAATCCGATATTTTCTAACCCGAAAGCGATGTCGTCTTCCACCGTTGTCCCAACAAATTGATTATCAGGATTTTGGAATACCATTCCAACTGCGCGTCTAGCGTCGTATACCGTTTCATCATTTAAAAGAACGCCATTAATGAATACTTCTCCACTTCCCGCTTCGATAAGACCATTCATGACTTTTGCTAGTGTTGATTTCCCAGAACCATTGTGGCCGATAATCGCTAACCACTCCCCACGGTTAACCTTTAAAGAAACTCCAGCTAGAGCTTCTCTAGCATCTTCTTCGTGATAACGGTAATGAATATTATTTAACTCAATAATTGTTGATTGCAACGGGGACACCCCTTTCCCTTTTCCTATGTATGTATAAAAATATGTATAAATAAAAAAACACACTTTTTCATGATGAAGTGCTCCCCCGCCAAAAACTTGGCGGGAAAACAACGAGCTAGACTAAATAATCTGAGAAAGAATAAGGCTACCTTTTCAGTAGCCCCAGACTTTCCATCTTATAAGCAAGATGATTATTACCATCATGACGCTCTTTTCAACCATCGAAAAGTGTTCGATTGAATGTTTATTAAACTAATTCAATGATAACCATTGGTGCAGCATCGCCACGACGAGGTTCAGTTTTAAGAATACGAGTGTATCCACCTTGACGTTCGCTGTAACGTGATGCTAAATCATTAAATAATTTTTGTAACGCTGTTTCAACAACGATTGATTCGCCTTCTTCACGAACATCTGCTACTTCGTTACGTACAAATGCAGCTGCTTGACGGCGAGCATGTAAGTCACCACGTTTACCTAAAGTAATCATTTTTTCTACAGTAGAACGGATTTCTTTAGCACGAGCTTCAGTTGTAACGATACGTTCGTTAATAATTAAGTCAGTTGTCAAGTCACGTAATAACGCTTTACGTTGTGAACTTGTACGTCCTAATTTACGATAAGCCATTTTTAATATTCCTCCTTCTTAAGAGTTTCTATTAGTCTTCACGACGTAAGTCTAAATTTAAATCGATTAATTTTTGTTTCACTTCTTCAAGCGATTTACGACCTAAGTTACGAACTTTGATCATTTCCGCTTCAGACTTGCTTGTTAATTCATGTACTGTGTTAATTCCAGCACGTTTTAAGCAGTTATATGAACGAACTGATAAATCTAGTTCTTCAATAGTCATTTCAAGAAGACGTTCTTTTTGAGTTTCTTCTTTTTCGACCATGATTTCCATAGGATGTGCTTCATTTGTTAAATTAACAAAGATATTTAAGTGCTCAGTTAAGATACGAGCCGCTAAACTAACAGCATCTTGAGGAGCAATTGAACCATCTGTCCATACATCAAGAGTTAGTTTATCATAAATATTTTTTTGACCAATACGAGTGTTTTCGACTTGGTAGTTCACTTTACTAATCGGAGTATAAATAGAATCAATTGGAATTACACCAATTGGCATATTATCAGATTTATTGTACTCAGAGCGAACATATCCACGACCATTTTTAGCGTTCATACGAACATGGAAGTGATACCCTTCAGCTACTGTACAAATATATAAATCAGGGTTTAGAACTTGAATGTCGCTATCATGTTTGATATCGCCTGCAGTTACTACCGCTGGACCTTTAACATCAATTTCTAATACTTTATTTTCATCTTCAGTGAAAGACTTCAATGCAATTTTTTTAATGTTTAAAATGATTGCAGCTACGTCTTCAACCACGCCATCTATTGTTGAAAATTCATGTAAAACGCCATCCATTTGGATATCTGTTACTGCAGTACCAGGGAGTGACGATAATAAGATTCGGCGTAATGAGTTCCCTAAGGTAGTACCATAACCGCGTTCAAGTGGCTCAACAACGAATTTACCAAACTTTGCATCTTCGCTGATTTCGATCGTTTCAATTTTTGGTTTTTCAATTTCGATCATGTTTTTTACCCCTTTCAAAACGTACGTTCAATGTGCGATTGTCCGACAAAATTCAACAATAACAATCCATTACACACGACGGCGTTTTGGAGGACGACATCCATTATGAGGGATTGGTGTTACGTCACGAATTGCTGTCACTTCTAATCCAGTAGCTTGTAATGAACGAATAGCAGCTTCACGACCTGAACCAGGACCTTTAACAGAAACTTCTACAGTTTTCATTCCATGCTCCATTGAACCTTTTGCAGCAGATTCAGCAGCCATTTGAGCAGCAAATGGTGTTGATTTTTTAGAACCTTTAAATCCTAAAGCACCTGCAGAAGACCATGAAACAGCATTACCATGAACGTCTGTAATCATAACAATTGTATTATTAAATGTTGAACGGATGTGTGCTACACCAGATTCAATATTCTTTTTCACGCGGCGTTTGCGTACAACTTTCTTTGCCATGAAGAATTAACCTCCTTCTTCTCTAAATTATTTTTTCTTACCTGCAATAGCCTTAGCTGGGCCTTTACGAGTACGAGCATTATTTTTTGTATTTTGACCACGAACTGGTAAACCACGACGGTGGCGAACTCCACGGTATGAACCAATTTCCATCAAGCGTTTGATGTTTAAGTTCACTTCACGACGTAAGTCACCTTCAATTTTTAGTTTATCCACTTCAGCACGGATACGGTCTAACTCATCGTTCGATAAATCGCGAACACGAGTATCTTCACTAACGTTAGCAGCTGCTAAGATTTGTTTTGAAGTAGTAATACCGATACCGTAAATATAGGTTAAAGAAATAACAACACGTTTTTCACGTGGAATATCCACACCTGCAATACGAGCCATACTAATGAGTACCTCCTTATATATTATCCTTGACGTTGTTTATGTTTGGGATTTTGACAAATCACCATAACTTTACCATTGCGTTTAATTACTTTACATTTTTCGCAAATTGGTTTTACTGATGCTCTAACTTTCATTTAAGTTCCCTCCTCTATTTCATTAACGGAGTCCATTATTTAAAGCGATACGTGATTCTTCCGCGCGTTAAGTCGTACGGTGATAATTCAACCGTTACTTTATCGCCCGGTAAAATTTTAATGTAGTGCATCCGGATTTTTCCAGATACATGCGCTAAAACCTCATGACCGTTTTCAAGTTCGACCTTGAACATCGCATTCGGTAATGTTTCATTAACAATACCTTCAATTTCAATTACGTCTTCCTTTGCCATGTCTCATCCTCCTTACTTGTAAAAAGTTTTTACGGATTATTTGACGGACTTCTACCGTTATCTAACTTTCTAAGTATACCATTTTAGCTACCATAATTGCAAGATAACAGGCAGTTCCTAGCGAGGTTCGCCCATAATTGATTGAATTGTTTTGAAGAGATTGTCAATGCCGCTTTCTCCATCAACATTACGTAATAAGCCTTTTGCATTATAGTAGTTTAAGATTGGTTTTGATTGTTCAATGTTAATTTGAATTCGATTTTCCACTGTTTCAGGTTTGTCGTCTTCACGTTGATAGAAATCATGAGAACCACAACGATCACATGTACCTTCTACTTTAGGTGGATTATTTGTTTTGTGGTAAGTAGCACCACAGTTACGACAAATAATTCTTCCTGTTAGACGTTCCATTAAGATGTCTGGGTTTACTTCGATGTTAATCACTGCATCGATTGAGCGGTTTAATTCCGCTAAGATTTTATCAAGTGCTTCCGCTTGTGCTTGAGTACGTGGGAAACCGTCCAATAAGAATCCTTTTTCTGTATCGGCTTGTTGTAAACGTTCCTTTACAATGCCGTTTGTAACTTCATCAGGTACTAATTCGCCTTTATCCATGAATGATTTCGCTTTTAGACCTAATTCAGTTTCTTGTTGCATAGCAGCACGGAACATATCTCCTGTTGAAATATGTGGAATTCCGTATGTAGCAACGATTTTTTCTGCTTGAGTACCTTTACCTGCACCAGGTAGACCCATTAAGATAATGTTCATAGTTGCCTCCTAGAATCATAACTGAAGAACTGACAAAACGCATTGCTGCATCTTGTCAATTTCTCCCATTATTCCTCAATAAATCCTTTATACTTACGTTTGATTGTACGTCCTTCAATTTGTCGGCTTAACTCTAACGCTACCCCAACAACGATTAGAAGGTTTGTACCACCAAGCATCAATCCTCGTGGTAAGTTCCATAATGCTGAAGCTACCATCGGAAGAATTGAAATACCACCAAGATAAAGAGCACCAACTGTACTTAATCGTAGTAAAGTACCTGAAACAAATTGTTCTGTATCTTTACCTGGACGGACACTTAAAATATATCCGCTTGATTTTTGTAAGTTTTCTGCTACTTTCTCTGGGTTGACTTGAACGAAAGCATAGAAAAATGTAAATACAACAATTAACACTGTGTATAATGTTGCACCAGCAGGTTTTGAAAAATCAAAAATGTTAGTGGCAAGTTGGTACCAGCCAGATTCACTATGATCTTTTGCATACAAACTTAAAATAGTTGATGGCAATGTCATAAATGAACTAGCAAAGATAACCGGAATTACCCCTGCAGAGTTGATTTTTAAAGGTAACCAAGATGTTTCACTTGAACCAGTTGCACGTTTTGAGTATGAGATTGGTAAGCGACGTTGCGCTTGTTCAATATATACTACTAACATAACGACTAAAACAATCGCTACGATTAATGCAACTGTGAATCCTACTGCACGATAAAAGTCAGTGTCTGTACGACCTTTAATTTGATTTACATAGAATTCATAAATATCATGTGGCATTCTTGCTACAATACCTGCGAAGATTAGAACGGAAACCCCGTTACCAATCCCCTTAACGGTAATCATATCTCCCAACCATGTTAGGAACATGGAACCAGCTGTTAACACAAGTGCAATCATTAAGAATGTTTTGATCCCTGGGTTGTTAATTAACCCATAGTTTGACCACACATTAAATCCAAAAGAAATTGCATAAGCTTGGAAAAATCCAATTAAAATTGTTAAATAACGTGTTGCCGAATTTAATTTACGACGACCAACTTCCCCTTGTTTAGACCACTCAACAAACGTTGGTAGAATATCCATTTGTAACAATTGGACAACAATGGATGCAGTGATATAAGGCGAAACTCCCATTGAGAACAATGAGAAGTTCGATAAAGCCCCACCACTAAATGTATTTAACAATCCGAAAATCCCTGTAGTTGCAAATGTCTGAATCGCACCAGCATTTACACCAGGAACAGTAACTTGTGATCCAATACGAAAGATAATTAGAATCGACAATGTAAATAACAGACGTTTTCTAATATCTTTCATTTGAACAGCATTCTTTAGTAGAGTGAACATTAGATCACCTCTACAGTTCCACCTGCAGCTTCAATAGCTTCTTTTGCTGCTTGCGAGAATTTATTTGCTTTTACAGTTAACTTGCGTTCAAGTTTACCATTAGCTAACACTTTGATACCGTCTTTTTCGTTTTTAACGATACCAGCCTCAACTAGTACAGCTGCAGTTACTTCTTGACCATCTTCAAAACGATTTAATGTTCCAAGATTTACAACTGCATATTCTTTACGATTAATATTTTGGAAACCACGTTTTGGAATACGACGGAATAATGGAGTTTGTCCACCTTCGAATCCTAATCTAACGCCACCGCCTGAACGAGCTTTTTGTCCTTTGCTTCCGCGTCCAGCAGTTTTACCATTTCCTGAACCTTGACCTCTACCAACACGGTTACGTTCTTTACGAGAACCTTCAGCTGGTTGTAATTCATGAAGTTTCATGTTCTGGGCACCTCCTCTTATAAGTTTTAAATTAAACTTCCTCAACATCCACTAAATGTGAAACTGTGTTAACCATGCCTTTGATAGCTACGTTAGCTGGTTTAACAACTGTTGAACGAATTTTTGTTAAGCCTAATGCTTTACAAGTATCGATTTGGTTTTGAGGACGTCCAATCAAGCTTTTCTTTAAAGTAATCTTTAATTCTGCCATTTTAATGTCCTCCTTATCCTAAAAGTTCTTCAACTGATTTGCCACGTAATGCAGCAACATCTTCAACACGTTTTAATTGTTTTAATCCTTCGATTGTAGCACGAACCATGTTAACTGGTGTGTTTGAACCTAAAGATTTTGAAGTTACGTCTGAAATACCTGCTAATTCAACAACGGCACGAACTGGTCCACCTGCTGCAATTCCTGAACCGGCTTGAGCTGGTTTTAACAATACGTTACCACCGCAGAAGCGACCGATAACTTCGTGAGGAATTGTAGAACCACTAGTTGGAACTTCAATAAGGTTTTTCTTAGCATCTTCAATAGCTTTACGAATAGCTTCTGGTACTTCTTGAGCTTTACCAGTACCGAAACCAACATGTCCATTATGGTCACCGACAACTACTAAAGCAGCAAAACGTAAACGACGTCCACCTTTTACAACTTTTGTAACGCGGTTAATCGCAACAACACGATCTTCTAATTCTAAGTTTCTTGCATCAATATTAACCATGAAATGTGGATCCTCCTTTTCCTAGAATACTAGTCCATTTTCACGTGCAGCTTCAGCTAAAGCTTTTACACGTCCATGGTATAAGTATCCACCACGGTCAAAGACTACTTCTTTAATATTTTTTTCAAGTCCGCGTTCTGCAATTAATTTACCTACAGCAGAAGCTTCCTCAGTTTTTGTTCCGTTTTCTACATTAGTATCTAAAGTAGAGGCACTTGCTAGCGTCACACCCGCTACGTCATCAATTAATTGAGCGTAGATGTTTTTGTTAGAACGAAAAACGTTCAAGCGTGGGCACTCAGCAGTACCAGAGATTTTACGACGAACACGTGCGTGACGAGTTTGACGCACTTTATTTTTGTCTGGTTTTGTAATCACAATTTTCACCTCTTATTAATTAATCATGCTGCGATAAGCGCAACAAAAGGTAAATAATCACTAAAATTATTTACCTGTTTTACCTTCTTTACGACGTACAAATTCATCAACGTAACGAATTCCTTTACCTTTATAAGGTTCTGGAGGACGTACGCCACGAATGTTAGCAGCTAATTCGCCAACTTTTTGTTTGTCATAACCTTTAACGATTACTTTTGTATTAGAAGGAACTTCGATTTCTACTCCTTCTTCTGGAGTGAACTCCACTGGATGAGAATATCCAACGTTTAATACAAGTTTTTTACCTTGTAATTGAGCACGATACCCAACCCCGATTAATTCCAATTCTTTTTGGAATCCTTCAGTAACACCAACTACCATGTTGTTGAAAACTGCGCGAGTTGTTCCGTGGATTGTTTTGTTTTCTTTTGAATCATCTGGACGAGTGAATACTACTTCACCTTCGCGTTGTTCTAAAGAAATGTTTTGGTTAAATGTATAACTTAATTCACCTTTAGGACCTTTAACTGTTACTGTATGGTCCTTAACGTCTACTGTTACTCCAGCAGGAATAACGACTGGTTTATTACCGATACGGCTCACTTGGCTGCACCTCCTTGTTTTCTAGATTACCAAACGTATGCTAGAATTTCTCCACCTACGTTTTTAGCTCTTGCTTCTTTGTCTGTAATAACACCTTCAGATGTTGATACAATAGCGATTCCTAAACCGTTTAACACTTTAGGAACTTCACCTGTTTTAGCATAAACACGTAAACCAGGTTTAGAAATACGTTTCAATCCTGTAATTACACGTTCGTTATTTTTTCCATATTTCAAGAACACTTTCATGATGCCTTGTTTACCATCTTCTTCAACTGAGAAGTCTTTGATGAATCCTTCAGATTTTAAGATGTTTGCAATAGCAACTTTCATGTTTGATGACGGAACTTCTAGTGATTCGTGACGAACCATGTTCGCGTTACGAATACGAGTTAAGAAATCCGCGATTGGATCTGTCATAACCATTAATGAGTACCTCCTTTATCAAGTAGTAATGATTACCAACTTGCTTTCTTCATTCCTGGGATTTGCCCTTTATAGGCAAGCTCACGTAAACAAATACGGCAAAGTTTGAATTTACGATAAACTGAATGTGGTCGACCACAACGTTCACAACGAGTATATTCTTGAGTTGAATATTTTTTTGGACGTTTGTTCTTTGCGATCATTGATTTTTTAGCCAAACTACTCGCCTCCTGTGAGTTTTATTTTTATTTTTGGAAAGGCATTCCAAGTTGAGTTAATAATTCTTTTGCTTCTTCGTCTGTATTAGCTGTTGTTACGATAACAATATCCATACCACGAACTTTGTCTACGCGATCGTAGTCAATTTCTGGGAAGATTAATTGTTCTTTAACACCTAATGTGTAGTTACCGCGTCCATCAAAAGATTTTTTAGAAATCCCACGGAAGTCACGTACACGAGGTAATGAAACTGTTACTAACTTGTCTAAGAAGTCATACATACGTTCACCACGTAGAGTAACTTTAGTTCCGATTGGCATACCTTCACGTAAACGGAAACCAGCGATTGATTTCTTCGCAGTTGTTACAACTGGTTTTTGACCAGAGATTAATGTTAACTCTTCAACTGCTTTTTCTAAGTTTTTAGCGTTAGATGTTGCATCACCAACACCCATATTAATAACGATTTTTTCTACTTTTGGTACTTCCATAATTGATTTGTAGTTAAATTTCTCAACTAATGAAGGTACTACTTCGTTTTTGTATTTTGCATTTAAGCGATTCATGCAGGATGGTCCTCCTTCCTCAAATTACTGAATTATGCTTTGTTACGACCTTTAGGTACGCGTACCTTTTCACCGTTTTCTACTTTAAAGCCTGTACGAGTTGCTTTACCTGTAGTTGGGTCTACGAACATTACGTTTGAAACATGAATTGGAGCTTCCACTTCAACGATTCCCCCTGTTTGGTTCGCTTGAGATGGTTTTTGATGTTTCTTAACAATGTTAACACCTTCAACGACTACACGGTCTTTTTTAGGAAAGCTCTTTAAGATTTTTCCTTCTTTACCTTTGTCTTTACCTGAGATTACTTTTACGATATCACCAGTTTTTACGTGCATGTGTTACACCTCCTTCGATTTTGATGAGAATTATAATACTTCTGGAGCTAATGAAACGATCTTCATGTAGTTGTTGTCACGTAATTCACGTGCAACTGGTCCAAAGATACGTGTTCCACGAGGGCTCTTGTCATCACGAATGATTACACATGCATTTTCGTCGAACTTAATGTATGAACCGTCTTTACGACGTGCACCTGATTTAGTACGAACGATTACAGCTTTAACGACATCCCCTTTTTTAACAACTCCACCTGGTGTTGCTTGTTTAACGGATGCAACGATTACGTCACCGATATTAGCTGTTTTGCGGCCAGATCCGCCTAGAACTCTAATTGTTAACACTTCACGAGCGCCTGAGTTGTCAGCCACTTTTAGTCGAGTTTCTGTTTGAATCACTATTGGTTCCTCCTTTCAAATGTATACACAATTTG
>CAKAPS010000024.1:0-19533 GCA_916719965.1 uncultured Streptococcus sp.
ATATGATTAAATTTGATAACATTCAAATTAAATACGGTGATTTTATTGCGATTGATAATTTGAATTTGGAAATTAACGAAGGGGAGTTCTTTACATTCTTAGGACCTTCTGGATGCGGAAAATCAACAACTTTACGTGCATTAGTTGGATTTTTAGATCCATCAGCAGGTCGTATTGAAGTAAATGGTAAAGATGTTACTAAACTAGAACCTGAAAAACGTGGAATCGGAATTGTGTTTCAATCTTATGCATTATTCCCAACAATGACGGTTTTTGATAATATTGCGTTTGGTTTGAAAGTGAAAAAAGTAGCTCCAGATGTAATTAAAGCTAAAGTAGCAGCTGTAGCAGCAAAAATTAAAATTTCTGACCAACAATTAAAACGTAATGTATCAGAATTATCAGGTGGACAACAACAACGTGTGGCACTAGCTCGTGCGTTAGTATTAGAACCAAAAATTCTCTGTCTTGATGAACCACTTTCTAACTTGGATGCTAAATTACGTGTAGACTTAAGAAAAGAATTGAAACGTCTACAAAAAGACCTAGGAATTACAACATTGTACGTTACTCACGACCAAGAAGAGGCATTGACATTGTCAGATAGAATCGCTGTATTTAACAATGGATTCATCGAACAAGTGGGAACACCTCCTGAAATCTACCATCAATCTAAAACAGAATTTGTTTGTGACTTTATTGGAGATATTAATGTCCTTTCTGAAGAAACAGTTCATGAGATTTTAGAAAACAATCCTAACGTTCCTTTAGAGGATAAAAAAGGATATATTCGCTTAGAAAAAATTCGTTTCAAACGTGAAACTGAAGGTGATGTTGTTCTAAAAGGAACAATTATTGATACAGAATTTTCAGGTGTAACAGTTCGTTACACTGTCCAAGTGTCTGATCATCAAGTGTTAAACGTGACACGTATTGATAGTCAATTTGCAATCAAATCTGTAGGGGAAAATGTGGAACTTTATATTACACCTTCAGATGTCGTGCAATATTAGGGAGGTACAACATGCGTCATAAGTTAAATTGGAAAGATTGGCTCATTCGTATAGGGCTAATCTGGTTCCTCGTAACGTTTATTATTTATCCAAACTTTGATTTGGTTGTGAATGTGTTTGTCAAAGATGGACAATTCTCGCTAGATGCTGTTAATCGTGTACTTAAATCACCACGTGCAATTCAAAGTATTATGAACAGTTTTAAACTAGCATTCTCGTTAATTATTACAGTTAACGTAGTCGGCCTTCTTTGTGTATTGTTCACAGAATACTTCGATATTAAAGGTGCCAAGATTTTAAAACTTGGATATATGACATCTTTAATTTATGGTGGTGTGGTTCTTGCAACAGGGTATAAATTCGTATACGGCCCTTATGGAATGATTACAAGAATTCTTCAAAACTTCCTACCAAACCTTGATCCTAACTGGTTTGTGGGATATGGTGCTGTATTATTCATTATGACCTTCTCAGGTACAGCTAACCATACATTGTTCTTAACAAATACCATTCGTGGTGTCGATTATCATACTATTGAAGCAGCGCGTAATATGGGGGCAAAACCATTTACTGTATTCAGAAAAATTGTTTTACCAACATTAACGCCAACATTATTTGCCTTAACAATTATGATCTTCTTAAGTGGGCTATCAGCAGTTGCGGCTCCAATGATTGTAGGGGGTAAACAATTCCAAACAATTAACCCGATGATTATCACATTTGCAGGGATGGGGAACTCTCGTGACCTTGCTGCATTACTTGCGATTGTCCTAGGGATTGCAACAACAATCTTATTAAGTATCATGAATAAGATTGAAAAAGGCGGAAATTATATTTCAATTTCTAAAACAAAAGCGCCTTTGAAAAAACAAAAGATTACTTCAAAACCATGGAATATCATTGCACATATCGTGGCATACGCTTTATTCGTAGTGTTCATGTTACCTTTAATTTTCATTGTCTTGTACTCATTCACTGATCCAGTGGCAATTCAAACAGGTAACTTATCATTCGCTAACTTTACTCTAGAAAACTATCACCAATTCTTCAGTAATAGTGTTGCGTTCTCACCATTCTTAGTCAGCTTTGTATATTCTATTCTTGCAGCTATCACTGCAACAGTTCTTGCAGTTGTATTTGCACGTGTGGTTCGTAAGCATAAAGCTCGCTTTGACTCATTCTTTGAATATGGTGCGTTATTACCTTGGTTATTACCAAGTACTTTATTAGCAATCAGTTTACTATTTACATTTAACCAACCACAACCACTTGTATTTAACCAAATTCTTGTGGGAACATTTGTAATCTTACTAATTGCCTATATTATTGTGAAAATTCCATTCTCTTATCGTATGGTTCGTGCTATTTTGTTTAGCGTTGATGATGAGATGGAAGATGCAGCTCGTAGTATGGGAGCTTCATCATTCTATACGATGATGAAGGTTATTATTCCGTTTATTTTACCGGTAGTACTTTCAGTTATTGCTCTAAACTTTAACTCTCTATTAACAGACTTCGACTTATCTGTATTCTTATATCATCCATTAGCTCAACCTTTAGGTATTACTATCCGTTCAGCTGGGGATGAAACAGCAACATCAAATGCACAAGCACTTGTCTTTGTATATACAATTGTATTGATGATTATTTCTTCAACAGTACTTTACTTCACACAAAGACGTGGCAAAACAACTAGAAAATAATTATGGTTACATCAGGTATTGAATTAACGAATACAGATATTTTTATCCGAATTGCATTGTCTTTGATTGCAGGAATGATTATTGGCATGGAGCGAGGTAGTAAATCGCAACCAGCAGGAATTAGAACGCATAGCATCGTATGTGTTGCGGCGTGTTTAATCATGATGACTAATGAATTTGTTTCTTATAAATTTGGGACAGGAGATCCGACCAGATTAGGAGCACAGGTTGTTTCGGGAGTCGGTTTCTTAGGAGCTGGGACGATCCTTGTCACCGAAAAGAAAAAAGTTACAGGGTTAACAACTGCGGCAGGTATTTGGGGCTCTGCAGGGATAGGACTCGCAATTGGAGTCGGCTTTTATAAGGGAGCAATTTTAGTAGCTGTCTCTATTTGGGGTGTGATATCCATGTTCCAACCGTTAAAGATGTATCTGCAAAAGCGCTCTCGAGTCGTTGAACTGTATATTGTAGTCAATTCTACGGAATCTTATAATCGTGTATTAGTCTATTGTGCAGAAAATCGAATTCGAATTACTGACTCAAGGACTGCATTTGGAGAAGTCAATCAAAGTCGAATCCAGTATTTCGATGTACCTGAGAAGAAAATTGCTTCTTTTGTAACGTTAGAATTAGCTGGAAGCTTTGAACATCTTCGACTTATGGAAGAACTTTCTAATCTTCCAGGCGTCATTTATGTTGAAGAGATTAGTTGATTACGGATGAAAGAGCAGGGGGAATCCTTGCTCTTTTTTAGATGGTTAAGAATTCGTTAGAGAGACATCGAATGTGAAAATCCTAATGTTGGATTGATAGAGGAGTTATTTTGGGATGAAAGTATGCAAGATAAATTTTGATAATGGAAGCATTCGATATTATAATAAAGAATGCCTAGAAAATGAATGTTATATTCATACATTTCACGAGTTGTGCGAATGGGTATGGGCATTTCATCTTCCAATGGATCAAATAATGAAAAAAGTAATTTTCAAAGAAAAGCTAATGCCAATGTTAGAAAGTTACATTAATCAAATAGATCAAGAACTAAAAGAAATGAATTGTCTCACTGAATTATATTTGATAGAATTATGTGGCATTCCAATATCTTACGCATTTATTCAAGCGATGATCATCAGATATTTTGAAGTGCTTGGATATAAAAGTGAACTCTTAAGATTTCGAGTGAACAGAATGCATCAATAATGACAATTAGTATAGTTATCGAAAAATTAAATTTATAAGGAGTAAGGATGGAAAAGTTTAAGAGAAAGGCTACTATTTATGATATTGCGCGCATTTCAGGGGTCTCTCCAAAGACTGTTTCCCGTGTTATCAATGGTGGTGATGGAGTTAGATCAGAAACTTACCAGTCTGTGATGAAGGTAATTGATGAACTGTCTTATATTCCAAATGCGTATGCACAAAATCTGACTAAGAAAGAAACAACGAATATTCTCATTTCAGTCAAGAAGATGGAGTCCTTCCCATTAATCTGGTTCCAGACACTATTGGATAAGGTTTTACAAACTTGTAAAGAAATGGGAGTTAATGCAATCGTCGAGTATTTTGGTGAAGGGGATTCAATTAAGGATTCTATTATTTCAAGTACTGGAAGTTTAGTCGATGGAGTTATTGTCTTTTATGAAGGTAAAGATGATAGTAGAATTCAATATTTAAAGAAAAATAATATGCCTTTTATTGTTTTTGGGAAATCTCAAACGGAGGGTGTTATTTATGTTTCAAATAATGATTTCCAAGCTATGTTCGAATTAATGGGAGCAGTATCTGAGAAAGAGCTCCGGAATATGTGGTTGCTAATGGGTGGAGAGTCACTTGTCAATAAAGATCGTGAGAAGGGTGCTCGTACTTTTGTAAAAGAGAAAAAATATGATATTGCTTTAGAAGTTGTGTATGGATTAGCAACGATTGAATCGGTGTATGATTATGCGATGGAAAATTTAACAGATACGAATATACCAGATATCATATTTGTCTCTGGGGATGAAAAAGTTCAAGGAATTATTCGGGCATGTTACGAAAAAGGAATCTCGATTCCGGACCAATTAGCTATTGTAGGGTTTGACAACATTCCGATAGCACAATATTATACACCTGCATTATCAACCATTTCTCCAGATTATAGTCAGTTAGCAAAAGAAATGATTGATGGAGTTCTTGCGATTATCAATGGAGATAAAAGAAAATCTGTAGAGGTTTCTACAACTCTTGTCAGACGACAATCGTTTTAAGAAGAGCACGGTGCAAATAATATAAATGTCTTAAAATGGAAGTAAGCTTTTAGAGTTTATTTCCATTTTTTGTTTCCTGATTTCAGTTTATTTGCTAGGAGGAAAGACAGTAGTTTGATGAACTGTAACATCTCACATTGCACGATGAATGCGTGAGTGCTATAATAGGTACTGTTTTTATATTGATATGACTTGTTTTCAGAGAATTTACACAAAATGAAAATTATTTACAACGGAAAGGGGAGAAAATGTGTCTACTCATAAAAAAGTATCACTTTCAGAAGTAAACCAATCGATTGAGACGCCGAAGAATAATAATTTCTGGCAAAACTTAAAAGCTTTCTTAGGGCCTGGAGCGCTCGTAGCAGTAGGATACATGGACCCAGGTAACTGGATTACTAGCGTGGTCGGAGGGGCTTCGTACAAATATACATTGCTCTTCGTAATCCTTATTTCGTCATTAATCGCAATGCAGTTGCAACAAATGGCAGGAAAACTTGGGATTGTAACGCGTATGGACTTAGCGCAAGCCACAGCGCATCACGCACCAAAATGGCTTCGTCACATTTTATGGGTGATCGTCGAATTAGCACTGATGGCGACAGACTTAGCGGAAGTACTTGGATCAGCCATTGCCTTGAACCTCTTGTTTGGAATTCCAATTATGGTGGCCATCTTTATTACGGTTCTGGACGTATTCTTGCTTCTTGGAATTATGAAGCTTGGATTTAAGAAAATCGAAGCAATTGTATCAACGTTGATTTTAACAATCCTTTTAATTTTCGTGTATTTAGTAGCGTTAGCAGAACCAAGTATTTCAGGAATTTTCACAGGATTCCTACCAACGGCGCAGTTATTCGAACCAACAACTCCTGGACACGATAGCATTTTAACATTGTCACTAGGGATTATCGGGGCAACCGTAATGCCGCATAACTTATACTTGCATTCATCACTCTCACAAACGAGAAAAGTGGATTACACAAATCAAGATAATGTTCGTAAAGCTGTTCGTTTCATGACATGGGACTCAAACATCCAGTTGAGCTTAGCGTTCGTTGTGAACTCACTCCTATTAATCTTAGGGGCAGCGTTATTCTTCGGACACGCATCTGAAATCTCTGCCTTCTCGCAAATGTACAACGCATTGCAAGATTCTAAGATTGCCGGTGCGGTCGCAAGTTCGACATTATCGACACTCTTTGCCGTGGCCCTTTTAGCAAGTGGTCAAAACTCAACCATCACAGGAACATTGACAGGACAAATCGTGATGGAAGGTTTCTTACATATGAAATTACCACAATGGATTATCCGTCTTGTGACTCGTTTATTCGCCTTACTACCGGTGATCGTCGTAGCGATGTTATTCGGTTCGCAAGAAAAAACATTGGACCAACTCTTGGTTTACTCCCAAGTATTCTTATCGGTGGCGTTACCATTCTCAATCTTCCCATTGATTTACTTCACTTCGAAGAAATCACTCATGGGCGAATTCACCAACGCCAAATGGAATACCTTCCTTGGATACGCGGTAGCCGTTATCCTAACCATCTTAAACTTCAAGTTAATTTTTGATTTATTCTAAAACGAAACGGGCATCTTCGGGTGCTCGTTTTTTTGTTCTAAAATAGATAGTGAAAGTGCGGAAGTTTCATGTTATAATATAAATGATAGCGCTTTACATATATTTAACGCGTTAGAATTTGCTTAGTCGTTTTGTGGACGGCTGTATTGACAACTGAATAGAAATGAAAACTTAATAAAGGTTGATATATAAAACAATTCCATTTTTGATGGAGTGTTTTTATGCAACCTTTTTTCTTTTTAATGGAAAGGGGAAGATAGAATGCAAAAGGCGATTGAGAATTTTTGCGAGAAAAAAAATAATGGACTGTTTTTATTGGATATGCCAACAGGTTTTGGGAAGACGTATAATGTTTTAGAATTTATTGTTGAAAATTGCGAAAAACCAGAGTATAAAGACGTGAAATTTTTCTTTGTGACTACACTTAAGAAGAATTTGCCATTTGAAGATTTGCGAGAACGATTCGAACAAAGAGGCAAGGAGAAGTATTTCGAGGAAAAGTGTATACGTATCGAAGCGAATGCGGAAAAAGTGATTGAGAATCTTGATTCATTATACAAATCAGGAAAAATCCCTAAAAGAATCACTTCAAAAGAACTATTTCAAAAATTGTTAAAAAATGTTGGAACGGTTTATTCATACCGTAATAGAGATTCAGAATATAAAGACGAAAATCTAGCATCTATTATAAAAAATACCGAAATCTCTATACAGGAAACAGGAGAACCTGGTTTGCGTTCGTTAATCATAGAGGAGTTATCAATTTTTAAAACCCCTACACAAAAGTTGAAAGCTATTAGGACAGATGACGAGTATAAATGGATTGGAGAACTTTATCCTGCAGTATTTTCGAGAGATAAACAGATTTATTTTTTGACGATTGATAAGTTTGTTTCAGGGAACACAACAATTATCGAACCTACCTATAGTTTTTATAATCATCCAATTATTGATAATGCTATTATTTTCATTGATGAGTTTGACGCAACTAAGGAAAGAATATTAAATAAAATCATAAAAAAAGGACTAAATCAACCAGTAAATTATCAGCAGCTGTTTAGTCGAATTTATTCAGCGATAAATACAAAGAGTTTTCCGACAGAACTGACAACTGATTCAATGAGGCATCAGCACTATATGAAGAAGTATCTAACGGCTAAATCATGTGAGGAAGTCCTAAATGAATGTGTTAGAGTGTTTAAGGATAGTAATAAAAAATTTAATATGAAGTATAGTTTTCGTACTGATAATGACAATGGAGATATCAGAACACGAAATTTTCTTTTTAATGATTTAACATATCATTCAGTTCTTTCGAATAAGAACACATACATCGAAATAATCGTCGATCAGAAAGCTAAACAAAACTGGATTCATTTTACGAAACAAAAATTAAAAGACTCTCAAATAGGTGTTTTTGACTTGTTGTCTAGTGTAAAGGGCTGTATCACATTCTTTCAAAATGGATGTAGACAACTTGCGAAAAACTACAAAAATTTGCAAGATGAGCGTAACAATTCAGAAGACGAATTTACATTTCAGAATGCAATTACGTCTGTTCTAAGTGAATTCCAAATTGATAAAGAGTTTATACGATATTTGACACCTTTAATTTTGTCTGAACAAAAAATGAGTCGAAAGAAACTATCGTTATTAGACAATCAATTATCTCCTTTGGAATTAGAACATTCTATTTACAACAATGGTTTTAGATACTTTGTTTTCAAAGACGATCCTAGCCATAACATGCAATCAGAGATAAGGTTATATGATTTTTCTGATACTCCAGAGAAAATTCTTCTGCGAATGGCCCAGAAAGCAAGGGTTATTGGGATTTCGGCCACAGCAACAATCGATACAGTAATAGGAAACTACTCCCAAGAATACCTCAAACGAATGTTGCAAGATGACTATTATGTTTTGCCTAGAGAAGATAGAGAAAGATTAGAAAATGCATTTGCAGAGTCTACAAAAAATTATAGTAAAGTAGACATACAGGTTAATCCAATTAGTTGTGATGAAGAAATTAGAAAAGAATTAGGAAAAATCTACGACAATGAAAGGATTATTGACTATTATGCTGAAAAATTAGAAATGCACTTTGGCATTCGTGATTTTGAAATTAGAAGATTTCTTAAGATAATTAAAGCTATGAAAGCATTTATTGTAAATGATGAAGTTCAATCTTTTTTATGCCTTTGTAATAAGTTGACTAAAGAGGGAAAGACGTATTTTGATTTAATTCTCTTTAGGGAAATGGCGAAGGATATTATTGAAGAGGCAGGACTCAACTATGATGAGGATAAATTAGTCGTAAGTATTAACAGTGAAGACTATGATACGCAATATAATGAAATTATAGAGCATCTCTCAAATGGTAAAAAACTATTTGTGCTATCTTCGTATCAAACAATTGGGGCAGGACAGAATCTACAGTATAGAAAGCCAGAAGACGTGGATGTAGTACAAGTGAATGATAATGTACGAGAATTATTGGAAAAAGATTTTGATTGTATTTATCTTGAAAAGCCAACAAATATTGTCGTTAACGTTTTTGGGAATAATCTAATTTCCGAAGAAACTTTAGTTCGCTTTATATTTGAAATGGAATTTTTAATGGAAAATAATGAAGTTTCAAGAGCCGCTGGAATTCATGATATTAAGGAAATTTTTAAAAAGAGCGAGAGTAGTGCTAAAGCAAATTTACTTTCCAATCGCTATGAAACGTGTTCATTTCAAAATGCGTCGCTTAGAGTGTTGATTCAAGCGGTGGGACGTATATGTAGAACAGGATTGAAAAATAAAAAAATATACATTTATCTAGACGAAACAATATTAAAAGAAATTGATATGACAGCTGTAGAAACACGAATGGTAAATCCGGAATTTGCTAAAATTATAGAAGAAGGAAAGAAATATAATGTAGACTTAACGGATGTTTCGCTTTTAAGAATAGAGAATCAAGCCAATGGTGCATCATTGAAGAGTATGCTAATTATCAATAAATTAAGATATAACTGGGATGAGAAGAATATTAATTTATGGAAGAGATTAAGAGAACAGGTGCTTAAATATCCAACAATTGATAAGCATGAAATCGAAAAGAATCTTAATTTTAAATCTATCTATCTTCAAGCTCCTAAAAAAATATCTGGCTACTCATACTCTCAAGAGGATGATTACCAGAAGAATATTATGGTGAAGTTTGATGACTCAATGCCTCAAAAAGTATCTGAGGAAGCTGCTCGCTTGCAAGAAATATTAGAAATTCCGGGGATTAAGGCTTATTTTGAAGAAAAAGGATATGCAACGGAATTCACCCCAAGCGAATACTTATTAACGCCACCGATGTTCAATAATATTTATAAAGGTGCCTTAGGAGAAGTTGCTGGGAAATTCATTTTGGAAAAGTTCCTAGGTTTCGAGCTTCAGGAAGTTTCCGAAGAAGTGTTTGAATTCTTTGACTTTAAGATAGGGGACGATGTATACGTTGATTTCAAACATTGGAAGGATACGATGTTAGTGGACGCTGAGAAGGCTAAAAATGAAATTAGAAATAAACTTGATGCTTGTAATGGGAAACGTGCAGTCATTATTAATATTCTTCTTGATAGAGAAATGCAAATTACAACAAGCTATGATGAAAGAATTGTTGAAATTCCGTGCTTGTATCGCACTGATTTGCATCAGTATGATCCAAGGATTATAGATGAAATTCTAAGAAAGGGTTATTTGAGATGACGCAAAAAATCACAACGAATGAGTTAAAAGTAACTTTTGACTATGAAGCAATTCGAAAGAATTACCGTTTTTATCAATTGGAAACTTCTGAGAAATTCATCAAAAGTGGAGCAGCATTTTTAGACTTAGCAGGGGACACATTTGTCCGTTCAATTGTTTTTGCAAGTGGCAAGAAGTTCTATTTGATGACGAATGCAAAAGATGTCGAAAAAAGAATGGTGTTCCAAGCTGTTCAGAAGTATGAGGGTAGCGAACATCTTTCGATAAAAGAATTGAATGCAGAAAATATGGACAAACATATCTTGTTGCAATTGTTCTTCAATTCTTTATCCAATCCTGAGCATGATGCGTATGCTTATAACAATTTAACGGGGAAGTTACTTTGTTATAATTCGGCTTGGCAAAAGAAGGATTCGGATGGAAATATGATTCAACTAGATTGTATTGAAGTGAAAGTCACGAAGGAAATGTGCCTTCAGTTATCTGCTCATCGCATGACGGCTCTCAGTCAAGCAAATCGAATGCACTTTGGTAAACGAAAAAAACAGGAGTACCCGCAATATGAAATTGCCTACCATCACCATACATTAAAACGAGTATCCAAAGAAAAGTTGGATGAACCGACTAACTTGATTCAAAAACCTATTGGTAATGAGAAGAGTACGATTACGTTTTTCGACTTCAGTGATTATAAAAAGTTTGCTTGTTCTAAAAATGGCGTATTGTATAATTTCATGAATCTTGTTAAAAAGCAATTTTCAGAGTATTTCTCTATTGAATTTGTCACGTACGAAAACCCAAAAATTCTTTCGGTGAAAAAGACTGAATTGAAACTTTCAAAAGAGATGGTGCAACAACAACTATTAAAGACAGGAATAAATGTAATCGATGAGATACAAAGTTCCACGTCAGATTCCTTTTTAAAAGATTTATGCCAAGAACTTCAACATCGAATTCCAGGAGTTGAATGTAGTATTGGTAAGCGACTATCTAAGCGGAAAGTCAATATTCGTTATATCCATGAAAAAGACTATTATGGGGAAGAAGATCCTTATCAGGAATCCACTAAAGAAGTAGTAGTGCAACATATTACGGAAGAAAACTTCCAACATGATGTGAATGTTTGTGTTGAAACGATTTTAAAAGAATTAGTGATTAAACATGACCTTAAGCAACGAAAGCTGAGCCTAGTAGATTGGGAAAAGTATGAGTACGATTCCGATTGGATTTTTGGCATTGAGATTGACGAAGAATATTATTTCATGAAGATTCATCCAGATGGGACCTTCGCTGTAGAGAAAATGCAATATGATTTGTTCAACGCTTCGGAGTATAACCGATATATGGATTGTTTTTCTGTAGATGGGTCTGTTGAGGGGTTAGTGAAGGATGCTGCAGGGAATATTAATATTATTAAGAAAACAAATATGCATACTTTACCAGAAATGAAAGAGATTGAGGATGTTCTTAAAAGGGTCTCAGAAACTGCAGAGTTCAGTGGAGAAGAGTGGACACGATTATTGAGAATAGCATTGCTTAAAGCTGATAATCAGAAAGTAATTGATAAACTAGAGGAAATCATAGGAACACTTCAGGAGCAAAAACAATATGATAAAAAAGACATCTTCAAATTGTTGAAAGGCAATACGATAAAGAAATTTGTTGTAGACAGTATTTTTGAGGATGAAGGTATTTTACTATTTGCCTTCCTTCGTAATAAGAAGACGAGAGAAAAATATTTTTCTGGGGTGATTGATATTAATTACTTCCAACACACCGATACTTCTGCTCGATTTTGTGTAGGCAAGATTGGTGAAGGCATGAAGGAGAAGTTGGAACGTGCTAGTGTCATTCGTGAAGTACAGGCGGAGGACGACAGCAAGTTAATTTTTGAAGATCTGCTACCTCTAATGGGTGTAGATTTTGTAAAACTAGGCATGCTAACAGTAATTCCATTTCCATTCAAATATCTTCGTGAATATGCTCGTACAATTTAATGATGAAGGAGTAAGTTTTTGGGCTTACTCCTTTTTCTGTAGATACTTTTAGTTTTCCTAAAATTCACAAAGGTTTTATTGTATTTTTCTAGAGAATAGGATAGATTATAAGTGAAGGATGGAATCGCATTCAACGGTTCGTCGATACAAGTAGAATGAGGAGGATGGTTATGAGTTTTCCATTTCGTGAGGATCCAAATACGGCAACGATCCTGTGCAAGCATATTGCAAGAGGAGAACAGCCGATTCTATATGTAAGTCACGACGAGGACGATGGCATGTGGCAGTTTCTATGCAACGAGGAGCATACCATTGAGGACTTGATGTTAGTGACCTTGAAACAAGCCTATGAACTCGATCCGTCTATCGGGGAAATCAAAGACTTGCCTCTAGGAAAAGAAGCTTGGAGAGAACATCCACAAATGCCGTGGAGAACTTAAAGTTGAGGATGAATTGTTTGATTTAATTGCGCTTATTGTCTGAGACAGGGGGCATTTTTATGAAAAAGAATCTGATAGCAGTTGTGCTGTTTGGGGTATTTCTACTAGCTGCGTGTGTGCATACGGATGAACAGAGTCAAAAGACGACCACACTAACAGCTACAACAGTCGCTCAGGAGACAGAATCGTCCCAAGGAACGACAACTGCTGGCATAACTTCGACAGAAACGGAGGTGGCTGTAACAACAGTCGCGCCCGAAACACCAACAACCGAAACAACGGTTGCTGTACAGGGGAGTCGCAAGAAGTTGTTGTCTGTAACACCGCAAATTCAAGAAAAATGGTATTTTTGCGCACCAACAACGGTGAGTATGATGTTATCGACCCAAGGAATTACCGTTTCGCAAGAGCAATTAGCCAAAGAGATGGGAACGTATGAACCTTACGGGACGCATAACCGGGATGCAATTCGCGTGTTGAATCAGCATTTATTTGGATATCCAGAGCCCCAATCTGGGCAGGCCGGGTATCGACTTGCGATCGTCACGAATGCGAGTCCTGATTCCGAAGATATGCGTTTGTTTAAGGAGCGAGTTTGCAAGAATATCGACGACGGCTATCCGCTCTATTACACCTTTACCATTTCGCAGATTTATCCTGGAAAATCAGGGGAACATAATGTGATTGGGATTGGTTATGAGCTGACTCCAGATGGGAAAGATATTTCAGCCATTTATTATTTAGATTCGATGACGCATGTACAAGATCCAACTTACGGCGGGTTGAAAAAAGTAACGCCAGAAGAGTTGCTGGCGGCGATGGTAACGTGCGGTGAACCGAATTACGCTTGGTAATCGTAGAAAACGACGGTGAGAGGGAGAAAAGAATGAAGAGTATTTCGAAAACAGTGAAATTAGGACTTTGTGCAGCCGTACTGATTGGCTTAGCAGGATGCGCCAAGACGCAAAAAGAAACGACGACACAGGTAGCTCCAGAGAAGACAACCGTAGCGGCACAATCGCAGGAAGCGCCGCAATGGGTTGCGACATACACCAATATCAGTAATCCTTCAAGTGTGGAGGAAGTGAAGGCGTTGTTGTCTGCGTATTTAGATAAAGAAAGTGTGGAGAAGTTCTTCGATTTGGTGAATGACTACAATGAGATTGTCGGCGAGACGGGCTTGCAAGGGGACTTTGCGTCGTTTACAAAAACGGAGTATGACGTTGAGAAAATCAGTCCGCTTTGGACTGCAAAACACGGCGATTTTGTCGGAACAAACTGCCGCATCAATACGTATGCGTTGCTGAAGAATAAGATTACGATTCCGAAGATTGCTGCGGACAGTGAGCTCTTATTTATCGATAATGATGCGATTGATAAGGGGCATCTCTTTAGTGCGGATGAAAAAGAAGACTTGAATCGTTTGTTTTCACGTGTGGAAACGGAAGCCACAACAGACGTGAAGACGCATGCGAAGAAGATGGAACAGTTCCTGTCGCAATTTACTTTTGACGAAAATGCGCGTATGCTCTCAGTCGTGATTCACGATAATTTGGACGGGGAATCGCTCTTTATCGGCCACGTGGGAGTATTAGTGCCAACGGGGGACGGGTTCCTATTTGTCGAAAAACTCACCTTCGAGGAGCCATACCAAGCGATTAAATTCAAGACGAAAGAAGATGTCTACAAGTATCTTGAAACGAAATATCAAGACTATACCGGAGAAGGGTTAGCGAAGCCATTTATTATGGATAATGCGAAATATGTGGAGAGATCGTAGGAATCCTTTAGACAACATAAAATAGGATAAGATGTGGGATTGAATCCTAACAGCACCTATGGTAGTATTAATAGCAAACTTAAAGAGACAGGGTTTGGAATCACTGCGTAACCATTAACGAAGTGAGCCGAATCCTGTTTCTATAGAGAGTACTAATCCGCAATTAAGGAGGATTACAAATGAAAGTAAAGAAGATAGGAATCGTTAGCTTATCTAGCGGAATAATGGGAGAGAACTTCATTCAGCATGAACTCAATCTTGGAAAGAAACGTATAGAAGAGTACGGTGTAGCAGTTGAATTTTTACCCCATGCTTTAAAAGGACTTGAATTTATTAAGCAGCATCCAGAATGTAGAGCGCAAGATTTGCTAGCTGGATTTCAAGATGACTCGATTGATATGATTTTAACTGCGATTGGCGGGGATGATACTTATCGCCTACTCCCTTACTTATTTGAACAGGACGCGCTTAAAAAGGTTGCTAAACAGAAGATTTTTTTAGGTTTTTCAGATACAACAATGAATCATTTAATGTTACATAAAGTTGGCATTCAAAGCTTTTATGGGCAGGCTTTCTTACCGGATGTATGTGAACTTTCAACGGAAATGCTCCCATATACAAAATCGTATTTTGAGGAATTACTGACAACAGGAAGAATTAAAGAAATTCGCCCAAGTGAGATTTGGTATCAGGAGAGAGAAGATTTTAGTGAAAAAGGATTAGGCGTCTCGATGCCAAGTTTTCCAAATCAAGGGTTTGAATTATTAAAAGGAAATGCCCAGTTTAGCGGGTCTATTCTAGGAGGATGCTTAGAATCAATGTATGATTGTTTCGATTCTTCATTATATGCAGATTCTGTACAGCTTACTCAGAAATATAAGCTATTTCCAACGCTTGAAGACTGGAGTGGGAAAATTCTGTTGCTGGAAACAAGCGAGGAACTACCAAGTGTTGAGTTGTATCGAAAGATGATCCAAGCTTTAAAACAGTATGGAATCTTTGATGTAGTTTCTGGTATCTTGGTTGGTAAACCTCAAAATGAAATTCATTATGAAGAATACAAAGCAGTACTATTAGAGGAGTTAACGGACAAAGAGGTCTCTATTGTTTACAATATTAATGTTGGACATGCGACACCACGCTGTATTGTTCCTTTTGGAGTACATGCCCAAGTTGATGTAGATGCTCAAGTAATCCGATTTGATTATAATAAATAGAGTAGAGATTAGAGTCAGAAAAGAGGATCAGAGATGGATTTAAAAGATTTTACAGAAAAAGAACAAGAGCAAATTAAAAGAGGATTGAGCACTGCGGTATTGACGGATAAAGAAGCGGCTAAGAAAATTCTAGCGCTAGTGCCAGAAGAATGGATTAAGGCAATTCCGTTCTTAGTCAGAGGTCATGCGACAACAAAAACTGTTCAACGTATCGCAAAAGAAAATCCTGAACTGTACGCAGTCGCAAAACAAGAAGGCGAACTTCCTGAAAAAGAACGCGAAGAATTGCGTGAAATCATCACTGGAATCTTCCAACAAAAAATGAACAAACATAACATTAAATAATGACAGTGCCGTGCATGGATTCGTGCATGGCGCTTTGTATTTTCGCAGAAATACGATACAGTAGGAAGTGAGAAGGGCCTCTTCAGATGGCCAGGAGAAAAGGGGAGTAAAAATGGAACGAATTAAACCAGCAGAGTTTCAAGCGTTGAATCAAAAAGAGGACATCACGATTCTAGATGTTCGTGAAGTGGAGGAATTCCAAGCAGGGCATATCGAGGGTGCATTGAATGTGCCGCTAAGCACGTTAGAGAATGGATACGAGCAACTGGATGCATCGAAACGCTATTATGTGATTTGCCAAGGCGGCATGCGTTCGGAACGTGCGTGCCAGTTCTTGGAGACAAAAGGTTTTGACGTAGTAAACGTTGAAGGAGGAATGAATCAGTGGAAAGCTTAAAGCAAACAACAGAGGTGCAACTAGTTCCTTTTAATAAAAGCTTCCTTGAAACGATTTGGAAGATTGGTTTTTCAACGGAGAAGCCAGAGTGGACGAAGTTGAACGCGCCGTATTTTAATGATTATCGCAAGTTTGATGATGCCAAAAGTTTCATAGCAAGCCCGATTGCGGGCTTTTTAATGAGCGACGATTGCAGATGTGTTGTCGCTAACGGTCAGCCTGTCGGGATGGTTTCAAAATCATGGGAGGATGAAGCTACACGATGGCTAGAGATTGGAATTGTGATCTATGACGACCAATTATGGAGCCAGGGAATTGCGACCACTGCGCTAACGAAGTGGGTGGATGCCATTTTCCATGAAACCGATGCGCTCGAACATATTGGCATGACGACTTGGAGTGGGAACGGTGGGATGATGGCCGTTGCCGAGAAATTAGGGTTCCTAAAAGAAGGGCAAATTCGGAAAGTCCGCTACTACCAAGGTCAGTACTATGACAGTGTGAAGTATGGAGTTTTACGAGAAGAGTGGAATACAAGAGCATAAAGAAAGAGACTAATCCATGTGTGATTAGTCTCTTTTAGTATGTTAGTCATTATTTTCCAGGAGTGTTTGGATCTAAGCCAAATGATTGTTCAAAGAAAGGTCTTAAAGTATTGATTGTATCTGCTGTACCTTCGAGTGCGACTGCGTATACTTTCTCACCTTTTTGGAAGACCCATTCGTACATGTATTTTCCGTCCGTAAATACTACTTTTACTAAGAAAGCTTGCTCTCCAGCAAATTTAGCTTTTACACCCTCTACTTGTTTCACTTGTTTGTTATTTTCCCAGTTATGATACAAACGGGTGGCAAGTAATTCCGCACCGAATTTCTCATCATCTTTTAGTTTAACGGAATCTTTAGTGTACGCGTTCATTGATAAAATATTGTATTTATCTGGTGAAGAAAATTGGAATTGAGAACCAGTGTGTTTATCTTGGTATGTTGCCCAGTCCTTAGGAACGTTAATATAACCAGATTCTTCACGGCCAACACGTTGAGTATCTTCAAATGATACTTTTTTTTCTGTAGAAGAAGCGCTGGCAGTAGTCGTTGGAGCAGTTGTCGTTGGTGTAGCTGTCGTTACTTCAGTAGTTGGTGCTGCAGCAGTTTCCGCTGTTTTCTTTTCTCCGTTTCCGCAAGCGGCTACCATTAATGCAGATAGAAGCGTTACAGAGGTTAATAAAATTTTGTTTTTCATATTGTTTTTCTCCTTGATTTTGTTAATACCTGATTTATAATTATTGTCCTGGAGTTTTTGCATTTAAGCCCCAAGATTGTTCAAAAACAGGACTTAACGATTTAACCATTTCTTCTGTACCTTCGATTGAGACTATATAAACTGTGTCTCCTTTTTGGAATATCCATTCGAACATGGTTTTACCATCAGAGAATGTTGCTTTTATTAAGTAAGCTTTTTCTCCCGCAAAATCAGCTCTCACGCCTTGAACACTAGTTTGTTCTTTATCATTTTTCACGCCATTGAGCAAACGGTTTGCAATTAACTCTGCGCCAAACGTTTCACCATCATTGAGTTTAACTTTATCTTTAGAATAAGACTCTAGATACATAATATTATATTGATCTGGTGACGAATAATAGAAGTTATCAGGGTTGTTTGAGGCTTTGAATACTACCCAGTCTTTAGGGACGTTGACATAGCCAATATTATCTTTCCCAACACGTTGAGTGTCTTCAAGTGATACTTTTTTTGTCTCTGAAGAAGTCCCAGGAGTTGTTGTTTTAGCAGTAGTCGTTGGAGCAGTAGTTGTTGGTGCAGCTGTAGTTTCTTTAGCGACTTCAGTCGTTGGTGCTGCAGCAGGTTCCGCTGTTTTCTTTTCTCCATTTCCGCAAGCCGCTACCATTAAAGCAGATAAAAGCGTTACAGAGCTTAATAAAATTTTGTTTTTCATGATGATTGTTCTCCTTAACAGGTTTATTATACTTGTATTATATCACACGTGGATGAAAAATCAACTAGGAAAATTTTTGGCTAAAAAAGAGGGATAATAGAGCATAACAAAAGAGACTAACCATAGCGATTAGTCTCTGTTATTTAATTATTGATTATTTCCCAGGAGTTTTTGGATCTAAGCCCCATGATTGTTCAATCAAGTCAATCATTTTTTGAAGAGTGCTTTTGTCTCCGTCAAAGGCTACTGTATATACTTTATCACCTTTTGGGAAGATCCAGGTAAAGAAATATTTTCCATCTTTTGTGAGAGATTGGATGACAAAAGCATCAATTCCAATCACTTTGGATTTCGTACCTTGAATTTTAGCGATTTCAGAATTGTTTTCGTATGTAGTATATAAACGGTTCGCAACCAATTCTGCACCCCAGGTGTCATTTTTCCCAAGTTTTACTTGGTCTTTAGAGTAGCCAGTTAATGTCACAACATTGTATCCATCTGCTGTGTATTGATACTGTTGTGGGTTGTTTCCTTCGATTTCTTTGAACTCTACCCAGTCTTTAGGAACATTGACATAACCAGTATCTTCACGTCCGATACGTTTAGTATCTGCAAGTGATACTTCTTTTGTTTCAGAAGAAGCGCCCGCAGTAGTTGTCGGTGCTGTTGTAGTTGGAGCAGCAGTAGTTACTTCTGTTGTTGGAGCTGCAGTTGTTTCCGTTGCTTTCTTTTCTCCGTTACCGCAAGCCGCTACCATTAAAGCAGACAGAAGCGTCACAGAACCTAATAAAATTTTGTTTTTCATCATGATTGTTCTCCTTAGAGTTGTTATAGGTCTATTTTACCATTAATGAGATGGAATTTAAATAATACCAAAAAGAGTATAAAAAAGAGACTAACCATGGTGATTAGTCTCAGTAATTAACGATTGATTATTTTCCAGGAGTTTTTGGATCTAAGCCCCATGTTTGTTCAATCAAATCAAACATTTTTTGAAGAGTGTTTTTGTCTCCTTCAAAGCTTGTTGAATATACTTTGTCGTCTTTTTGGAAGACCCAGATGAAGAAATATTTACCATCTTTTGTAAGAATTTGAACTAGAAAAGCATCCATTCC
>CAKAPS010000025.1:0-19207 GCA_916719965.1 uncultured Streptococcus sp.
CAGAAAGTCGTGAAAAAGCGCCAAGTTTGTATCAAACAATGGATACCGCACTGATTAAGAAAGATGATAAAGTCAGCTTTTCAGCGTCTAAAGAAAGCATTGAACGACTTGGACTTGAAGAGCAAAAAGAAGAGAAATAAATATAGAAGAACTTGGATGATGATAAACGTCATCCAAGTTTTTTATTGGAGAAACAGCATAAAAACAGCTTTTTAAGGCAGAGAGATTGCCTAAGTGGTGGCGAGGTGCTACAATACAAACATAAATAACATTTTCGGGGCAAGGTGAAATTCCTGACCGGTGGTATAGTCCACGAGCCGATTGGCATGATCTGGTGCAATTCCAGAACCGATAGTATAGTCTAGATGTGAGAAAATGGCACTATTTCAACAAGTCTATTTGACGAGCAGTATTGAAAGGTCCATTTCAATGCTGCTTTTTTCTTTGAAACTGAGAAACAGTGCAATTTCCTTCGCCCTATGAAGGAGGACGTACCATGAGTACAAATGTAAAAAAGTCGAACAGAACATCGGCTAAAAAAATTGTTCTAGTAGGAGTCTTTGGTGCGATTAGTACCGTATTAATGCTATTATCGTTCAACGTACCGTTTATCCCAACATTCGTGAAGCTCGACTTCTCGGATTTACCAGTATTACTGGGTGGATATCTTCTTGGACCATTGCACGGAAGCTTGATTGCGCTTATTAAAGTGTTGCTAAACTTCTTCTATAACGGATCAATGACTTTTGGAATCGGTGAGACAGTGAACTTAATCGGTAGTTTAAGCTTTATGTTACCAGCAGTGCTTTACTATCAACGTCGCCGTAATTTCAAATCAGCGGTAATCAGCTTAGTCATCGGTACAATTTCAGCGACAGTGGTGTTATTGACAGCGAACTACTTCGTGATGTTCCCACTTTACGCAACAGCGATGAACTTCCCAATGGAAAAAATAGTTGCCGCAGCACATGCATTAAACCCATTGGTAACAGACTTAGGATCATTAATGGCATTTGCATTGCTTCCGTTTAATATAGTGAAGTTTGGCTTAAATAGCGTACTTGCGATGTTAATGTACAAGCGTTTAGCACAAACCTTAAAATTAGAACATTAATCTAGAGTCGGGCTTCGTGCCCGGCTTTTTGTTTAGAGGAAAATTTCTTCTATATAATAGTAGAAAACTGCTTAGAAATTTGCAGAAACTCTTTATTTCCAATAGCAATCTATGAAAAAATGAGGTAGGATAGATAAGAATGAGGTGAACCAATGAAAGGAAAAACATGGACTAAGTTGCAACAGTTCATCGTTGCACTGAGCGCCGTTCTCATGGGAATGAGCGGTTATTTAACCATTACACAAGGAACATTCTTTGGACTAGCGGCACCGACCGTTTCCGTTCTATCCATCTTCTTTAGCAGCCTTTTACTTTGGCTTTTTGTCGCAACAGACTGGCCGAGTGTTCTCTGCTATGTGATGTTAGGAATTGGGATGCTTCCTGGAGTGAATTACTCACAGATTTTCAGTCTGTCGTTTGGGAACACAACCTTTGTATTCCTATTATTTACATTCTTAATGACTTACGCTTTGGAACAAACGCCCGCACTGAGACGTTTCGTCGCGCGTGCGCTCGGCAGCTCCTTTGCAGGGAAGTCTCCATGGCATTTTATCGGGGCCTTTTATGCCAGCGTTCTTGCTATTAGTCTCTTTATTTCGCCGACGATTCTCTTTATGATTGTCTTCCCGATTTACGAGGAAATCATGGCCGTTCTTGGGTTGAAAAAAGGGGATAGAGAAGCTTCAGTACTCCTTATCGCACTTTTTGCCACGGTGGCAATCGGTACTGCGATGACGCCAATCAATCACGTCTTCTCTGTGACCGCCATGGCGCTTTACAAGAGTGCAACAGGATTCGCGATTTCCAATGCGCAATATATGATGATTGGAATTCCAGCCGGACTCGTGCTCTTTATCGCGATGGGAGTGGTTCTTAGAACGATTTGGAGAGTGGATTTGTCAACTGTAGAAATGAAACCACTCGAATCTCTCGAAGCACTTCCTGCCAAATCAAAGCGCGAAACTGCAACAGTGCTAATTTTCATGGGAGTCGTCTTATTATGGGTGTTACCAGAACTCGTAGGAGGGTTCTTACCGGACGTTGCGGCCTTCCTAAAAGCAGCAGGGATGGCATTCCCTCCGATGATTGGGGTCATTGTAATGGCGATTCTGTCATTTGATGGAAAACCACTCTTATCGATTCAAGAAGGACTGCAAAAGGGCGTGTACTGGCCAAGTATGTTCTTGGTAGGAGCGACTCTAAGCATGGGAACTCTTGTTACAAAACCGGAATTAGGAGTCATCGGACTTCTTGAAAGTTCACTCGTACCTGTATTTGCGACACTAGCTCCAATTCTTGTCGTAATCATCTTCGTCCTTTGGGCAGGATTACAAACGAATGTCTCTTCAAACTTAGTAACCGTATCGGTCGTCACAACCGTATTAACGACTGTCTATGCGACAGGCTCTGTGGATGTACAAGCTGGAACCATTGCCTGCTTGATTGGATTCATGGCGAGTCTTGCTTTCATGACACCACCAAGCATGCCGTATGTAGCGATTTCGGTTGGTTCTGGTTGGACGAATGCAAAAGATGCCTTTGTATACGGAGGAGGCCTATTCCTACTCAGTGCCGCTAGTGCGATTATTGTAGGCTACCCATTAGGCGTATTCTTTGGAATTTAAATGAGGAGGAAATCTCTTGTTAGAAAAACAACGCGCAGAAATTGATGCCATCGACCGCGAGATTGTAGCGCTCTTTGAACGCCGCATGCAAGTCGTTGTCGATGTCGCTCGTATTAAAAAAGAAAATGGCATTGCGATTTTAGATGCGAATCGCGAAAAAGAAGTGATTGCCAAGGTGCAGTCGTACTTGAAAGATGCCACTTTAAAAGAAGAGTTGGCAGAAGCGTACGAGACTTTGATGAAAGTCTCAAAGGACTATCAGAAAAAAAGAATGAATCATTAATAGAACAAATCTCTTAGATATCTCTGGATTACTGTAAATCCTTGTGAGAAGGTAATCCTATCTAAGAGATTTTTTGTATTGTGATTATATTAAAAGGCAATCCTGTTCTTTCAAGAAAAAGGTGTAATTGAAAAGAGAAGAGTGCTAGAATAACATTAGTTGAATGTATTGATGTAAAGGAGTGGAGGGAAATGGAGAATTCCTTAGAAATCATTTTACAAAGGACTAAATGGTTTAGACAAGCTCGATTTGGGATGTTTATTCATTTTGGTCTTTATGCGATTCCTGGAAGGGGAGAATGGATTCGCAGTAATGAAAAAATGACAATTGAAGACTATCAACCTTATTTTGACGCATTTAATCCAAGTGAATTCGATGCCAAAGTATGGGCAAAGGCTGCTAAAGAAGCGGGAATGAAGTATGTGGTATTGACGGCTAAACATCACGACGGATTTTGTTTATTTGATTCCGAGTATACAGATTATAAAATTACCAATACACCCTTCGGAAGGGATTTGGTTCGGGAATTTGTAGAGGCAGTAAGGGCTGAAGGGCTTCGAGTCGGACTATATTTTAGTCTGCTGGACTGGTATCATCCAGATTATCCGAAGTACTCAGATCGACATCATCCTATGAGAGGAAATATCGCTTATAAGGATGAACAAATCGATTTTGACCGCTATTTGGAATTTATGCATCACCAAGTAGAGGAAATTGTAACAAAGTATGGGAAACTCGATATTCTTTGGTTTGATTTTTCATATGCAGAGATGTTTGGTGAGAAATGGAAGGCAAGCGATTTAATAGAACTTGTAAGAAAATATCAACCAGACGTTGTCGTTGATAACCGATTAGAGACTTCGGGGGAAGGGTTTGGAAGTATTGCAACAGAAGAGATTCATTCTTATTCTGGAGACTTTGTTAGTCCTGAACAAATTGTGCCACATGAAGGGATTCGGAATTATAAGGGAGAGTTATTACCTTGGGAATTGTGTCTTACGATGAATAATCACTGGGCGTATAATCCTTCTGACAAACAGTTTAAAAGTTCTAAAGTTCTTATTCGAAAATTGGTCGAATGTGTCAGTAAGGGTGGAAACATGATTTTAAATGTGGGACCAAATGCAAAGGGAAGCTTTCCTCAAGAGAGTATCGATATTTTGCGTGAAATAGGATGCTGGATGAAGAGCAATGGAGAATCTATCTACGAAGGAGAATTAGTGAATCTGCCAAAACCGGAATGGGGTTATTATACAAAGAATGGGAAAATTTTGTATGCTCATGTGTTTGAACAACCTATTGGTCCGATTGCGTTAACAGGGATCGATAAAGAGCAGATTGAACGAATGAGTTTTGTCCATGATGGTAGCGAAGTAAGAATTTCTAACAGTTGGACTACTTTAGCTTTTCAAGACATTTGTTTTGCACAATATGGAGAAATTGGGGCTTACACCTATCCATTGCCAGATGAGGTGGACAGTGTTATCAAAATCGAATTAAAAGAAGAAATCTGATGGTATAATGAATGAGCAAAGGAGGGGTTACATGTTCGAACACTTATCTTTTAAAGGCGAGTGGAGAGCGTATCAAAAGCGCATTTTAGAAAAGAGCGATTCGATTATGGCGGATGGCCATATTCATTTGGTGGCGGCTCCAGGTTCTGGGAAAACGACGCTAGGAATTGAATTTATCCGTCGTAATAGTAAGCCGGCGCTTATTTTAGTGCCGACTGTAACCATTCGTCAGCAGTGGGTGGACCGTATTCGTGAAGCGTTTTTGGATGATGCGAGTCTAGCCGATGAAATGATTTCGCAAAATCTGAAGCAACCAAAGACAATCACCGTTGCGACATATCAAGCGTTGCACAGTGCCATCCATCGTCTGGAAGGCGACGCGGAAGCCGAGGATACGGACGATGTGGTCGAAAACGAGCACTTTGATTTTAAAGACGTGGATATTATTGCACTCTTCAAGAATGCGTCTCTAGGAACATTATGCCTCGATGAGTGTCATCACTTGCGAAATGAGTGGTGGAAGAGTCTAGAAACCTTCCGTAAATCCTTTGCGGATATAAATGTGATTTCGCTAACGGCAACACCTCCATACGAAGGGGAGCCAGCGCTTTGGGAGCGTTATGTGGCCATGTGTGGGGAAATCGATGAAGAAATTACCGTTCCAGAACTCGTTAAAGAGGGAAGTTTGTGTCCGCACCAGGATTATGTGTATTTCTCTTTCCCAACGAAGGAAGAAGAGAAACAACTCGATCAGTTTTCTACACAGAAAAGAGCATTCTTGAAAAATCTATCCTCTGATTCGATGTTTTGCGAGGCGGTGAGAACTAGCCGTGCACTCGATGGAACTATCTCGGAAGATGAACTCCTAAATGAGCCGAAGTATCTCTCGGCAACACTGATTTTCCTACGACATAAAGGGATCGAGTTCCCGAAACATTTCCAACAATTACTGGGGGCGAGCCTCCTTCCGACGTTTGACTTGGCGTGGTTTGAAATCCTCTTACAAGGAATGTTATTCGACGTGCCGCATTGGTATGATTTATCCGAAGAAGACTGTAAAGAATTGAAGCATGAGTTGAAATCGCTCGGATTGATTGAGCGTAAACAAGTACAGCTCCTTCGCAATAAACAACTCGACCAACTATTAAATCAATCGCTTGGAAAATTAAACGCCGTCCGAGAAATCTTTAAGACTGAATATGAAACCTTAGGCAACGACTTGAGACAGTTGATTCTAACCGACTTCATTCGAAAAGATTTTGAGGTGCACTTAGGAAATCCAGAAGTCCAATATAGCCAACTGGGTGTATTGCCTTACTTTGAAGTCCTACGTAGAGAGCTTGTGGAGCACCAATTAGACGTTCCTGCGGCTGTTTTAACGGGAAGTCTCGTAATTATTCCAATAACCGTAAAACCGCGTCTAGAGGCTATTTTTGGACCGGATAAGATTACCTTCCAACAAGTGGGACAGCTCGATGAGAAGGACTATGTGAAGGTGCGTCTAGTAGGTTCGCAACATGACTTAGTCAGCGCCGTGACGCAGCTCTTCCAAGAAGGACAAATTCATGTCGTAATTGGGACAAAATCGCTCCTAGGAGAGGGATGGGATGCTCCATGCGTGAACTCATTGATTCTCGCTAGCTTTGTCGGCAGTTTCATGCTCAGCAATCAGATGCGAGGTCGCGCGATTCGCATTTGGCCGGAAAATCCAGAGAAGACAAGTAGCGTTTGGCATCTGGTGTCGATTAATCTTGCGGAGAAAAAACTCTTCAAGAAGAAAGAGGACGAAGAGGTTGCTGTCGGAATCGATAGTCCGGATATAGAATTATTACAACGCCGCATGAAGCAGTTCTTAGGCCTACACTATAATGAAAATACAATTGAATCAGGCGTGGATCGACTAGACCTTGGAACAATCAAGTTTACGAAGAAGGATTTAACAAAACTGAACCAAGAAACTATCGAACGCTCGCGTAACCGCGAAGAGTTAAGGGAACGCTGGAATGAATCCCTTCCGCTTCTAGAAGATATGGAAGTTTCTAATGAAGTGGGAGTGGACAAGACGTTCTTGCCAACCGTTCTGCTGACAGACGCACGAAAAATTTTAACCTATGCGCAAGCAATTGCACTGACGGAACTAATCATCTATATCATCCTCGATTTTGCGAACGGACCGTCCCAACTCTTATATCCAGTGGGAATTCTATCGATGATCGTATTAAATATCGTCTGGTTAAGATATTTCCTATACAAGAGTCCGTATAAACGCCTCGAACTCTTTGCCGAAGCCGTCCGAAAAGCCTTGCTGGCATCGGGGCACTTGCAGACCCAAAACTGCAAGGCTAGAGTCGTACGCGGTGATAAGAATTCGATTCACACAGCCGCTTATCTAAAGGGGGGAACCTTGCGCGAAAAAGAAATTTTTGCACAGGCGCTATCGGAATTCTTTGCTCCAATCGAGAACCAGCGCTATATTCTAAGAGCTACGACTTGGGTCAATGACCAAACGAAATATTTTGCCGTTCCAAGTATGTTCGATAAACGCAAAGAAGACGTCATCGCCTTTGTCGCCAACATTGAAAAATATATCGGCTCATATGAAATCATCTACACT
Source organism: uncultured Streptococcus sp. (assembly GCA_916719965.1). Taxonomy (GTDB): domain Bacteria; phylum Bacillota; class Bacilli; order Lactobacillales; family Aerococcaceae; genus Granulicatella. The sequence continues at coordinate 7,151 of CAKAPS010000025.1, forward strand.
CGTAACGTAGAAGGCCGTCATATTCTCTTGGATGCACGACTGAACGCATTAGGAAATAAACAAGAGCGCACCTTCTCGAAGAAGAAAGTGACATCTAAATTAAAATAACTCATAAAGAATCTAGCCAAAAGTGGACTAGATTCTTTATGTTTTTGCGGTAAAATCCTTGCATTCTATTTCAAACTATTGTAAGATATCTGAGTACGAAATTTTAATATTTGCTGGAGGGGTAGCGAAGTGGCTAAACGCGGCGGACTGTAAATCCGCTCCTTCGGGTTCGGCAGTTCGAATCTGCCCCCCTCCACCATTGGGGTATAGCCAAGCGGTAAGGCAACGGACTTTGACTCCGTCATTCGTTGGTTCGAATCCAGCTACCCCAGTCCTACAGGCACCGATTCCGGTGCCTTTTTTGTTGCCCAAATCTAAATTTTCCGACCTTCGCAGCACCTCTCCTTGTCCGTCCCACCGCCAGAAACCATTCGTAATTTTCTTATTCACTCAATTTGTGATGTGTGCTAAAGGGAAATTATTTAGGCAGCTGTAATTACGAAGAGTTCTTCGGATTCTATAATAGCAGTAATGGGGAATAGTATTAAATGTGAATTAGAGGGAGTTATGAGATGCTCCTTATAAAAAATACTTTATACAGATAGACGCAGTAGCTGATTGAATTCAGTTTTGTAACCTTACTCCCTCTTTGAAGCTTTAAAGGTGAGAGACTTCGGCTCGAACCGGTACCCCATTACAGCTATTATGAAGATATCCGAAGAACGCGAAGGAATTACATGAAAGTCTGAGAAGAGATATTTCCCTTTAGCACACCAACCATCCAAAATCGGTCAAAAAGTAAGAAAAATTACGAAATGTTTCAAAAAGGGACTAAAAATTTCCTAACAATAGGAAAAGATTTTAGGTATAATGGAATCAAAGAATCTGATATAGTCAAATTGAGGTGGAGGGATTTTTTATGAAACAACGACACCAACAACTATTGCACTTACTTGCACGCCACGAATGGATTAAAGGACGCGAATTAGCTTCCTGCCTCGGCGTTAGCGCAAGAACAGTGCGTTCCGATATCGAACAAATCAATCGAGAAATGCCGCATATTATCGAAGCGGATCGCCAAAAAGGATATCGTCTCGTGGCCTTCCAACAAAATCGATATGTGGATCCAGAAAGTTTACTACGAACCCCGCAAGATAGCGCAGAAAGAAGCGCAAACTTATTGAAGCAACTCTTGTTCAATGGGGAGGGTGTTTCCATCGAAGGTTTTTGCAAACAATGTTTTGTAAGCGCTAAAACTTTTGATATAGACCGCATTCGTGTCCAAAAACAGCTGGAAGAATACGAGGGGTTGCTCCTTGTTACAAGAAACGGTTCTCTAGTTTTAGAAGGACCAGAAGCTAGTAAGCGAAAATTGTATCGAGAACTACTGAAGAAAGAATTAAACGAAGACTTCTTGAATATCACAGAGCTTTCGAATGTCTATCCGGAGTTGGATTTAGCACATTTTGAGGCGATTATATGGGAGAAATTGAAGGAGTTTCGCTATTCGATTCGTAAAACACTCATGCCGTTTTTATTACTGCATTTAGGATTAGTCTTGCAACGAATCCGTCATGGACAAACGGTGCAAGAGAGTGTTGTAGAAAAACTAGATTTAGAAGTCGAAGCTACGATTGTTCGCTCGATTTTTAAAGAAATTCTAGGCGACAAAGAGATTCCGGAAGGAGAAATTCTTTCCTATGCGAAGCTCTTAAAGGCCTATCATAATTCAAGTGTGATTCAATCGGATGTCTACTTTAAGGGCGATAAAATCAACCTGGAGGAATTGACAAATAAGATTGATGAAATGCTCTTTAAACGAATGGGCATCTCTTTCGTGGATCAAAAGGAATTCAAGGTGCGATTCCAGTTGCACTTGCAAGGATTACTCGAACGAGTGCAGATGAACCTAAGTTTACCGAATCATTATGTGCAAACTTTTAAACGACAATATCCGCTGGTGTTTGATACGGCAGTTTCCGTGAGTCAGTATTTGATGAGCGAGCTGCAATGCCAAATTACCGAAGAGGAAATTGGATTTTTGGCACTGCATATTGGTGCAGCATATATGCAAGGAGCGACAAACGCGAAACTACGCGCGGTCCTTATCGCGAATACGCAATATCCGTTGATTGCTGGAAGTGTGGAGCGATTGAAGGAGCAGTTCCAACATCGCTTGGATTTTGTAGCCGAAGAAGCGACGTTCACTACAGGTGTGACGGAGTTTTACGAGGCCGATTTACTCATCACCTTTGAGCAAATGGAACCATCCGTTGCGATTCCAGTCGTTCGATTAGGACTATTTTTCAATACGCAAGATGAGATTCAGCTGATTCGAGTGATGAATACGTTAGAAACGCAGAAGATGAGTGAGACGATTCGCACGCAAATTGGGCAGTTGATGGAGGAAGCTTTCTTCTATGCGAATGTGGAGGCGACGAGCCGAGAAGAAATCCTACAGCAAATGGGTTCGCACTTAGAAGCAGCGGGTATTGTGAATGAAGACTTTCTACCATCTGTTATGAAACGCGAAAGTCTCTCTTCGACGGATTTCGATTATTCCATTGCGATTCCGCATCCGTTGCATCCATCTAGCAACCGTTCGATGATTTCAATCGCAGTCTTAAGAGAGCCGATTCAGTGGAATCATTTCCCAGTGAAACTGGTCATCTTACTCGCGTTGAAGGAAGAGGATATGGAATTCATGCAACTCTTCTTACGATGGCTCGGGAAGCAACTGGACTCCCCGGACAAAATGATGTGTTTATTAGAAGCAAAAAATGTAGAGTCGTTTATTCAGGCGATTCGATAAGGAAGGAGGAAATCGTATGGAAGGCATTGAGCTAGTGTGTTTTAAGATGATTAGCGCACTAGGTGCAGCAAAATCCAGTTTTATGGAGGCAGTGCAAGAAGCGCGGTTAGGTCATTTTGAAGAAGCGCGTCGATGCATTGAAGAAGGAGATAAATATCATGCAGAAGGTCATGAAGCACACTTCGGGTTATTACAACAAGAAACATCTGGTGAGCCGGTGCAATTATCTCTCTTACTGGTCCATGCTGAAGACCAGTTGATGAATGCGGAATTTCTTAAAATCACAGCAGAAGAAATTATCGCCCTTTATGAACGGATTGAAAGTATTAAATAGAAATGGAAGGAGGAAATGAAAATGAAAAGAATTTATCTATTTTGTAATGCGGGGATGTCAACCAGTCTAGTGGCTAGCAGAATGCAAGACGTAGCAGATAAGCATAATTTACCACTAGAAATTAAAGCGTTTCCAGACCCGAAACTTGATACGATTTACGAGCAATACCATCCAGACGTAATCTTGTTAGGACCTCAAGTGAAATACAAATTCAATGCGGTTCATGCAAAATACGATCCGATGGGAGTTCCTGTCGATGTCATCAGTCTTGAAGACTACGGAAATGCAGATGGCGAGCGTATCTTGAAACGTGCCATTCAATTATTAAAATCAAAAAAAGAACAATAGGAGGTTAGTACAATGTTTGCAGGTTTAGAAAGTACAATGGGCCGCGTGGCAGAACGTCTTAGCACGAACAAGGTGCTAGTTGCGATTCGTGACGGGTTCTTAGTAGGTACACCATTAATTATCGTAGCATCTATTTTCCTTGTTATTGCCAACTTCCCAGTGCCAGGGTATAGCGAATTTATGGCGGGATTCTTCGGCAAGGGTTGGGAAAACTCGATGGATGCCGTGATTGATTCAACATTTAGTATTTTAGCGGTTTTAGGAGCCGTTGGTATTGGGTATTCATATGCTAAACAATTAGAAAGTGATGCCATTGCAGGAGGAGTATTATCACTTGTCTGCTACCTTATCATGACTCCAAAAGTTCACCCAAAATTTGTGAATGAAGCAGGTAAAGCATTTAGTGGTTTTGCCTTCTCAAACCTTGGATCTGCAGGGGTGTTCTTAGCGATGATTACTGCGATTGTGTCAGTGAAAATCTTCGTTACGATTCAGAAAAAAGGATGGGTTATTAAACTTCCTGATGCAGTGCCACCAGCAGTTTATCACTCATTTGCAGCATTAATTCCTAGTGCGTTTGCGATGTTCTTTGCATTTGCAATCTATCTTATCTTCTCATTAACAGAATTCCAATACGCACAAACATTTATCTATAAAGTATTACAAGCTCCATTGATGGGATTCGGTCAAAGCGTCTTCTTCGAACCATTGTATCAATTCCTATCAACACTCTTCTGGTTCTTCGGTATTAACGGGCCAGCTGTAACAAATACAGTCTTCAACCCAATCCACTTAATTTTAACAAACGAAAACTTAGAAGCGTTTAAAGCTGGACAACCATTACCAAACATCTTCACTGGACCTTTCGGAGACTTCTTCGGTAACTTCGGTGGTGGAGGTAGTACATTATCTCTTGTATTCTTAATGGTCTTCCTTGCAAAATCAGAACGAATGAAGAAACTCGGTCGATTAGCTTTAATCCCTGGTATTTTCGGTATCAACGAAATGGTTACATTCGGTTTACCAGTAGTATTAAACCCAATTATCGTGATTCCATTCTTATTAACACCACTTGTAAATATTACTTTAGCAACTCTTGCAACGATGTGGGGAATTATCCCTTATACAACAGGGGCTTCTCTTCCATGGACAACTCCATTCTTCTTCTCAGGATGGTTGTCAACAGGTAGTATCGTAGCCGGATTCTTCCAAATCTTCTTGATTATCTTAGGCTGCTTGATCTACTTCCCATTCTTCAAAGCATTGGATAAACAATACTTGAAAGAAGAAGAGGGCGCTAGCATGTTAACAGGTGATGAATTAGACGACGTTGACTTAAACGACTTATCATTTGATGACTTATAAAATGACAACTACGTAAGTCACAAGTGTCAAAACTTCGGGTGGCATGCGAAAACGGATGCCACCTTTTTACATAGAAAGGGGTGAACAGATGAGAACACTATTATTATTCGACCAAGTTCAAGCTGGATTCGGCGGAAAGGAACGTGGCGATACAGAATTAGGCCTTGAAAAAGGTGGGGTTGGTTCTTATTTAATGTTCAAAGAGGATTTTGAAAAAGCAGGACTTACGGCACTTGCGACGATTTATTGTGGACCGGATTATTTCCAAGCGCATAAAGAAGAAGTGATTCATAAAATCAAAAATCTGATTTTAAAAACGAAAGCAGAAGTGCTGTTTGCAGGGCCATGTTTTAACTACGGAACCTATGCGCAAATGGCGGCAGAAATTGCGTTAGCCATTCAAGAGCAAACCGACTGTAAGCCGTATGTGATTTGTTCGAAAGAGAATGAAGAAACGATTGCAGCCTATAAAGATAAAGTCGTCATGCTAGAAATGCCGAAAAAAGGCGGCGTGGGCTTACGCGAAGCATTAGGCGGAGCCGTAGCAATTATTAGCGGAACCAAAGACGAAAGTGAACAACGATTTCAGTAAAAGAGGTGACAGAGAATGTGGGGTATGATTGCGACATGGAGAATGGCGCTCGAAGGAATCCAGAAGGTGACCCCGAATTTAGAAGCGGGCGGAACTGCAGGAGACGCCATTGAAGGCGCGATTAAAGAAGTGGAGGACTTCCCTTACTTTAAATCTGTTGGATATGGCGGACTTCCAAATGAAGAGATGGAAGTGGAGTTGGATGCCGCTTATTTAGATGGATCGACGTTTGATTTCGGTGCGGTCTGTGCCTTAAAACAGTTCGCCAATCCAATCTCGGTGGCGCGTGCCTTGAGTGCTTATAAAGTGAATAATGTGCTGGTTGGAGAAGGAGCAGCAGCTTTTGCGAAGGCTCATCATTTTGAAGAAAAAGACATGCTGACGGACCGTGCGAAGATTCATTTCCATAATCGATTGAAAGATATTGAACGCGAACAACTCACGCCGTATGCTGGACATGATACGGTCGGTATGGTGGGATTAGACGCATCTGGAGATATGGTCGCAGGGACCTCAACGAGCGGACTCTTTATGAAAAAACCGGGGCGTGTAGGAGATTCTCCTTTTATCGGATCTGGATTATATGTCGACAGCACGATTGGTGGCGCGACGGCAACGGGTCTAGGGGAGGACTTGATGAAAGGTGTGATTTCGTATGAAATCGTCCGTCTAATGAAAGAAGGCCTCTCTCCGCAAAAGGCGTGTGAAAAAGCCGTGAGCGACCTTGCAGAACGATTGAAGAGAACGCGTGGCGAAGCAGGAGATATTTCTGTAGTGGCCATGAATGCCAAAGGAGACTTTGGGGCAGCTTCCAATATCGAGAACTTCTCATTTGTTGTTGCCACAAGTACACTAGCACCAACGGTATTCCGTGTTCATCCACAAAGTGATGGTACAATGCGACATGAATTAGCGACAAAAGAATGGCTTGAAGCGTATTTAGAAGAACGCATGAAGCCATTGGAGGTCAAAGAATGAATCAAGAAGAATGGATTGCGGAACTAAAAGGAATTCAACCCGCACTATTTGAAGGCCTAAGACGGATGGTCGCTATCCCAAGTATTCGAGGAGAAGCAGAAGAAGGCGCTCCGTTCGGAAAGGGACCTAGACAGGCGCTTGATGAAGTGCTTGCGATTGCCAGTGAACTTGGATTTCAAACGAAGAATATCGATAACAAGATTGGATACGCGCAGTACGGAGAAGACCGGCCAGATGGTGCATATTATGGCATCTTTGGTCACGTAGATGTGATGCCGCTTGGAGAAGGATGGATTTCTCCAGCACTTGCACTTACGGTTCGTGACGGAAGACTCTATGGACGCGGGACATTGGATAACAAAGGGCCAATTCTATCGAACCTTTACGCGCTATATGTGTTGAAGGAAAAAGGTGTGACCTTTGATCGACCTGTTCGGATTGTCTTTGGGACGAATGAGGAGACAGGATTTGGATGTGTGAAGCACTATTTAACCAAAGAAGTGCCACCAACATTCGGATGGACGCCAGACTGTAAATGGCCAGTCGTCTACGGAGAACGCGGTCGTCTCAGAGTTCGATTGTCTCTCCCTTCAGATAAAGTGTCCGGATTGTATACATTTGCCAACGAAAAACTGCTCCATACAAACCATCGCGGAGAAGAGCTGGGCATCGCCTATGAAGATAGTGACTTCGGGATGATGCAACTGCGAGGAGAAACGTTTGGACTCGAAGACGGTCGTCATTATGTCGAATGGACGATGTGCTACCCAGCAAGTTGCACAAAAGACGAGTTGGTTGAGAAAATCAATGCGCATGTACCAGAAGGTGGCGTGCTAGACGTGATTTCGCATTGGGACCCAGTGCTCTATGACAAGGATTCCGCCTATGTGCAAGCCTTGCAGAAGGTGTACACGGATATCACGCAGAGCGATAGCGTTCCAGTGACGACAACGGGTGGAACCTATGCCAAAATTATTCCAAATATCATTGCTTATGGCCCAAGTTTCCCAGGGCAAAGAGATATTGCGCATTTGCCAAATGAATGGATCGGTATAAAAGACTTAGAAACAGATACGATTATTTATGGATTAGCGCTACTCGCATTGTCGCGCATGAAAGAGGGGACGGTATGACAGTAGAAGTATGTGCTGGAAGCATCGCAGACTGCCAGATTGCAGAGCGTGCTGGTGCTGACCGCATTGAATTGAATAGCGCACTGTTCTTAGGAGGATTAACGCCAAGCATCGGTACCTTGCAAAAAGTACTCGAGTCTGGAGTGAGCCTTCCGATTGTGTGCATGGTTCGTCCTCGTGGCGCAGGCTTTTGTTACACGAAGGAAGAGTTTGAGGGCATGCTAATCGATGCGAAACTCTTATTAGAAGCAGGTGCGAAAGGGTTAGCGTTTGGATTTTTATTAGAAGACCGGACGATTGACTGGAACCGTACGAAGCAGATGATTGAGTTGTGTCAGAAATATCATGCCGAGAGTGTGTTCCATAAGGCGTTTGACCTTGTGCCGGATGTGAAAAGTGCCATCGAGGGCTTGATAAAGCTAGGATGTACGCGCATTTTAACAGGGGGACAACAGGCGCAAATTGAAAAAGGAATCCCGCTCTTAAAAGACTTGCAAGTTCGCTACGGAAGTCAGATTGAACTGCTTTGTGGCGGCGGCGTCACAAAAGATAATGTGCAACACTTAATGCAGGAGACGGGAATTTCGCAAATCCATGGAACGTTTAAGACGTGGAAGACGGACCCAACGACTGCAGGAGAGGGGCTGAGCTATGCCTATCATGAAAATGGAGATTACGAACAGACGGATGAAGCGTTGTTGAAAGAAGTAGTGGCGCTTGTTCGTGGACAGGAGGAAACGAAATGAGTAAACGATTGTTAAATTGTGTGGCCAGTGATTTCAGAAAAATGACAGGAAAAGAATTGAAAAAGGCGATTGAAGCTGCAGAAGGAAGAACGGTGTGCTGTGAAACGGTATGCTCACGTCCAACGATGCTGAATGAATTATCTAACGCAGAAATCGCAAAGGCGTTCGGTGGAGACATGGTGCTCTTGAACGGGTTTGACTGTATTGATCCACTGATTTACGGTGCTGAAGAAAGTGAAAACCCAGTCCAACGTGCAAAAGAACTGAGTGGGTTGCCAATCGGGGCGAACTTGGAGCCAGTGGACATGAATGCAGAAATGCTAGAAACACGTATCGAAATCTCACCAGGGCGTACATGTACGGTAGAAACTGTGAAACGTGCCGAAGAACTCGGTCTTGATTTTATCTGCTTAACCGGAAATCCAGGGACAGGGGTAACCAATGAAACGATTGAAGCGTCTCTTGCCATGGTGAAACAACACTATTCAGGGCTTGTGATCGCTGGGAAGATGCACGGAGCAGGCTCGAAGGAACCTGTGATGAACGTGGACATCGCGAAACGTTTCATTAAAGCAGGAGCTGATGTGATTCTTGTTCCAGCGGTTGGAACGGTGCCAGGGTTTACAGACGCAGAACTGGTGGAAATTGTGAAAGTGGCGCATGCCAATGATGCACTCGTGCTTTCTGCGATCGGAACAAGCCAAGAAGGTTCTTCAAGAGAGGTCATTGAACAAATTGCTATCCGTAATAAAGTAGCTGGTGTGGATATTCAACATATCGGGGACGCAGGATACGGCGGTTTAGCGACAGTGGAAAATATTTACGCATTGTCAGTTGCGATTCGAGGGGTTCGTCATACAGTAGCTCGTATGGCTCGTTCAGCGATTAGATAAGAAAGAAAAAAAGAACAGCACACTAGCTGAAGGCTGGTGTGCTGGTTTTTTGTGTTCTGGCGTTCTGCCTGTGAAGTTGAGTTCGCCCTCACATCCTATGTGTTTTGTAAATCTTCCACCTCAGCGACTGAGTAGTCTTTCTTTTCGAGGTTGTCGATGATTTGTTGTAGGGTGTCTTTTGTTACGCCTGCTGGCAATGTCACCAAGATACGACGTAAGCTTTTATCTTTCTCAGTATCGATGGTCATTACGTTCGCAATAGAAGCATACTTGTTAATGACTTTAGAGATGTTCGCAAGTGCGCCTTTTTCACCGCCAGAGATGATGGTTAATACGTAAGAACCGTTTTTCACGTTCCATGATTCTTGAAGCATGCCAAGTAAGCTGCTGTGTGTCAAGATTCCGTAGAAACGTTGTTGTTTATCTAGTACGGCAATGTAAGGTAATTCTTTAATCGTGAAGAACACTTTGAAGAAAGAGCTATCCACGCTGATGAATTTAGTCGAGTTTTTAATTAAATGAGTAACTGGAAGACTCATATCTCCACCGTTTGCTTTGTGGCGATAGATATGCATTTTATAAATATTTCCTCTAAAGAACGTTTCCGTTTCATCTAATACAGGAACACAGCGGTACCCTGATTCTTCTAAAATCGTAATCGCTTCTTCTAACGTACATGATTCTTTAACGACCGTTAGACTCTTTTTTGGAACTACAAGAGATTTTAATAACATACTCATTCCTCCTTGAGATTGGTTTCACTACAATAGTACCACTTTTTAGGCAAATTGTAACTAGAAAAGTTAGGAAATGATGAGAAAATGAAAAGAATCTATCTGAAAAATGCATTAGAAAGGGCTTTAAACATTAAAGAACCATTACAAAACAGGGGAAAATCTTGATTTTTCAAAAAAAACTGATATGATATCTCTATACCATTCATAGAATAGGTAAAATCTATAGTTAAAAGGGGTTAACAAAATTATGACAGCTGATTCAGATGGGAGTTCGCTGGGAGTCCAGATCTTAATCATTGTATTATTAACTGCATTAAATGCATTTTTCTCTGCAGCAGAGATTGCGTTTGTGTCTATCAACCAAGGAAAAATGGCACAGAAAGCGCAAGAAGGAGATAAGAGAGCCATTAAGGTAATGCGCTTATTAGAGAATTCAGATGAGTTTCTCGCAACAATTCAAGTAGCCATTACATTCGCAGGGTTCTTCTCAAGTGCGTCTGCCGCTACAAGTTTCTCTTCACGAATCCAACCATTATTAGGAAACATTCCTGGAGCTGAAACATTATCACTTGTGATTGTGACAGTCGTTCTAGCATACCTTACTTTAGTATTTGGGGAATTATATCCAAAACAAGTGGCGTTGCAAGTAGCAGAACAAATTGCATTATATACTGCAGGACCAATTTTGTTTGTCAAAAAGATTGCAAAACCATTCGTATGGATTTTGACGTTCTCAACAGGATTATTAAAACGAATGACACCAATCGAATTTTCGAGGGTAGAAGAAAAATTAACACGAAGCGAGATGAAGTCTTTACTTGCCAACAGCCGTAACGACGGAGCGATTGATATTTCCGAGTTCGCGATGATGCAAGGGGTACTTTCTCTAGATACAAAACTAGCACGTGAAGTGATGGTGCCACGTACGGATACATTAATGATTGACGTGGATGACGATATTTCAGAGAACCTAGAGACAATCTTGAACTGTTCATATTCTCGTCTTCCTCTTTACGAAGAAGATAAGGATAAAGTAATCGGAGTTATTCACGTAAAAGATGTTTTCCGTGCTGCAAGAGAGCAAGGATTCGACAATATTGACTTACGTGCCTTAGCGCATGAGCCAGTATTCGTTCCATCAACGATTTTCGTAGATGATTTATTAGTAGAATTTAGAAAAACTCGTCAACACTTAGCGGTATTAAAAGATGAATACGGCGGGGTTGAAGGGATTGTTACATTAGAAGACTTGATTGAAGAAATCGTCGGAGATATCGAAGACGAGTACGACGAAGAAGAAAAAGAAGTCGTAGAAATCGATGAAAACAATTCGGTGATTGATGCCGGAATGTCGCTCGACAGGTTCAATCAAATTTATCAAACGTCATTAGAGTCTGATGAAGTGGACACAATGGCGGGTGCGATTATTGAAAAACTTGGCTACTTCCCAGATGATGATGAGGTAGTGAAGGTGAGATTCGAAGGGTATCTGTTACAACCAACAGAAATCGAGAATGATCGTATTCGTAAAATCCATGTCACAAAACTTTCTGAGGAAGAACTTGAGCAGATTCGTGCTGAAGAAGGCGAAACAGACGAAACCGTTGAAGATAATGATTAATCAAAGGAGGGGGCAACCCCTCCTTTTTTGTGCAAAAAAATAATAGACTTACGTCTATCTGTTAGATTCCTCGGATGTCTTCATAATAGTTATAATGGGGCACCGGATTGAGCCTTCGTCTCAATTCCTACCAAGCTTCAAACTGACTCTACGGGTTATACCCTAGAGTCAGTAATTCACATTGGTTGCACTTCCCCAATATGACTATTATAGAATCCGGGAATCTTCCAGATAGACGATTTTTATAAGCATACAAAAAAGAGGGGTGCCGTCTTTATGGTTCTTCATAGTTTGTGCTGTAAGTGCTAAAAATAATAAAACTAGACTTGCGTCTATCTTACAGATTCCTCGGATGTCTTCATAATAGTCATAATGGGGCACCGGAATGAGCCTTGCGTCTCAATTCCTACCAAGCTTCAAACTGACTCTACGGGTTATACCCTAGAGTCA
>CAKAPS010000026.1:0-18565 GCA_916719965.1 uncultured Streptococcus sp.
TTGTTTATCCTCTATTTAGATTTCACCCGTAGAATCCGTAAGAATTTTACTCCTTGGTATCTTCTTTATTTCAGAAATAAAAAAATGCCCGAACAATTCGAAGGCACCATGAAAAAAAGAGTGCCCGAGGGAGGTGTTTAGGCTCCTGCTCGGGCACTCTGTTTTTGTTAGATGATAATGTCGTCGACAAATTGCTTAGCTTCTGACAAGCTCATTCCTGTTACGTTACGTAATTTTTGAATGGCTTTAATCGGTTGGCCATTGCGTTTCAATTCGCGTAAGTACTCTTCTAATTCTTCTGGGATGTACGCTTCTTCTACTGGTGTACTTTCTTGTGTTGATGGTGTTTGTTCCACCGCTCCGCTGGTATTTGGTTTAATGCGGAACACAAGGGCGATTACCGCTACTAAAACAACAGCGATGATAACGATTAGTAATTCCATGGGTTTCTCCTATTTCATAAATTTGTAAACACTGCTTCTATGAGCAAATTCAAATGCTATAATTTTTAATTGGTCATCTTCGATTTCTACTATTAATCTATAATCTCCAATTCTATATCTCCAATATTTTGACAAAGTTCCACGCAGAGGTTTCCCCTTACTTCTAGGCTCTTCACAGTCCATCAAATTTTTTTCAATCCATTTTTTTAAGATTACTTTGGTTCCATTATCTAATTTTTTAATTTTCTTTTTGAGACGTTCATCATAAGAAAGTGTGTACCTCATTATAAGTCTCCCCAGAATTCCTCATGGTCAACTAATATAACTTCTCCATTTGCTTTAGCACTTTCGTACTCTTTTACAGCTTGTAAATCATATTCTTCTTCAATTTTTTCAGTTAATGCTTTCTTTAATAGGGTCGTTAATCCTTCTCCGGTAAAGTCTGCATAATTTTTAAAAAGGCGTTCTTCTTCTTTATTTAAACGTAATGAAATTGTACTCATTTTAACCCCTCCTTAATTGTATATACATTGTACCACATATTTTTATTAATTCAACTCAAATTTTAATTAAAATTAGATAATTATTTACAAACAACTCAACGCCGAAACCTTTAATAAGATATCGACGTTTCAAACAGACTAATTATAACGTTCTTTGACCGCAAAATTGGAGGATGAACCATTCCAATTGCATTTCTTTGATGCCGACGCTGGTCTTCAATGCGTACTCGGTTTCGACTAATTGCTGGAAGGCTGCTTCCAATAATGGCGTTCCGTAGCGGCGGCATTGGTTGAGTGCGAGTTTGACCCGGTATGGGTGCACTGCGAGTGTCTTTTGAATTTCGGGTTCTTGGTAGCCGGCTTTTTTCAAATACGACACTTGAAGCAATAGGCGGAATTGGCCTAATAGAATCGCGTTCATTTTGATTGGGTCTTCTTTTTGCAATAGCATGTCATGATAAATTTGAAGAGCACGTTTGCTGTCTTTGTTCAGGATGGCTTCTCCAAAATCAAAGATGCTTTGTTCCAAGGTTTTAGCCACTAATGCCTCGACCGTTTCAAGTCGAATGGAATACGTTCCAATTTCGGCAACCATTAATTTATCAAGCTCTTTCATACAAGTGGTAAGCGAGTATTGTGTTTTGAGGAGTAAGGTATTTAACGCCTCTTCTTGAATTCCATATTGTTGCGAACGTAAATAGTCCTTGATGTATTGTCTCACATCGCGTTCTGAGAGTTCGCTTGCATCCAGAAGAACGGCAACCTTCTTCAACTGTTTCACGATTTTTTTACGTTGGTCCAACTTTTCGTACGGCGCAAAGAAGACCATCACCGAACTGTCCATCGGATTTTCTAAATACGCTTGTAAGCGGTCCAACTGATGGTCGATGGATTTCTTTTCCTTCTCCCCTGTTAAAAACGTTGGATTATCAATCATAACCAATCTGCGGTCTCCAAAAAATGGCACAGACTCGGCATCTTGAACCGCGGTTTGAATGGACACTTCATCCATATTGAATCGTCCCACGTTCAAATCTTGATCTTCAGGAGCGACAATGGTGTCCAAAAATACTTTACGCGCAAGCTCTTGTAAGTACGGTTCTTTCCCTTGAACGAGATAAACCAGACTAACTTGCCCTTTTTTAATTCGATTGAGCTGTTTCTCAAATTCCATTTCTTCGCCTCCTGTTGTTTTAGTTTATCTTGAAAACGAGTCTTTGTCTATTGTTTCAATTCTTTTTTTCGTTTCGTAAGCCTTGTTGTGACTTCTAATTTTTCGCGGGTAAACCGAAGCCGAATTTGCCCGTCTTGGTCCGTCCGGAAAATGATAGCGCCAGTAGCTTTCAAGCGCGCCAAAGTCTCTGGACTCGGATGTCCATAGTGATTGTGCTTCCCACACGATATGAACGCGAGCCTTGGCTGAAAAAGTTTGAGCAGCGCCTCTCCACTCGATGTCCTGCTCCCATGATGCCCCGCTTTAAGAATAGAGAACTGTAAGTGTGGATTGTCTTTAACAACAGCCTCTTCCACCTTCTCTGAAGCATCTCCTGTCAGAAGAATCGTCTGCTTCATCACCGTAACGAGTGCTAGTATCGAGTCTTCGTTTTCCGCATGAGACAAACCTTTTGGCCATAGCACCTTCCATTTCGTCTCATTCCATTTCCACTCGTCTCCTGCAAGTACCAACCGCCACTGAATCTTTGGATACTTCTTTTTCATTTCCTGCATCAGCGGGATCTTCTCCATGCCCTTTCCTATAATGAGTTGTCGAATAGTGAGGTGTTTTGCTATGGTTTTTAAGTTTCCAACATGGTCCTCGTCTCCGTGAGACAACATGACTTGTGAGAGCTCCGAGAGGCCCTCTGCTTGCAAGGCGGGAACAACGGTCGTAATTCCTTGGTCTTTTTTCTTCCTGTGCCGCCACACCTCTTTCTGTTTAAAATCAGAGAGCCCACCCGTATCAATGAGGGTTGCCTGATTCCACCCCGGCGCTAAAAGAAGAATGGAGTCTCCTTGCCCAACGTCCACCATCACGAGTTCTGTTCCCCAGTGATACGGCACTTCAATTAATAGCGCTAGAATGGCTAGTCCCCCAAGGACGCCTTTTTTCATCGTCATCTTTCGCTGCTCGAATATAATTCCTATAGCAATAAGTATCGTTAGATAGAGAACTACTTCCCACTTGTCCCAAATCCCCAGTGTGAATTTTGTAAAGGACAACTGTTGGCAAAACGTGAGAACGCGAGAGACCCCAGAGAGAATCCCTTCTCCTACCGTTGTTAGAAGCCCTATTAGCGGGATAAAACCAAATAGTACCGCGAATAAATAGGCTGTTAGCAATGGAAACAGTAGCATTTCAAACAGCATCGAAAAGAGCGCGGTTAAAAGAATACTGAGCATATTCCAATAAAAGAAATACTGACATAGAAGCGGCAATGCAATCAGACTCATCCCAATCGGTACCCACACATTGGCACGAATGCGTGGTAAGACGGCGCGTTGCCATCTCGATAGAAAAATAATAATAGCCGTTAATCCATAACTGAGTTGAAAGCCTACATTTAAAAGAATCCCTGGCCAAACGAGAGTGGACAAAATCGCCATCCAGAGTAAGCAGTCCCTCTGCGCACTTCCACGTCTTTTGATGAAAGGTTTGGAAAAGGCGGCTAACACGACTATCCCAATCGCACGGGTGCCGCTAATATTCCAGCCAATCACAAAGCCGTAAAGCACTACAAACAGCACTAGTAATCCACGCGTTTTTTCTCTAGTAATACCAATCCGCCACGAAAAGCGTTCGATGCAGGCGACCATTAAGGAAATATGTAATCCAGAGATAGCTAAGAGATGTAAGAGGCCAAGCTGCTTGTATTGTTCCCACTCTTCTTCGCTAAATCCCGTTCGGTCCGCTAAGAGTAAAGCAAGCGTATATTGTTTCATGCGGCTGTCTTTTTGAGAACGTACCACTTGCAACAACCAAGAACGACGATGTTCCACAAAGCTCCAGAAGCCTGGAACGGACTTCATACTAGAATTCAATCGTTCAACCTTCAAAGCGTGCAGCACTCCAAGACTCAGATAATAGTTTTTTGCATCGAAGTTCCCTTTATTGCGTGCATGCTCGATTTCTTCAATGGTCCCTTCAAACGAGACTCGCACCACTTCACGTAACTGCAAGAAGGCTTGTTGCTCGGATTCCGACTCTAGTACATAGTAGAAAAAGACTTTCTCGTGCTTCGTTCCAGCTTCCAGCGTGGCAGTTCCGGTTACTAAATCGCCATTCACTTTTAATTGATTCGGGTTTAACACGAGTTGCCCAGTAATCGCATCATCAACGGTAAAAGACGGATGCGTTACTTCACGTATATATAAAAATAACCTCAGCCCTACCGCTACACATAGCACGATACCGAGCACTCTTTTCCATGCCTCGTGCCCTCGCTTCCACGCCACAACAATAATGCATAAAGGGACAATCCACCAAGCGACTGCCCCTTCGAATACAACGATGCTAGACGCTACAAGCACTGCTACTATCCAGTAACTCATTGCGTCACAATCCTTTCCTCAAAGGACTCGAAGAGCTTCTTACCAATACCACGGACTTTCATCAAGTCTTCCTTTGTTTGAAATGAACCGTTCTTCTTGCGATATTCGATAATCGCCTCCGCCTTTTTCTCGCCGACTCCCTTCAATGTCTTCAGCTCTTCTACTGTTGCCGTATTAATATTCACTTTTCCTTCTTTGGTGGCTTCTTTACGAGTTTCTCCTGCTGGAATTTCCTCAGCTTCTTCTCCAACTTTTGGCACAACAATCACCATTTGATCTTCTAGCCGCTTCGCTAAGTTCACTTTCTGGCTATCCGCCTCTGCCGTCAATCCACCAGCGGCTTCGAGCGCGTCCTTTACACGGTCTCCAACCTTCATTTGATAGACTCCCGGATTTCTCACTTCTCCTTTAATATCCACGAAAATGACTGTTTCTTGCGTCGTACTGACTTCTGTCTTTTCTGCCAGCATTGTCGTCACTACTACTTCTGTTTCTTCCATGGAAACTTCTTTTTTAGAAAACAAGCCTCCCACACCCACTAATATAAGAAGGATTCCACCAATGACAGCAGCCTTGGCCGACAAACTCCACGACTCCCATTTTTCTTTCCACTCATCAAAAAAAGCCATTTCTCTCACTCCTTAAAAAGATTTCTCCAATTAAAGATATGAGAAAAATGACTCATTGGTTATAGATTTTTTAGAATTTCAATGGCTTCATCCAAAGTCTTCACAGGATAAATTTTAATATCTGTCCCTAACTTTGCAGCCGCTTCTTTGACTTCTTCGTAGTTCGATTTAATATCTGGATAACGAGCACGCATTTCGTCCGTAATTTCATCATCTGGGGCTAAGAAAACCGTCGCTCCTGCTTCAATCGCAGCCACTAATTTCTTATCAATCCCACCGATACGTCCAACGGTTCCATCTAATTCAATCGTTCCTGTTCCGGCAATGTTATGTCCGTTTTTCAAATGACTATTCGTAATTTGGTTATAAATTTCAAGCGTGAACATCAATCCACCTGAAGGGCCACTCACACCATGGGGGTCAAATTCAACGGATGGGTCAGAAGTCACATCTTCGTCCACTTCCCCGCCAAATCCAAGACGGATACCACCAGTACGGCTATCCATTTTCAACTGACCTCTGATTGTCGTTGTTGCATCATCACGTTTCACTTGAAGGACGAGCGTATGTCCTGGTTCAAGACTTGCTAAATAGTCTCTTAATTCTTCGAAGCTCTCATCCGTATTCCCTGGACTCTTTCCGTCAATCGTTTCGATAATATCTCCGACTTTTAACTTGTCACGGAAATTAGAGTTTGGATCCACACGTGTGACGAAGATACCATTTACATGTCGTTCGACCGTTTTTCCAGCAGCTTCAAAAGCAACTCGAACCGCTTTTGATCGTGCATTACGCATACTGAAATCTTGCAGGGTATCGAATTCTTCTGGCGTATAATCCCCGAATACCTCTTCAGACGGAACCATTTCGTGATGCTTCAAGAACTTCTTAAAGTACGTTAAAACGGTCGCCTGCTCGACATACACCGTCAGCACCCTGAGAGAACCTGGATCCTCATCTTTTGCTCCACTAATCGTTAAAAATTGGGATACTTCTTCTGCAGTCCCTGGCGATTCAATCACATACGGGATTGGAATCATCGCCACAATCGCTAATACAACGAAAATTAAGGCCGCAATAATAATCTTCTTAACCTTTGACATCTGTTATCTCCTCATCCATTTTTATTGTGCGTTCAGGCGCATCTTTGTATTTTTCTTGTAAGGCATCTGCTACTACAGTTGGAACAAATGGCGTTACGTCCCCTCCAAAGCGAGCCAACTCCTTCATCATTGACGAACTTACAAATCGGTACTCTTCTTTGCTGAGTAATAATACTGTCTCCACATCACCATTTTGAACACGGTTATGGGATGCAAGAGTCGCTTCATATTCAAAGTCGGTTGCGTTTCGTACGCCACGGACAAGAACGCTAGCTCCTAATTGTGCTGCAGCCTCTACAGTTAATCCTCCGCTTACGGCTACCACTCTGGCATTCGGTACATGCGCAATCACCTCTTCAACCAGTGATTTTCGCTCATCTAAAGAAAATAAATAATTTTTCTGAACATTATGCGATAAAACGACAATCACTTCATCGAAGAGCTCACTGCTTCGCTCGATAATATCTAAATGCCCATTTGTAATCGGGTCGAAGCTTCCAGCTACTACCGCTTTTCTCATATTAAGCCTCCTCTTCGCTGGATGAACGGTCGAAAAACACTAGGGCTGTAATGCCGTACTCCACACGCTTATATTGCTCAAAGTCTAAAATTCGCTCTGGAAGTTGCACTTCCTTATCCACCTCGCAGACAATCACGCAATCTGGAGAAACTAGATTCAACTCTTGTAACTGCTCAATGTCCTTTACAATCTCTTGCAGGCGATATGGCGGATCCATAAACACCAACTCGAACGGTTCAAACACCGGGTCGCTCGCAATGGTTTTGAGTCCTTGTTTGACGTTTTGTCGTTTTAAATGAAATTGCTCGGGTGATTTTGTAATCTCAATATTTTGCTCAATCGTCTTTTGTGCCAGGCGATTGTTCTCGAATAGAAACGCACGGTCCATCCCACGAGAGACAGCCTCGATGGCAACGGCTCCGCTTCCGCTATACATGTCGAGCATGACTCCTCCGTCAAAATAACCGCCAAGAATATTGAAGAGCGATTCTTTTATCTTGTCAGTCGTCGGACGAGTATTTTGGCCCGGTACTGCCTTCAAGCGTCTTCCGCCAAATTCTCCTGAAATAATTCGCACAGTGCATTCCTCCTTATTCCACTATAATACCATATTCCACCGCTCTTTCGTGAGTTTTTTATAAAATTAGTGCTGCATTGACTGCGCAAAGGATTTCTTTTGGTGCTTCTTGAGTGTTGGGGATGTGACGATGATTCGAATCCTTGCGGATTTTTTTATAATAGCTGTAATGGGACAACGGTTCGAGCCTTTCGTCTCTCACCTCAAAAGCCTCAAAGGAGCCGTAAGGAAAGACTTCCTACGGCTCCTAATTCGCATTTTGTGTCATTCCCCATTACTGCTATTATAAAATCCGCTCGATTCTCCTCATCGTCAACTTCAAAGAGAAATTCTTATGCAGTAGTGCTCTCATTTCTATAAATACACGAAAGAATATGGAAGAATAAATGCGCTGTGTGATTTTAGTCCATTTGGCGCACCTCAAGGCAACGGGCAAAATGCTCTCCTCCTTGGAAGGGAAACAGTCGCGGGAACGAAAAAAGTTCGCCACGACTGTAGCGAACTTTCCATTGCTTTATAATGGGATAATGGTGTCATTATCACTAGTAGCAGGCTCGGTTGAGACAATCTCAATCATCAGCCCATGTGGCAAGCAAATACTTGTCTGACCTGGCTGGGAAATCCAACCTGTTTGCACTGCGATTTGGTCTGGACTATTGTCTTCCTTGTCACGGATACGCGTTCCATCGACTTCAATAATATTATATTGATCGTCATGCGGGAAGTAGATGAACTCTTCATGTGGTGTATTTTCACTGAGTTCAAAGCGCTCGATTTCTTCTCCGTCAATTGTGAGAATCGCGTAGATTTTTGCTTCTTCTTTTCTCGTTGCTTGTTGATAAGCAAAGATTGCATTTGGTAAAAATGATAGTGCCAATAACACGAGCACAATAATAATGTCGAATGGCTTTATCAAATGGGAATACTTCTTAACTATCGTTCTCATCCTTTAACTCTAATAATGTTCTACGTACTTCTGAGGCAATTTTTGAGCCAATCACGAGTAATTCATACAGCGTAAAGGTCTCAAATGGAGTTACTCTCCCCACATAGCGAATAAAGAGCTCGCCGTCTGAATCAACGAGTAGCGTATAATATGCCACTAACTCTTGGTTCAATCGATTAATGGAATAGAGCACCTCGAATAAATCTAAGCCAAAGTCTCTTCCATTCCCGATTCCTTCATACGTAATCTGGTAATCGGTACGGTCCTGGCTATCATCGAATACGACGCTAAACGGAAACTCGGCTTCCCCTTCTGAATACAGACCAAGAAACGCGATACCACCGTCGCCTAAATCTTTCTTATCCAGTTTCAAATCACGATTCTTTAAAACAGTCTCAAATGATTCACTTACGTACATCGTGGCCACTCCTTTCGCCATTTGTAACCTCTATTTTACTAGATTCCCTCCTATTTCACAACCAAACACTGAAATCCTACACTTTTCTTCTCTATTAGATACGAAAAAATTTCCTGTTTGGCTTTTTCTGCACAAAAAAAGAGACTGAAGTTTCCTTCAATCTCTTTTGCAAATTTATGATTAACCTAAACGTTGGCGAGAGTCCGCTGCACGTTGTAGGGCTTGACCAACATAGTTGATACATAACATCATGATAAAAATTAAGATTGTGGCTGGTAACCAAACCCATAATTTGTTCTCGATGATGTCCGCATTTTTCGCTGCAGAAATTAATGAACCAAGTGATGGTGTTGTAAATGGTAAACCGAAACCTAAGTAAGTTAACCCTGTTTCAATACCGATGTTCCCTGCTAAACGTAAGATTAAGTTAACGATAATTAATGAACTTAAGTTTGGCAAGATTTCACGGAACATGATTCTAAAGTCACTTGAACCTAATGTCTTAGATGCATTTACATAGTCTAAGCTTGCTTCTTGAAGAGTACGTGTTCTGAATAAACGAGCAGAACCTACCCAATAGAAGGCTGTCATGATTAATACGAAGTGGAACATTGTGTAGTTCGGAATCACTGTAACAAACACGATGATAATCATCAATGTTGGTAAGATCATGATAAAGTCAACGATACGCATTAAAGTTGTGTCCACCCATTTACCGTAGTAACCAGAAATCAATCCGACAAAGATACCAACGATACATGTCAAGATTGTAATTGAGAAACCGATTAATACTGAGTTACGAGCCCCGATAATTAAGAGGGCTAAAACGTCACGACCACTTTCGTCAGTCCCTAACAAGTGTGCATTTGTTGGGGCTTTATAACGACCTAAGATATTTACTTTTAAAGCAGCCTCTTGGTCGATAAAGAATGGTCCGACAAAGATGATTAAGAAAATCAACGTTAGTAAAATTAACGCGAAAAGCGCTAATTTATCTTTTAAAAACTCCCGTACAATAACCTGAAAACCAGCAGGTGGTGTAGATACGGTGCTTTCTTCAACGACAGTTTCTTCAACTGTATTTACATTATTTTGCTCCATTTGCTACTCCTCCTTTTATTATTGTACACGAACACGTGGGTCTACAATACTCATGATAATATCTGATAAAAGCGTACCTAGAAGAGTCGCTGTACCAAAGAGTAATAGTAATGCTAAGATTACTGAGTAGTCACGTCCTTGAATTGATGTTACGAATAAGTTCCCCATTCCAGGATATGAGAAGATGTTTTCAATAAACACTGACCCACCGATTAAACCAGTGAATTCATACCCTAAGAAGGCTGCGATTGGCAAGATTGAGTTGCGGAAGATGTGGCGGTTGAACACGACATTTTCAGGAACCCCTTTTGCACGTGCTGTACGAACGTAGTCTTGGCTCTTCGCATCGATAACTCCTGTACGTAAGTATTGAATCGTACCAGTTGTTGAAAGAATCGCCATCGTAAACGCTGGTAAAATCATGTGATGGAATTTGTTTACATAATAGCCCATTGTTCCAGCAACTACATCTGAATCGACAGAACCACGAGTTGGGAACCAACCTAATGTATAACCAAATAACCATAATAGAATTAAGGCGAATACGAATACTGGGATTGAGTAAGTAATGAATGTATATACTACGATTGCTTTGTCAGCCCAAGAGTTTTGGAAACGACCTGCAATCATCCCTAATGGTAATGCAATTAAGTAAGTTAAAATCAATGTTAATAATGATAACCATACTGTGTTACCAATACGTTCACCGATTAATTTTGTTACTTCATATTTGTAAGTATAACTTTGACCGAAGTCTCCGCGGAATGCTTTTGAAATCCAGTTCCAATATTGAACAGGAAGTGGATCATAGAATCCAGATTTCACACGTAAAGCTTCAATTGTATTTGGGTCCGTTTCTGGAGTAATTAAACCTGTAAATGGATCCCCTGGCATCATTTTCGCGATTAAGAATGCTAGCACACTAAGGATGAAGATTTGTGGCAACATTAATAACACACGACGTAAAATGGTTTTCCACATAATTATTTCCCTCCTTTTGGATTTAATGCAACAAAGTGTGAGTCTGAGATTTTTTGTAAATCAAACACACGACCGTTTTCATCGTAGTATAAGTTTTGATTTTCTTGGTAGAATTTCTCAGCTTCTTTACGACGAAGTTTGTTTGCTTCACGGTTTTCTGGATCGATTACCGGAATCGCAGACAATAGACGTTTAGTATAGATGTGTTGTGGGTTTGCGTAAATGTCTTCCGCTTTCCCTGTTTCAACGAAACGTCCACGGTACATGATGAATAACTCATCACACATATGTTTTACAACCCCAAGGTCATGGGAAATAAATAAGTAACTTAAGTTGAACTCATCTTGGATACGTTTCATGTAGTTTAACACTTGCGCTTGTACAGATAAGTCTAACGCTGATACTGGTTCGTCGGCGATGATTAAACGAGGGTTACTTGCTAAGGCACGAGCAACACCGATACGTTGTCTTTGACCACCTGAGAACTGGTGTGGATATTTTAATAATGCTTCTTCAGATAATCCGATGATTTCCATTAATTCAATCACGCGTTTTCTCTCTTCATCTGGAGATAAACGTTCGAAGTTTCTTAATGGCTCAGCTACGATATCTAAAATACGTTTTTTAGGGTTAAAACTTGATAGTGAATCTTGGAAGATCATTTGTACGTTCCGGTTATAGTCTGAAGTACGACGACGTGCTTTGTTTGTTACGTCTTCTCCTTCGTAAATCACTTTACCGCTTGTTACGTGTTCTAGACCAATGATTGCTTTACCAATCGTTGATTTACCAGAACCTGATTCTCCAACAAGACCGTAAGTTTTTCCTTCTTCAATTTCAAGTGACACTCCGTCTACCGCATAAACATGATCCGTTACTCGGTTAAAGAAGCCACTACGAATCGGATAGTGAACTTTTAAATCTTCAATGGTTACAAAACCGCTCATTATGCTTCCTCCCCTTCAAAATGGAAATGTTTATAACATGTACAACGAACGAAGTGGTTTGGTCCAACTTCATGAAGTGTTGGATCTTCTTCGTGAGCGTCCGCTGAAATCCATGGAATACGTGGTGCGAAACGGCAACCTTTACGTGGTAATTTTGGTAATGGTGGCACTGTTCCTTGAATCACGTGTAATTCTTCGCCTTCTGAACCCGCTTGTGGGATTGATTGTAGTAATGAACGTGTATAAGGATGTTTAGGGTTTGTGAATAGCTCTTCAACAGGTGCTACTTCCACAAATTGTCCAGCATACATCACGGCTACACGGTCCGCAGTTTCTGCTACTACGCCAAGGTCATGAGTGATTAAGATGATACCTGATTCTGTTTCTTTCTGGATATCATTTAATAAGTCTAAGATTTGCGCTTGGATTGTTACGTCTAAGGCAGTTGTTGGTTCATCGGCAATGATGATTGGTGGTTTACATGATAAAGCAATCGCGATAACCACACGTTGACGCATCCCACCTGATAATTCGTGTGGGTATTGTTTGTAAGTACGTTGTGGGTTTGGAATCCCTACTTGTCCTAACAATTCAAGTACGCGTTCAGTACGTTCTTTTTCATTTAAGTCTGTATGATAATAAAGAGCTTCATCGATTTGAGCACCAATTGTCATTAATGGGTTTAACGAAGCCAATGGATCTTGGAAAATCATACCGATATCATTTCCGCGAATTTTGTTATATAACGCTTCGTTTAAGTTTACTAAGTTCACATCGTTATAAATGATGTCCCCTGTAATCTTTGTGTTATTTTTGTTGTGTAAGCCCATGATGGTTGTCGCTAATGTAGATTTCCCACATCCTGATTCCCCAACGATGGCCAAAATTTCATTCTTTTCTAATGTTAATGACACATTATCTACTGCATCATAAAAATCATCTTTGATACGGAAACCAACGTGTAAGTTATTGATTTCTAATAGTGGCTTATCAATTGTCAAATCCGATTCCTCCTTATTTTCTTTGGTTAACTATTTCAATATTTAAAATAATAAAACAACGTTTCTATTATACGTTGCATGCTCTCTGATTGCAAATTGTATGACAATTCGAGCGCAGATACAGCGTATTTTTAGTTTACCATGAATCCTGCTTGATTACCATTATTTATGAGCAAAAAATTAACTTTTCTCATGTTATTTTAATTTTAAATTCAAAATTCACTAAAATCCCGTCATTAATGCGTTTTCATTGATTTTATGGTTTTTGTGCAAACAAAAAGAGACGAACCGAAGCTCGTCTCCTTTCCATTCTTATTTAGCACCAGTTTCACTAGTTAATTCTACTTGATATAAAGCAGATTTCTTGCTGCCTAAGTTTACATCGAAGTATTTCACACGTTTATTCACTGCTGTAAGTTCTTCTCCGACTAATGTTGGGAAGATGAATGCTTTATCGTGAACATATTTTTGCCATTCTTTATAGAACTCAACGTTTTTAGCTGAATCAAATGATTCTGTTGAACTAATTTTATTCATGATGGCAGTTCCTTCAGCATCTACATAACGTTCGAAGTTGAATTGTGCTGTTTCACCAAATAATCCTGATGGATTTGGATCGTAACCAGTAGTCCAACCAGCTGCAAACACATCGATTTCTGGGTCATCCGCTTGAACTTTATCATAGAATGAGTTCAATTCGATTGTACGTCCAGTATATAATTGAACATTCAATCCAATTTCTTTCCACCAGTTCAAGTATTGTTGAACAAGTGACTCATTCGCTTCGTCACGAGTACGTGCAGCAAAGTTGATTTGTAGTTTTGAACCGTCTTTATTTTCACGAATTCCGTCTCCATCAACGTCTTTATATCCCGCTTCATCAAGCAATTGTTTTGCTTTTTCTGGGTTATATGAGAATCCTTCTTGATCTTTGTTATATACATCTTTGAAGAATGGAATGATGATTGAGTTTGAAGAATGTTGTAATCCGTTGTACAAGTTTTGACCTGCCGCATCGATATCGAGCGCGTATGCCATTGCTTGACGTAAGTTTACATCCGCCATTTTCGCATTTGGATCTGTCACGTTTTTACCAGTTTCTTTATCATATTTTCCTAAGTGGAAACCGATATATTCATATGCAGATGCTTGTGAACCTAGGAATGTTACGTTTGTTAAATCTTTATACGCTTCGTATTGTGAGTTTGGCATTGTAGCAATATCGTAGTTACCAGCTTTCATTTCTGAAACGATGTTGTCTGGAGATACAACTTCCATTACGACTTTATCAACTTTCGCTACTCCTCTGAAGTAGTGCTCGTTAGGAACTAATGTCACAGATTCTCCTGCAACAATCGATTCAATCTTGAATTGACCTAAACCAACGAATTTTGTTCCACGAACATAATCACTTTTTTCCCATTCAGCTTCTGGAATATCTTTAAAGATGTGTTTTGGCATGATGTATGCACACACAGAACCACCTGCTAATTGCATTGAAGGGCTCATTTCTTTGAAGTGAATTTTCACAGTGTAATCATCCACTTTTTCAAGACCAGAAACGCTATCAGCTTTTCCATCGTGATATTCTTCCATACCAACTACATTTTTATAATCATCATCGTAACGAGCACCTGTATAGTCTTTATTACCGATGGCTTGGTAAGCAAAGATGTAGTCGTCGATGGTTACAGGTTGGCCGTCAGACCATTTATAGTCTTTAGAGTTTAATGTAACGGTTGCTGTTTTATTTTCAACGTCAAATTCAATACTTGCAAGACCTGTATTTGTTAACTTACGGTTTTCATCGTAATCAAACATACTTTCATCAATTAGACCACCGATACTTGAGTCATTTGTATCCGAAGATAACTCATCCGCAAAAATTCCAGAGAAAGGTGAAGAAGATACGATTGCGTATTTTAATGTTCCTCCCTTGATTGGAGTTCCGTCGTGAGTGACTTCAGAAGCGTATTTCGTTGTTCCACTAGTGCTACTTGTTGAAGATGATTGTTCTTTACTACCACATGCTGCTAGCGTTAGCGCAACCGTTGCAGAAAACAGAATCATCACATTTCTCTTTTTCATCATAATCAGTCTCCATTCTTTTATTTTAAGGCTTTTGAGTGTATCCATAAATTTATGTTGGACTTATCATACTCCAACTTTTTAATAATTGCAATAGTATTTCTAATCTTTTTTTAATTTTCATCAGTTTTTTCTCATTTTTGAAAACTTTTTTCATAATGAAAACAAGCCTAGGAAAATTCCTAGACTTGTTTAATTGCATTATTTAGCTGCTGTGTCAGAAGTTACTTCTAATTGATACAATTGAGCTTTAGAATCTTTTGTTCCAATTGAAGTGTCATAGTATTTCACACGTTTGTTAACGGCTGTTACGCTGTCCCCTACTAATGTTGGGATTAAGAACGCTTGGTCTTTAGCGTATGCTTGCCATTCTTTGTAGAATTCTACGTTCTTAGCTTCATCAAATGCCTCTGTAGAAGCAATTTTCTTGATGATTTCAGTACCTTTTTCGTTTACATAACGAGAGAAGTTGAATTTAGCAGTTTCACCGAATAAGTTTGCTGGGTTTGGATCATAACCAACACCCCATCCAGCTGAGAATACATCGATTTCTGGATCATCCGATTGAACTTTTTCGTAGAAGTTATTTGATTCGATTGTACGACCTGTGTAAAGTTGTACGTCTAATCCAATTTCTTTCCACCATAATAAGTATTGTTGAACTAATGATTCGTTGGCAGCGTCACGAGTACGTGCAGCAAAGTTGATTTGTAATTTAGAACCATCTTTGTTTTCACGAAGTCCGTCGCCGTCTACGTCTTTATATCCAGCTTCGTCTAATAATTGTTTAGCTTTTTCTGGGTTATATGTGAAACCTTCTTGTTCTTTGTTATATACGTCTTTGAAAAATGGTAAGATGATTGAGTTTGTACCATAGTTTAATCCGTTATATAAGTTTTCACCGGCTGCGTCGATATCTAATGCATACCCCATCGCTTGACGTAAGTTTACATCAGCCATTTTCGCATTTGGATCTGTAACGTTTTTACCTTGAGCCTTGTCGTATTTACCTAAGTGGAACGCGATATATTCATAAGAAGGCGCGAATGAACTTACGTAAGTTACGTTTGTTAAATCTTTGAACGCTTCGTATTGAGCACTTGGCATTGTAGCGATATCGTAGTTACCAGCTTTCAATTCAGAAACGATTGCATCTGGTGATACAACTTGCATTACTACTTTATCTAATTTTGGACGACCTTTGTAGTAGTATTCGTTCGCTTTCAATGTTACAGATTCCCCTGCAACTACTGATTCGATTGTGAAGGCACCAAGACCAACTACTTTAGAACCACGAACGTATTCGCTTTGTTCCCATTCTTTTACAGGGATATCTTTAAAGATGTGTTTTGGCATTGTGTATGCTGGAATTGCACCACCTGCTAATTGCATTGATGGTAACATTTTTTCAAAGTGAAGTTTTACTGTGTAATCATCCACTTTTTCAACACCAGAAATTTTATCTGATTTGCCTTCGTGGAAATCTTTCATCCCTACGATGTTTGTATAACGGTCGTTGTAACGTGAACCAGTGTAGTCTTTGTTACCGATCGCTTCGATAGCGAAGATATAGTCATCGATTGTGAACGGTTGTCCATCTGACCATTTGTAGTCTTTTGCATTTAAAGTAATTGTTGCTGTTTTTCCTTCAACGTCTAATTCGATAGATGCTAAACCAGTGTTTGTTAATTTACGGTTTTCATCGTATTCAAACATTGATTGGTCAACTTGACTCGCAATTGTTGAGTCAACTGAGTTTGATGCTAATTCATCAATGAAGATACCACTGAATGGTGAAGCTACTACAAGTGCGTATTTTAATGTTCCGCCTTTGATGGCTGTTCCTTCATGTGTCACTTCTGAATTGAATTTTGATTTTGAAGAAGCTTTTGATGCTTCAGATGAAGTGTTACTGTTATTGTTTGCTGAACCACATGCTGCTAATGTTAGCGCTGCTGCAGCTGATAAGAATACTAAACTCTTCTTTTTCATATTTCCTCCACTCTCAGACACCCGATTCAACTTTCTTTATATGTTGAATTGTCTGACAAATTAATACTTGATGTTAATTTTAACATAATTTTAATTTTTTGCAAGCAAAATCTCTAAAATTTTTAAGTTCATTTTAGTTATCTTTTTTAAACTGTCTATAATCATTGGTTTTATCATATTTCCACCCTTTCTATGGGCAACAAAAAAGGCCTCGCATTTGCGAGACCTTAAGATTGAATAGTATTCAATTATTTAGCAGCTTCACCAGTTTCAGATAGTAATTCTACTTGTTCCCATCCAGTTTCTTTACCTTGAGCAATATCTACGTGTTTCACACGTTTGTTTACTGCTGTTAATGAGTAAGTGTTGAAACGTGGAACTTGGAATGGATTTTCGAATACGAATTTTTGCCATTGTTTGAATAATTCAATACGTTTAGCTGGGTCGAATGAAGCTTCTGAAGCAATTTCACTAATTAATTTAGTGTGTTCATCGTTTACATAGTGTGAGAAGTTGAAACGAGCGATTGGTCCGTATAATCCATCTGGGTCAGGGTTGAAACCAATTACGAATCCACCTAACCACATATCGAAGTCATTCGAATATGTTGTTAATTTTTCAGCATATGCGTTAAAATCTAATGAACGACCGTTTAATAACTCTACGCGTAGACCAACATTTTTCCACCATTCGATGTATTGTTGATAAACAGCTTCATCTGTTTGGCTACCAACTGGAGCTAATAATGTGATTGTTAATGGTTTACCTTCTTTGTCTTCTACATAACCATCGCCATCAGTATCTTTATAACCAGCGTCTGCTAAGATTTTCTTAGATTCTTCTGGGTTGTATGTGAATCCTGGGACTTCTGATTTATCCGCATAGATTTGACCAAAGAATGGCGTTAATAATGTATTAGCAGCGATACGTAACCCTTGGTAAGTTTCGTTAGCTACTTGTTCATTATCTAATGCATACGCAATTGCTTTACGTAAAGCAGGATCACTCATCTTCTTACCTGGTTCAAATACATGTTCACCTTTTTCTTTGTCAAAGTGACCCATGTTAAAACCAATGTAAGAAATATTGTTTGTGATGTCACCGAGTAATGTGATATTTGATAAATCTTTATAAGTATCATATTGATCTGCAGGCATTTTAGCAAAGTCATATTTTCCTGCTTTCATTTCTTGAACGATTGAATCTTGAGATACAATATCCGCTTTTAAGCCATCGACTTTTAGTTCGCCTTTATAGTAGTAAGGGTTTTTCTTGAATGTTACAGATTCACCAGGAACAACTTTGTCCACGATGAATGGTCCGTTACCAACCACTTTAGTACGAGCCGCATCTGAAGCTACAGCCTGATCATAAGTCATATCTTTGAAAACATGTTTTGGCATGATATTAGCCATAATCGCATTTCCACCTAATTCTAAAGCTGGATATACTTCTTTCAAGTGAATGACAACTGTTTGATCATCTACTTTTTCTAGACCTGAGATTTTATCTGCTTTTCCTTCATGGAATTCTTCCATCCCAACGATGTTTGCAGCATTTTCATCGTAACGAACACCGTTATAGTCCTTATTACCGATGAATTCATAAGTGAAAATATAGTCATCAATTGTTAAAGGTTGTCCATCTGACCATTTGTAGTCTTTAGAACGTAATTTTAATGTTACAGTTTTCTTTTCTCTATCTAAAGTGAATTCCATCATACCGCCATCTTTTTTGATGCGTTGGTTTTCATCGTATTCGAATAAG
>CAKAPS010000027.1:0-17883 GCA_916719965.1 uncultured Streptococcus sp.
TCCAACTTTTCTCGGAGTTGTTGCTTATGGCGATAGAAATTGCGTTCAAATTGTTTTTGGGCTAGTTCTAAAATTTGTTTTTCATTCTTCCCTCCTAAATCCCCAAGGTCCAAATCCAAACCTGTATAGGCAAGCACATTTCCTTTTCCATCAAAATGATAGACCGCCGTCACCGTGTTATGTTGATCCAACTCGATTTGCTCTCCGTGATGCACATCCATCCAAATTCGTTCAGACTCCAACGCATGTGGTATAGGGATTTTTTCCTGTCCTCCACAGGAAGCAAGTATAACTGCTACTACCGACAGCAACGCTAGTTTTATCCATGTCTTCATCGTTCTTCCTCCAACATTCGAACTTTCGCTTTTATTATACTACACACCACTATAATTCGCTCCTATTCCAAACAAATACGCCAGAGCACATTGTACTCTGACGTCGAAAGGGATTATTTATCTGAATTCCACACTGGGAAGTATTGTCCTGGTGCGATTTCATCCATTTTTTTCGCTACATCGTCTGTTTGATATAATTCAACGATTTTTTTGTATGTTGGGTTGTCAGCATCTGCTGCTTTAACAACGATGATGTTGTAACGATCTTTAGGAATTGTATCTAAGTGGTTTGCATCTGAGAAGATGTTGTCTTCGATTTTCAAACCAGCATCTTGCGCCATAGAACCATTGATAGAAGCTGCATCAACGTCTTGTAATAAACGTGGCGCTTGTGCTGATTCTGCTTCGATGATTTCTAAGTTACGAGGGTTGCTTGTGATGTCTGCTAATGAAGCTTTTGTTCCAACGCCTTCTTTTAATGTAATTAATCCTTCTGTTTCTAATGCTACTAAAGCACGACCTTGAATCGCTACTTCTTTTGGTACTAATACTTTTGCATTTTCTGGTAAATCTTTTAATGATTTATATTTTGTTGAGAAATAATATAATGGCACGATAAATGTTGTTCCGATTTCTTTTAAATCAGTCCCTTTATCTTTATTCCATTGTGCTAAGTATGCACGGTGTTGGAATGCGTTCATTTGAACAGAACCTTCTTCAAGGGCTGTATTTGGTAATACGTAGTCGTTCATTTCTACAACTTCGATATTGATATTTTCTTTTTTCGCTTTTTCAGCTACGTAATCCCAGATTTCGTGTGATGCGCTACCTACTACGGCAACTTTAACTGTTTGCGCTGGTGCTTCAGTTGTTTTAGAAGCCTCGCTTGATTGTTGTGAACTTTGATTTCCGCACGCTGCTAATGTGAATGCTGCAACGGCTGTTAATAATACGTTTTTAATTTTCATATTGTTTTTCCTCCGATTTTATAAATTTGTTGTGTTAGTTGCGAATTAATTTGACACATTCCTCCATCCTGTCGAACACAATAAAAAAATCCTCTGCCCCAAAAAGGACAAAGGACGATCATTTCAAAAATACCGTGTTACCACCTTTATTCGTTTATCCATCACTAGATAAACCTCACCCGATTCCACGCCTGTGCATTGAAATCGTACCGCTATAACGGGCGCCCCGTACTTCCCTTACAAACGTTCAGAAAGTCCGCTCAATGGCCATCTTCCCCATTTCGTCACTACTTAGTTTCACCAACCCTAAGCTCTCTACAAAGTTCCTCGACGAGTACTCTCCATCTCATTGCGTTATGGATTCCATTATACGCCCATTCTTTTCGATGTCAACAAAACTCTTTTATTTATAGACATTTGTTTTTGAAATGGAAACAAAACTGCTAAACTGACTCTAGTATAAAGAAAACCTCCACACGAGAAAGTTCGTGTAGAGGTTCAACCATTCTTATTTAGCAGAAGTTGTTGTTGTTTCAGAATCAGCTGTTTGTAAGAAATTCTTTAAAGCATTTTGTAAGCTTTCGTCTGTGATTTTCACGTCCGCAGCTTTCACTAAATCAACCATTGTTTGGTGTAAGTATGCAGAATCTTTCAATTTCGCATCTAACATTTCTTTTTCCATTTGTTCTTTCATTTCATCAAATGGTTTCTTCTCTTCTTTAGATACTAACTTAATGATGTGGTATCCGAATTGAGTTTGAACTGGAGTTTCAGTGATATCTCCGGCATTCTTCAAGTCGTAAGCTGCTGTTGAGAATTCAGGTACCATGTCTGAACGTTTGAATGGTCCAATTTGACCGCCTTTTGCAGCTGTACCAGTATCTGCAGAGTTTGCTTTTGCTAATTCCGCAAAGTCAGCTCCATCTTTTAATTGTTTAATTAATTCTTCGGCTTTTGCTTTAGCTGCTGCTTTTTCTTCATCTGAGGCATCAGATTTAGCCGCAATTAAGATATGTTGTACTGTAATTTGTGGTTCCCACGCATCATAGTACGCTTTGATATCGTCTTCTGAGAAGTTCGCAGCTTTCTTCACTGCTTCTGTCATTAATTTGTTTAAGTAAAGTGTTTGACGATATGCGTCTACAGAAGTGATTCCGCTTTGTTGTAAAGCCGCTAATAATTTAGGTTCTCCACCATATTGAGCAACTAATTTAGCCACTTCTTCATCTGCAGCTGTTTTAAGAGATTTTGCATCCTCAATAGATCCTTCTAGTACTTTTGTTAATACTAAACGTTGTAGTGTTTGTTCCCCAACAGAATCTTTCATTGCTGTAACAAATTCATCTTTTGTAACGTTACCGTATTTAGTCGTTGCAACGTTTTCTGATGAGCCATTTGAGCATGCCGCTAATGCGAAAGTTGATGCAAGCGCTAATGCTCCTACGAATTTTTTCTTCATAAAATTCCCTCTCCAATCGGTTTTCTTTTTAGTCGATGTTATTAATATACCACAGTTTGATGCACTTGCCTATTTTTCTAGCCATCTCTTACTTTTTCTTAACTTTCTAAAAAAACAAAAGAGCCAGGACATATCGCCTGACTCTAAGTTAAGTTTAGTTTAGTTCAAAAAATATTGTGATTATTGTAATACACGAATTGTGATTGTACGACGTCCGAAGTTGTAAACATCATTTAAGTTTACTAAGTGTACGTCAATTCTGTTTCCGTAGATGGCACCGCCTGTATCTGCAGCACGGAAAATACCATATCCTGGAATTTCAACATATGATCCTAATGGAATCACGCTTGGGTCAACCGCAATTACGTTTGGTTCACTTACAAGGTTTGTTCCATCAGCAGTGTAGTTTGATAAACCAGCTTCGTTATATGAGTACGCTGTTGCTTCAACTGTTAAGTAGTAACCACCTTGGTTTGAAGAAGCTGCAGCAGCTTGTGTTGTTTGAGTTGCTTCTGTTGCTTGAGCAGCTTGAGTAGTTTCTGTTGCTTGAGCAGCTTGAGTAGTTTCTGCTGCTTGTGTTGTCGCTTCAGTCGTTTCTACTTCTTTCACTTCGTTGTTGTTTTGAACACGGTATGAGTGTTGTTCTGTTCCGTTATCAACGGTTACTTCTTTTTGGTCCGCTGAGAAACGTAACACAGTACCTGGGTAAATAAGGTTTGCATCTTGAATTTCGTTCACTTGAACTAATGTATCTAATGATGCACCAGTCGCTTCAGAAATGACTGATAATGTATCTCCCCATTTAATTGTGTACTCTTGTACACCTTTATCGTCTGTTTTTACATCTTGTTTTACTTGTTCTACAGTACGTGCTGTCCATTCTACTTCGTTGGCACTTGCTGTAGTTGCTGAAAATCCTGCAAAACTAAATAAAGCAAGTGATGCTGTCACCATCATGAATTGTTTCTTGATTGGTTTCATATTTTCCTTTCCGATTTCCAACTTTTTCTAAAGTCAAAAACCTCGTTCGCTTGGATTTTTTGGTTGCGAACTTATTTGATGCTAATAATGTTACCACGAAAAAAATCGAAAATGTTGATTTTATGCGGTTTGTTAAGGCCACTTAATTTTTTTGACTTTTTCTGATGTTATTATGACAAACAGATGACAAGAACATATGTTTCCGTAACATTTGACACTATTCTGTAACACGTTCGTAGAATTTTCTTACAATCTCGGTCATACTTTCTTCATTTATTACACTGTTTTTCGTTCCTTTTTGAGGCAAAAACCTATCAAATCGCACTTTTTCATGCATTCGACACATCAAAAAAGACCTCCCTATTCATCCATAGGAAGGTACTGAACATTCGTTAAGCTGTTCGATTTAATTCACTCATTTGAATCGTTTGATCGATATTTTCTTTCAATGCTTCAGGAAGATGGTGTGTTACCCATAGAACGGTCACGCTCTTATCTTCTAAGATTGGCTTCAACACCTCAATGGTTGTCTTTTCATCTAAGTTGGAGCTGACTTCATCGAGCAAGAAGACTTTTGGTTGTTTCATCAATCCACGTGCAAAAGCAATTCGTTGCAACTGACCGCCGGATAGATTTGAATCGCCATCACCTAAGACCGTATCTAATCCCTGTGGTAAGTTTCGCACGATAGAAGCGAGTCCCACCTTTTCAAGAGACGCCCAAACTTCTTCATCCGAATACTCTTCAGTGAGCGTTACGTTTTCGCGAATGCTTGTCGTGAAGATATGTGGTTTTTGAGCGATATAGACCATTTGACGATATAACTCATCATAGGATTGTTTCTTCACATCGACTCCAGCGAGTTTCACTTCTCCTAAATACTCCGTTAATTTAGCAGCGATAATATTTAACAGCGTTGATTTTCCTGTTCCACTCTCGCCAGTAATCGCATATTTTTGCCCTTCGTTAAAGCCAAGAGACACATGATTTAAAATCACCTTTTCTCCGTAGTTAAAGGAAACATCACTTACTTCAATAAGAGTACGCGGTGCCTCTACTGGCGCTTCCTCTACAAGGGTTGCTGGTTCTAATTGCTCATATTTGTTAAACAACGAATCTGCACTCTTAATTGAACCAATCTTTTGACTAATATTTCCGAGCACGTTGAAGATGGTGCTACTTAATGCCATCGCTGCTAGAATACTCCCGATACTCACTTCACCAATATAAGCTAAGTATCCCGTTAAGATGAATACAGAAATCTGGCTAAACACATTCCCAATCCCACCACTAACGGCAACTTTGGCCATCGACTTACTATAGTCTCGATGCGTATCTCCTACTTCAACAGATTTTTCATGGATTTTTTCTTTTAAATACGCTAATTTACGAAAAACAAATAGAGTATCATATCCGCTCAATAAATCCGAAATCGATTTTGCGAATTTTTCATTGGCTTCTGACACTTTAATCGTTTTATCTGTCAGTTCTGCTGAGAACAAAGCTGGCAACACGGCCATGATGACAATACAGATAGCCGCTAGTAAGACGATAGACCAATGATACATGAATAACGCCACCGCAGAAATGACCGCAGAAATAATTCCTCCAATGACTTCAAAGGTTGGATTCATCGCATTCCCTTTAATCTGCTCCAAGTCACTTGTAAACCACGAGATATACGTTTGACTATTCTTTTCATAGAAGCGACCATAAGACGTCGCTTCAATAGAATGACTAATACGATCCCTTAACCATGTCGCTACCTTTTGATTAAAATAGGCTTGATAGCGAATCAGCATATACGTAAACAATAAATAAAATGCAAAAATAACGACTAAACAAATAGCCTTATAAAAGAAATTATGAATATCCATGTTTACTAAAGTATCTAAAGTCTGCGCATTAACGACACTCGATACAAGCTCCGCCCCTGCAATGAGGGTGAGCAACGTGACCATGATGAACACTTCTTTTTTAAACTTCTGAAAAACAACCTTCATACACACTCGCTCCACTTCAAATGATGATTATGTTCATAGTGTAACATTGTCTTAATCCAATGTATATAGGACTTTTGTAGGAAAATAAAAGAAAAGTGAGGATTTTTAACTCCTCACTTCCTTATATTTTTTAGTCTTATGCCAATGAACACAATGGAGAAGACCACTCCTGCAAAAGCTCCTATCACAAGTGGGATTCCATGTTGTAGGGCTGGTAATAAACTGAACGGTAAAATCTCTCCTAACTGATACCCTTGAATACTCAAATAGCAAAGTATAAAGAGGACAACCGTCGAAATCATCGTATCTTTCACCCAAGAAAAAAGCATCATTTGCGTAATGAATAAGCCAACAATTGCTAGCAATGGATATCCAATCGCCAATAAGATTCCTCGAACTGCTGAAATAAAGATTATTTCCTCATTAGAAACATACGATACAGGAAACAGAAAAACATTCTCATGGATAAAGATTCCATACATCACCAAAGACAGAATCACAAGCAGGCTAGGAAAAGCATAAAAGTATTTTAAAGAATAGAGCGTTTCTGACACTAATTCTTCTTTATTAGAAATCGGCACTACTTCGAGTAGTGTTTGATGCCGATGCTTTCTTTCAAAAAATTCCCCAACTTGTACAAGGAAAAAGAAGGTAAGTAAGCCATAGCCAAGAAGTTGAAAACTTGTCTGTATAAAATCACCATACTGATAATAGGTTTGGTAGGATATCTCTTTCTCAACTAAATAATGGAATAATTGAAGTTTAGCTCTAATTTGAACAGGACTCTCTAACGAATCCGCCCATTCTTCTGGGCCGCTCCTTAAAAGAGATTCAACCAATTCCAATCGTTTTTCATAAATCGGGATCAGTCGGTCTGTTTTTCCTTTTATCGTATATATTCCATTTTCTTGGGCATAGGTTTGATAGAGAGCTTGGAAAGTAGTATTCAGTGCTTTCTTTGTATCTACATCTATATTCACTTGGTTCTCAAATGATTCTTTAAGATCGTCTATCTGAGAAAACTGTCTCTCAATCACATCTTTTAAGGCCGGTTTCCCTGCAAAGTGATGATATCCCACGACAAACATCGCAACTACTAAAATAAGAAGCGGTATCTTATAGAAAAATCCTCTTTTCTTTAAATGCATTCTATCTAATTGAACCCATCTACTCATACCGAACCTCCTCGTCTATGACGCTCTTGCCAGCATGAAGTTCCAACTGTCAACAAGAAGAACACGAATGCTCCTACAAGTAAACTGGCACATCCGTTTGAAATCGTGAATGTACCCGTCGCATAAAAGTCATCTTTCATTCCTTGGATAACAGAGCCGAAGTTCACATAGTACAGTGGCAACTTGTCTGCAAAAGAAGGATAAATCTTCATGGAACGGAGGATAGGTTCTGCCCAAATAACCATCAACCCTGCGATGAACCCTACCATCTTATTTCTACTCAACTGATTACACCATGCGACGAGATTGATTAAGAATAGGAGCACACACGCTGCAAAGAGTAACGCGATTCCTATAAATTGTAACGGAAGCATGAGAGCCTCCTCTTCCCCACGAAATACAAGAAACGGCGTAGTGAAGTTGTCCCAGCCAAAAGATAAACTTTGTACTAAGAAAACTACAAATAAAGCCAGAATTACTAGGGCCATATTTACCAACCAGTAACTACTGATTTTTTGTAATAAATATTTCCACTGACGAATCGGCTTCACAGCTAACATACTACGATGCTTCCAATCGTCTAAAAGGATAGGACTGATAAATAGTAGCAAGATTGAAAATAGAACTGGCAACCAATACATCATCGGTTCATCATATCTTGTCCATTCCATCCAAAAAATTCGATTCACCATTTGTAAAATATCGTCTAATTGATAGCGACCCTGTTCGTCTAAAGAACGAAACTCCATTAAAAGTTGTTTGACATTCTTATACTCTAACTGTTCCTGCTTACTAGGATTAAATCCAATTGTATTATAAATCGGAAGGGGCGATTGTTCTTTATCTCTTAATTCAAGTCGCAACTCCCAAAAATGAATCTGTTCTTTTATATAAGTTTTATAATCTTGGTTTTGAAACGCTGTTACTGAACGATGATAAGCAACTGAATCCTCTAACCATTTTTCCTCTGTTTCTGTTAAACTTCTGTTCTTCGCTTCCTCTTCATATTCATTGATTAGTATCAAATGAATTTTATCGCCTTGATTTAAAGAGCTATTCAAAAGTTCATTGAGAGAAGATTTTTGTTGAAAATTCATCACTAGAAACACAACCATCAGCAATACACAACCGATGAACTGAATTTTCATTAATCGATTTCGAACAATCAACAGTAATTGTGTTTTCATGCTAGCTTCTCCTCTCTTTTTAAACTTTCGATTGCACTATCCGTACAATTCTTTATAAAGTGCGTAGCAACCTTTTGCTCCAATCTTAATTTCACTACATTGATGGATGTTTTCTAGTATCCAATTCCATTTTTCTTTTGGAAGCTCACCATCTGTAAGGTGAATGCTAATCTGTCTTCCTTCGCGATTCATCATTTCTACTTCTCTTGGAAATTGCTCTACAAACTTTTCGAAATACTCTTTTGAAATAAAGGTCAATTGTAGTGTATCGATGCCTTCCATTTGTGGTGAATATTCCAAGGCGATTCGTTTCTCCTTCATAAAATAAATCTTGTCGGCAATCGAATCAAGATTGTTCAGTAAATGAGAGGCCATTACGATCGTTTTTCCTTCATTTCGTAACTGTCTCAACACTTTAGAAATCAATTCTACATTATCCGGATCTAACCCGTTCATCACTTCATCCACAAGCATGTAATCTGCTTTTGTAACTAGCACCAATGCAAAACAAAGGCGTTGCCGCATCCCGAGTGAATATCCGCCCACTTTTTGATGAATATAACCTTCCATTTTTAACTGCTCTATCACAGTTTGAACAGTTCCAGAAGCTACTTTCCACATCGAAGCATAGAAATTCAAATGCTCGATTCCATTTAATTCATCGTATAATTCAGATTGATCAGGCATTTTCACGATATGCTGTCTCATAAATAGTGTATCAGTCGTATATTTCTTTCCTTGATAAGATACCGAAATACCGTTATTTCTTAAGTGGCCAGATAGTATTTGGATAAGCGTAGATTTTCCTACGCCATTCGGTGCTACTAGTCCAATAATTTGAGATGATGGAAGCTCTAAGTCAATCTGATTTAGAATCTCTTTTTTCCCATATGAAAAATTCTGAATATGAACTTCTAACATTCGAACGACTCCTTCCTGTACTTGTATCTTAATTTAACCATTTTTGTTACCGCTTCCTTTATTAATATTATAGCAAATTTTTCTTTTGAAAATAGAGTTCTTTTGTAGATTTCAATCAAATTCCTATAAAAATATCGACTTTTGTTTGATTTTTGCACAAAAAAACCACACCTCTATTCTAAAGTGTGGTAGCTCTATTTTATTATGCTTTTGTTTTTTCAGCGCGGTCACGTTTCATTTGGCTTGAACGTAATTGTCCGCAGGCTGCTTCGATATCATGTCCAAATTCTTTACGAACGACACAGTTGATGTGGTTTTTCTTCAACACATCGTAGAAGGCTACTACGCGTTCTTTTCCACTACGTTCATATTGGTCATGTTCACGAACTTTGTTATAAGGAATTAAGTTGACATATGAAAGACGTTTCTTATCCGCAAGAAGGTCCGCCAATTGTTGCGCTTGTTCTACCGAATCATTCACGTGATCGAGCATGATGTACTCGAAGGTTACACGACGATTTGTCTTAGCGATGTATTCATTAATCGCATCCATCACGACTTCGATTGGATATTTACGGTTGATACGCATGATACGAGAACGTGTATCGTTATCTGGTGCGTGAAGTGATAATGCAAGGTTTACTTGTAATCCTTCGTCTGCAAATTCGCGAATTTTTGGAGCCAAACCACTTGTAGATACAGTGATATGACGAGCCCCGATTCCAAGCCCTTTATCAGAGTTGACCACTTTCAAGAATTTAATCACGTTATCATAGTTATCAAATGGTTCCCCAATCCCCATGACTACGATATGACTGACACGGTCCCCTGGAGACACTTCGTCTAATGTGCGTTGTACGTGCATGACTTGCGCTACGATTTCCCCAGCAACAAGGTCACGTTGTTTTGCGATAATTCCGCTGGCACAGAAAGTACATCCGATATTACATCCTACTTGTGTCGTCACACAGATAGATAAGCCGTATTCTTGTGGCATTAATACCGTTTCGATTAAGAGGCCATCTGCTAATTCAAAGAGGAATTTACGTGTTCCGTCTGTTGATTGTTGTTTGATACGTTCATTTAACACTGGGAATGTGAACTCTTCTTGTAACTCCTCAATCAGTGATTTTGGCAAGTTTGTCATTTCTTCAAAACTGGTTACACGTTTGCGATAAAGCCAGTCCCATAATTGACCTGCTCTGAATTTCTTTTCGCCTTTTGCTTCAAACCAAGCTGTTAGCTCTTCTAGTGGCATGCCATAAATAATCGGTTTTCCTTCATATTGACGAACCACTCGTCCAATTTTTCTAACCATATCTATTCCTCTTTCCTATACTTGAAATGCTCTAATGATTGTTTCTCTATTTGCATGAGCGCTTAATAACACTGATAATTTCACACGAGCCTTTTGTCCACTAAGCCCTGTTGTGAAAATCACTCCTGCTTCATGAAGCTGTTTGCCTCCACCTAGATAATTATAGACGTCATAAGTTACACCGTTAAATGCACGAGATACCAGAACGACTGGAATTCCTTTATCTAAGCAACGTTGCAATCCAGGAAGTGCCATTGGAGGAAGATTTCCTGCCCCAAGAGCTTCGATGACTACTCCATTGGCATCTGAATCGGCAATGGCATCAAATAACATGGAATCCATTCCTGCATATGCTTTTAATAAGTATACCTTATCCAAGAGTTCTTTAATTGGATAATATTCATGATGTAAGAATTTTTGGAAGTAAATGACTTCACTCTTTGATACTAATCCAAGCGGTCCAAAGGTTGGTGTTTGGAAAGTCGCTACGTTTGTAGTATGTGTCTTTGTCACATATGTTGCCGCATGAACTTCATCATTCATCACGACAAGAACGCCTTTATCCACACTCTCTGGACTCGTTACCGTAATAATGGCACTACGTAAGTTCGCTAACCCGTCCGCTCCAATCTCATTGCTGGAACGCATCGCTCCCGTTAAAACGATTGGGAATGTTCCATCTGTTGTTAACTCTAAAAAATACGCCGTTTCTTCTAATGTATCAGTTCCGTGAGTCACCACCGCTCCGTCAAAGCCTTCCTGTTGCGCTTGAACGATTCGCTTTTGAACTTCCCACATTTTTTCCTCCGTCATATGTGGAGACGGAAGGTTAAATAGATCCTCTACGACGACACTTGCGATTGGTGCAAAAATGGTGTCGGAGTTGGTTAATGGGTTTGTGCTTGTTGGGGTTACGTTACCGGTTGAGCGGTCTTCACTCATGGCAATCGTACCACCGGTGTTTATGACGATAATTTTCTTCATGGCGCTACTACTTTCTTTCATTTTCTCTTTACATAGGATACCACAAAATAGCAAATGCTGACTATAAAATACGCACAAAAAGATGATACCTTCGAATCCTTGCGGATCATTTTTATAATCGCTGTTACAGGGCACCGGTGCAAGCCTCGGTCTTGCACCTTCGAAGCTTCAAACGCGGAGTACGGGATAAGTCCCTACTCCGCCTAATTCTTCTTCGATGCGATTCCCTGTTACTGCGATTATAAAATCCGCAATTTTCTCCGGTATCATCTTTTTTTGTGCGTTTTGTTCAAATCCTTTATAAAAAAATGAAAAAAAGTGTTGCGCCACTCAGCTTGAAGGGGACGGTGCAGGGTGCTAGAAAGTGCATCCCATAGGGGTTTCTGAGGA
The DNA here is from genome assembly GCA_916719965.1 of uncultured Streptococcus sp. Taxonomy (GTDB): domain Bacteria; phylum Bacillota; class Bacilli; order Lactobacillales; family Aerococcaceae; genus Granulicatella. Next base: position 11,722 of record CAKAPS010000027.1, read on the forward strand.
TTTTTGGTAATTTGAAGTGGAGCGTGACTGAAAAATTTTTCTTGATTTTTTCTCGGAAAATTTACTACACTCATCCGAATTTGTGCAATCGAGCTAAAAAGGGGTTGTTGGATATACCGCTAAAAACCGCATCATTTCAACGTTTATATTTTACTTTTAATTTTAAAATTCGAAATGTAACATATATGCTACATTTTTATTTTTTACTTTTTCAACAAAAAACCGCAGCCTTATACGGGCTACGGTTTTCGCTTTATTTGATTGTGTATTGACGTTGATGGTCAACAACGGCTGTTAATGTAATTGGGCTGTTGTCTTCACGTGTGAAAGTTTGTTCACCGCTTGCGTCCACCACTTCTGTGAAGATTTCTTCGTATTCTTCGACTGTCAACATTTTGCGGTTTTCTAGTAACGCTTTATGTTCTGCGATATGCAATTGGTTTTCGAAGCCTTCGACTAATTCGCCGGCGAAGAATTCCCCAACGGCTCCTGATCCATAGCTGAAGAATCCGATGCGGTCTCCGGCTACTAAAACAGAACTGTTATCTAATAATGAGATGAAGCTTAAGAATAATGAACCTGTGTAGATGTTTCCGACTTGGCGGTTATACACGGCTGCTTCTTGGTAACGCGCTGTAAAGCGTTCTTGTTCCTCTTCGCTCATTTCTTCTAAGAATGGCTTGAAGGCTTTCATCCCCATTTTTGTATATGGTAAATGGAAACAAATCGCGTCAAAGTCTGAGAACTGCGCATTTGTTTTTGCTTGATAGTCGTTCCATACTTCCGCAAAGAAACGGATGTATTGCTCGTTTGAGAATTTTCCGTCTACCATTGGATACGCTGCATAGTTTGGTCTCCAGAAGTCCATCACATCATCTGTGAATAAGCTCGTTTCGTTATCTAAAACGAGTAAACGTGGGTCACTAGAAACAACCATTGCGACTGCTCCAGCACCTTGTGTTGGTTCTCCACCAGAGTTTAATCCGTATTTAGCAATGTCGCTTGCGATAACTAGTACTCTCGAAGTTGGATTTAAGGCAATATGCCCTTTAGCTAATTGTAAGGCAGCTGTTGCCCCGTAGCAGGCATGTTTTAATTCTACACTACGAACACGGTTTGATAATCCAAGCATGCGTTGCATATAAACCGCAGCTGATTTTGATTGATCGATTCCTGTTTCTGTCCCAAATAAAATCATATCAATATCTTCACGGTCTTTATCATCAATGATTGATAACGCAGCATTTGCGGCTAAAGTCACGATATCTTGCGTCACTGGTGCTACTGCCATTGTAGACTGGCCAATTCCAATCGTGTACTTAGCTGGCTCTACTCCACGCGCCACTGCTAGTGTTTCCATATCTAATGCAGTCGGTGGTACGAAGAAGCCAATCTTATCTATCCCTATATTCATTGTTTTATTGTTCTCCTTTACGAATAAAGCTCTCCAAACACAAATAGAGCTTCCTGTTCTTTCTTAGCACACACTATAGTAGCAAAAATTCGCCGTTAGAACAATTGAATTCACCAAATGTTAGGGAATTTAAACAATTCTTTACTAATTATTTGTACTAAATTGATAGGTTTCTTATACGAAATCTTATAAAATAGAAACGAAATAGGAAATATAGACTGGAAAGGAATGAAAATATGAACGGAAATGATATCGTCATCGTGAGTGCCACACGTACTGCGATTGGTAAATTTGGCGGGCAGTTTGCTACCACTTCCGCTATCGAACTAGGAACAACGGTTGCAAAAGCTGCCATCCAAAAAGCGAATCTTTCACCTGAACAAATTGATACAGTCATCTTTGGAAATGTCTTACAAGCAGGTCTTGGACAAAATCCAGCACGTCAAGTCGGACTCGGGGCTGGACTGAACCATGCAAGTACTGCCGTAACAGTTAATGAAGTCTGTGGTTCTGGACTAAAAGCCATTATTTCAGCCGCTCAAGCCATTCGACTAGGAGATGCTAAAATCGTCTTAGCCGGTGGTATGGAAAATATGAGTCTTGCTCCGCATTTATTACAACAACGCTTTGCTCCAAAAAATGGCCCTGTGACATTAGTAGACTCTTTATTTAATGATGGATTAACGGACGCCTACTCACAAGACGCGATGGGGATTACCGCAGAAAACATCGTTGAAAAGTACGGATTTACCCGCGAAGAACAAGACGCTTTCGCTGTGGCTTCTCAACAAAAAGCCGCTAAAGCACAAGCAGAAGGACGTTTCGCTAGCGAAATCACTCCTGTAGCAGTCTTCAATCGCAAAACAAAATCCGACGACTTAAAAGTAACGGATGAATTTATCCGTCCAAACACGAATGTTGAGAGCCTTGCTGGTCTCAAACCTTCCTTCAAAAAAGATGGAACGGTTACAGCAGGAAACGCCTCTGGAATTAACGATGGTGCCGCTTGTGTCATCATGACAACACGTGAATACGCAACAGAGCTTGGCCTTCCAATTCTTGCAACATTGAAAGGTTATGCCGAAGCTGGTGTCGATCCTTCGATTATGGGAATCGGGCCTGTCCCTGCCATTCAAAAATTAGTGGCGCGTACACGGATTCCGCTTGAAAAAGTGGATGTCTTTGAACTGAACGAAGCCTTTGCCGCACAAAGCATGGCGGTCATCAAAGACTTGAAGATTCCAACTGAAAAAGTAAATCCATTTGGTGGTGCTATTGCGCTAGGCCATCCAATCGGTGCTTCTGGCACTCGTATTGTGGTCACACTGATCAATGCTCTCGACCAACTCGACGGTAAAATCGGGGTCGCTTCCCTCTGTGTAGGCGGCGGCATGGGCGTTGCCATCGCGATTGAACGCGAACAATAGTATAAATAATAAGTGTTGCCCAAAATTCACTTATAAGTGAATTTTGGACAACTCTCTTTTTATTGCTCTTCGTGTTTCTTTTGTTCGTGGCGCTGTTGATAGTACGCGCGAATCTCTTCGTTTTCCTCAGTAGCACGATAATGGACCTCAAAGCCATTCTTCTTCCAACTTAAAGTCGTCATGAGTTCATCCCATGTTGGCAATTTCACCTCAGGCAATTCAAACGGCACCATCTCAGACATATCTAACGAGTCTTTCCAAACTTCAAAGCGAGTCGAAACGAGTAATAGCGCAATACGTGTTAACAATTCACGTTTTTCTTCGTCCATATTCCCTGCTGCCTTCAAGAACTCTTGCACATAATGCATAAACTGTCCGTATAAATCATTCACCGTATCGATTCCAACAGAAAATAGTAGTTCAAAGAACACATTCCAGAACAATTCCAGTTCTTCATCGCTCACCGATTCCGTCCATTTCTTGAACGTTTGGTCATTCAACTGACTATTTTTGGTTAATTTTTCCATCTTAATAAATTGACCGTCTTCAATCTCCCATGTCATGGCGCTATGTTGCATCGCACCGGTGGCATTACTTTTGACAATGACATACGGCACTTCGGATTCTAGCATTAATCCAACAAGTGAATCTTGTGGAATATAACGCATCGCTAATGGCACTATATTTTGATATCCTTTTGTTTCAAGTACAGAACGGTACAATCCAGGAGAATCAAAGCAGAAAATATCGACAATGCGCAGTTGCACGTCTTCCTCCTGAGTAGCCGCAGCATAAATGGCTAAGTTACCACCCTTTGAATGTCCCGAAACCATTAAGTCCCCATCAAATAGACTGGCTTGTTTAGCTAAATACTCCTTGGCATCCGTCTGAGCCGCAACAAGTGGTGAATACGTCATTAGGAAGTCTTCCTTCCAGCCAATCAGCGTTTCATCCGTCCCTCTAAACACAACAAGTCTGACACTAGGTTCTACTTCCACCGTGACAGCTGCGAATTGTTTTGTTGTATCTTTATCCCATTCGCTCACCACACCGAAGAATTTCAACGATTGGAAACGAGGTGCATCCGCAATCACTTGCGATACTTCATGTCGCTCCTCTGTTATCATCATTGGATTCTCATCGAATAATTCTTGTTTATGTTCCTGCATATACTCGGCGATTTCTTTCACTGTGACAAAATTCTCACCATTTTCATCGCTTGGAACAACTTTTTCAAGTGGTAAATACTCTAATTCCGTTAAAACTAATGCGTCGATTTCAGAAAAGGCTCTTTCTTCAAACGAAACGTGCCCAAACTCTTTAATATAATCCAACATGTTTTTCATACGAAAATCCTCCGTTATTTTGAGTGAGTCCATTACTATTCTACTCTGTCATTATGGCACTTGCAACTCTTTTTCCTGTGGAGTAAAAAGCCGTCATTTTCTATAGAATTCCCCCATTTTTCGTGCTATACTACTGAAATGAAATTAAGGGGGTTGTTCTATGAAATTAGGATTCGATAGCGAGAAATACCTTGAAGAACAAAGTCAATACATTCTTCAACGAGTAAACGCATATGACAAACTATACTTAGAGTTCGGAGGCAAATTAATCGGTGATTTCCACGCGATGCGCGTATTGCCAGGATTCGATCCAGATGGAAAAATCAAATTACTTCACCGCCTACGCGACCAAGCAGAGATTATTATCTGCGTGTACGCTGGTGATATCGAACAAAATAAAGTTCGCAGTGACCTTGGGATTACTTATGACCAAGATGTGCTTCGCCTAATGGACGACCTTCACTATTGGGACCTTAAAATCAACAGCGTCCTCATTACTCGTTACACAGGACAACCTGCTGCAACGCAATTTAAAAACTCACTCGAACGTCGCGGCATTAAAGTGTATACGCACGGCTACACAGAAGGCTATCCGATGGACGTTGAAACCATCGTTAGTGACGCAGGATATGGCGCAAATGAATTTATCGAAACGACTCGCCCACTTGTCGTCGTAACAGCTCCTGGTGCCAACAGCGGAAAACTAGCCACATGCTTAAGCCAGCTTTATCACGAAACCAAACGTGGTCGTCGTGCCGGCTATTCTAAATTCGAAACATTCCCTGTATGGAATTTACCATTGAACCACCCTGTCAACGTGGCCTATGAAGCAGCCACTGCAGACTTAGAAGATGTCAACATGATTGATACCTTCCACCTTGCAAAATACGGCGAAACAACCGTGAACTACAACCGAGACATCGAAGCCTTCCCACTTCTCCGTCGTATTTTGACGAAGATTTACGGAGACGCTCCCATCCCTTACAACTCTCCTACAGATATGGGTGTGAACCGTGTCGGATTTGCTATCACTGATGACGAGGTCGTTCGCGAAGCTTCCAACCAAGAAATCATCCGCCGTTACTACGCAGGCCAATGCGACTACAAACGCGGTATCGGAACACTGGAAGCAGCTCAACGTGGCAAGTACATCATGGAAGAAAGTGGACTCTCTCCACAAGACCGTCCAGTTGTAAAAGCCGCTCTTGAAAAAGAAGCCCAAGCAAAAGTTCCAGTAGTAGCCTTACAACTTCCAACTGGCAAAATCATTACAGGAAAACAATCGGATACCATGACAGCCAGCGCAGCCTGCCTACTCAACTGCATTAAAGAATTAGCAGAAATTGGTGACTCCATCCATTTATTACCCCCAGTGATTTTAAATGCGATTGGCCAACTCGGAAGCGACGTTCTAAAACACCAACGCCGCTCACTCGATAGTAAAGAAGTGCTCATCGCACTCAGCATCTCAGCAGTCACTAACCCTGCCGCAGAAGCTGCCAAAAATCAATTACAAAACTTGCGCCACTTACAAGCACACAGCACCGTCATCCTTCAAAAAGCCGACGAAGAAACCTTCCGAAGCCTAGGAGTAATGGCGACTTGCGAACCACAATTTGCTGGCACAAACCTTTACTACACAAACTAACCCCAAGCCCTCTCCATTCGGACGAGGGCTTTTTTATTAGCACAATCATCCTCCTAGCACCCGTCTCAGCACTCTCCCTGTTTCCCTAGCTGTCCCTAAGGCCTATTCCTCTTTCCAACTTCCTCTTTTCGGAAGCCGAACACTAAAATCCCGCACACTCTCCTTTTTTTTTTTTAAAATCTTCGTTTCTTTGAAATTCGGCCTCTCGAAATAATTAACACATCAATACATCTATAAAAACGGAGAACTCCCCGGATTCTATGATAGTAATAATAGCGAGTGTAATCGATGCGAATTAGTGACTCTGGAAATTTATTTCCTAGAGTC
>CAKAPS010000028.1:0-17707 GCA_916719965.1 uncultured Streptococcus sp.
AACCTAGGCCTGATTTCAAGAGAGCTTTCTTAATTGGAGCCGTGTTAGACCCAAGAAGGAGTTCATCTAATACGCCAAGCGCGATAAGTTCTTCAGAGTTGGTTCCCTTTCCTGCTGCCCAAATGTACGCTAAGAGCGATTTGTTTTCAATAGGCTCGTCTTTAGAAATTGAGAATTTCGCTTCTAATTCACGACGCTCGCTGAACGGTGTTTGTTCGACAGATTCGAATTCGTAGTCTTTGGCTTCAAATGCATCGAAGTACTCTGTCAATTGAGCGAAGGCTGTATCTAAGTCTAAGTTCCCGTAAAGCGTCACACGCGCATTGCTTGGGTGATAGTACTTGTCATGGAACGCCACGAACTCTTCTTGCGTTAACGAAGGAATCGCAGCTGGCATCCCACCAGAAATATGTTTATAGACGGTATCTGGGAATAATGTTGGTTCAAACAGACGGTATAATTCAGAGTCCGCTTGAGAGAACGCCCCACGCATTTCGTTGTACACTACGCCTTTGTAAATCAACTCATCATCGGCGTTTTCTAAGTGATAGTGCCATCCTTCTTGCATCAAGATTTGTGGATCATGCTTGAAGTTTGGATAGAATACCGCATCTAAATAAACAGACATCAAGTTGTTGAAGTCTTTTTGATTACGAGACGATACCGGATAAACCGTCTTATCAGAGTAAGTCATCGCATTTAAGAAAGTATTCAGTGAGCCTTTTAATAATTCTACGAATGGCTCTTTGGATGGATATTTCTTCGAACCATTTAACACAGAGTGCTCGATAATATGCGCAATCCCGTTATCATTATACGGTGGCGTACGGAACGCAATATTGAACGCCTTATTATCGTCTTCGTTTTCAAGGTATAAGACCTCTGCGCCAGTCTTATCATGTTTGTACAAATAACCGACAGAACGAATATCTGGCAAGTCTCTTTTTTCAACTAAAGAGTACCCTTTAAAATTCTTTGTCATAAAATTCCTCCTTCAAGGCTTTTCACCCATTCTACCACTTTTAGCACAAAAAAAGAAGATAAGGGCCTACTTCTTACATAAAGTAAAAAACTCAAAATTCACTTATAAGAATTTTGAGTTTTTGGAAATTTGTGTATGCAAAGTCTTATTTAACTGGATACTTTTTAAGATTCTTCTCTAATTTTTTAGCAATGATTTCATCGATATCCATATCTAGCTTCTCAGCGAGTGTATAACAATAGATTAAAACATCTGCTAGTTCTTCTTCAATGTGTTCACGTTTTTTCTCCACAACAGATTCCGGGTCAGTCCATTGGAAGATTTCTAGTAATTCAGCTGCTTCAATGGATACTGAAAGAGCTAAATCTTTCGCATTATGGAATTGTCTCCATTTATGATCATCGTGAAACTGATTAATCAATTTCATACTAGGATTATTTTCATTTGCCATTATTCTTTTCTCCTTGTCTACGCATTAATTCTTCTTGAAGTGCTGGATCTACAGCATAAATATAAAGGCCCTTCACTCCTCGAGTTAATAATACATTCAATTCATTTTTCAATAGTCGTTCCCCGAATTTTTCTTTTCTTCCATCCGATAACGTTCTATTTCTGACTGCTTTTTCGTTCTTACTATTTTCAGGAACAAACTGAATTTTCCCATCTCTAAAAACTACAGATGGTCCAATAATCACTCCTACATAGTTTAGATCAAAACCTTGAATTGTAAAAGTCGAACCTACTTCACCTATTGTTTGAGGCTGTTCTGCCCATGCTAAAGATTTATAATTGATCGATTTTTTATTCTCTTTCTTCAATTGTAAATTCCATGGCATCGACCAATCTCCGATGGTAACATCCCAAGTTCCTTCTTCTTTCTTGTTACCACTATATTCCCAGTCGAATGTGGCAACTATTCTAGACAATCCAATATCTTCATTTTTATTTTTTTCTACGATTGCTTCTTCTAGTTCTTGAGGTGATTCGAAAATACGTAAATCATACCCTAACTCATCCTGAGGAATTGGTCCAACTTCTTGCAAATCAATGATATTTCGAATCCACTGCACAGTCTCTTTACTTGAATGAATTCGCATTTGATTTTTTAACTCAATATAATTATTTTCGTTTTGACACATTCCTTTGTATTGGTCTAAGAGTTCATCTTCCCAAATTTGTTCAGTTGAAAGTATTTGATTTTCATCAAAGACAATTACCACTACTTTTGCTTTTTCTAGAATATCGTCTAATTGATTTTTCCCTCTGTAAGACTGCTTACCTTGTGTCCATAATAAATGAGCTTCATCTACAATAACAACGTCAACTGGATTTTCTGAAGAATAGTTATTAATAAAACTAGTTGGTTTCTGAACATACTGCTCTTCGATACCTAGTTTCTTTGCGATTTCTTTGTAAACTGTCAACTGTTGTTCATGATTGACTAATAGATATGTTGAAATTCCGCTAAAAACAGATTCACCCTGCTCTTTTTCGCTTTCCTGAAATAACTCATAAAATAAATTACTCATTAGAACTGTCTTCCCAGAACCCGCCTCACCATTCACCATAATTAACTGGTGCGGAATATCTTTTCTAGTATTAGCTACATTTTCAAAAATTTTGAGCATAATTCTATCTTTTGTTTGTAATTGTTCTTGAGTTAATTTATGAAATGGAGAAGCTTTAAAAACAGCGGCATCCTCTATCCGTCTACGTGTTGGAAAAATAGTATTATTCTTTCGGTGTAACTCTCCCCATATTTTTGAGAAAATTGGCTCCATCTGATCAGAGGTATAATACTCATTCTGCTCATTTGTACGACGATTATAAACTTCCTGAACTGCTTCTACGCTACTTAAGTAATGCATTAACTTGTTTTCAATATCAAGAGTTAAAGATTTATTGAATAATTCGTGCCCAATCACAAACATATTTGCGTTATCTATTCTTGATAATTTTTCCCAATCTTTGCGTTTCTTGCTCCCCTGTTTAAGATGTTGGTCTGTACGACGTCTAATGTCGGTCGTTTCACCAATATAAACACAAAATTTTTCTTTTTCAGGATGATGAACAATATAAACTGTCGGATAGTTAAAAATTAGTTTTTCATGTTTTTCTTGAACTCCCTCATAATGAGGTTCCATTTTATGCTCATACTTTAATTCGTAAATAACAGGATTCGCGATTCTTTCCACCCTCAAGGCTCCTTTTTTCGTAGTAAATTAATCATAATACGAATTAAAGCAGTTTTCAACGTGATAATCTAAATAAAATATTATAACCAATCAAAACCAAAGAATCTGCCTCCTAACTTTTTCAGAAGTCCTATCTTAAATTTCATTTAAAGGAAAATTTTCATATCTAAGAATTTATTTTGAAAAAAAATTTTAGATAATTTAAATAAGATCTATACAACACAGATAAACTGTCATATACTAAAACATAGAATAAAGGAGGAATACTAATGAATATTGATGCAAAGCCTTGTCAAATTTCTGAATTAATGCCAGTAGAAGGGAAAATTAAATTTAATATTCCTGATTATCAAAGAAATTATTCTTGGTCAGAAGAAAATATTGAAACTTTAATCAATGATATCCAAACTGAAAGTGAAGGATACTATTTGGGGAATATTATATTCACTACAAACAAAGATGATAAAAATACTGTCGATATAGTGGACGGACAACAAAGATTTACAACAATTTCACTTATTTTCCTTTCTTTATACGACATTTTAAATACTTCAAGAAAAAATGAATTACTCTCAGAAGAAAAAGAAAAAGAATATTTTATTAAAGTATTAGATATTGAAAGAAGATTAATTTCTGAGGAAGATAAAGCAATAAAATTAACACTATTAGAACCTGATAAAACTATTTATTCTGATCTAATAGAAGGTATTGTTAATTCTAAAGAGACTCGCCTACATAAAAATAAAATTTTTGGTAAAAGATATCAAAGTACTAAAAAATCATTATTAAATAGATTCTTTGATGCGGATGAAGTTCCTTTAAATACACCAATTGAAGATAAAGTCGAAAAAGTTCTTAAATTTTATAGTAAACTGATTTATGCTAATGTCTTAAAAATTTCAGTGATGGATTTAAATGACGCATTTACCATCTTCACCTCATTTAATGCAAAAGGTGTACCACTTACTTTAATTGACTTATTTAAATCATACTATATCAGAGAAGCCGGAGATTCTCCTGAAGCACTGAATAATTGGTACCAATTACTGAATATTTTCAACAATAAAAATGAAGAACCTATCTCAAACGTAGTTACTCAATTTTTATTAAATAATTATGATACTTTTGAAAATACATCAAAATCCTCAATTACACGTGGATCAGCTCTCAGTGCATATGATACTCTATTTGCCAAAAATAAAGCTGGTTATATCGAAACTCTGATTTATCGTGCAAGATTATTTTCATATTTAAATCCAAATATTGTTTCTACAGATAATTTCAATCTCGACAAAGAAACACTAAGTAATTTATCAAAACTTTCAAAACTAGATTCAACTCAAGTAATTCCTGTAGTTCTATTCCTTTTAGATCGCTTACTAAAGGAAAAGACAACTTCGGAAATCTTTAATGATTTCATGGAATTCTTGATTAGTTATTATGTTCGTCGAAACTTTATTTTAAAACCTAAATCTTCAAATATACGAGCTAAATCTCTTCAATGTTTGAGAGATTTTGAAAATAATGAACTAATAGATGCAGAAATAATCCATGAATTTAAAGAGATCTTTAAATCTATTGCTGCTTCTGATGAAGAATTTGAAAGAGCTCTTTCCGACTCGGTTTACACTACCTCTAAGCAAACAACACGATTTATTTTAGTAGAATTAGAACGTGAAAATGGAAAATTGTTTAACAAACAAAATCCAGATACTTTAGAATCTTTAACCCCATCTGGATCATTTATCTGGACACTAGAACATATCCTTCCACAGTCAGCAGAAGTGAACAAAACTTGGAAAAAAGAACTGCTTGACACTGGTGTGTCTGAAGAAGAACTTTCACAAAAGCTTGAAGAATACACTCATAAACTAGGTAATCTAACCTTAACTGGATACAATTCTGAAATGAGCGCTAAGAGCTTTAAAGATAAACGTGACTTTAAAGATAAAAACACACTATCTGAAGCTGGATTAAAAACAAAATTATGGTTAAATCAATCTATTTCCGCTCCAGGAGAAGATATTAATACTAAAGAAAATTGGACATTTGATGATATTGATCGCCGAACTGCTGAATTAGTAAAAGAGGCTGTTGAGATTTATACACTTGACTAGCATCTAATAGCTATAAGTTGTATACACAAATAATAAATATCCACGGTTTATGAAGAGCACCCCAAAAGTTAGACAGAAATCTAACTTTTGGGGTGCTCTTCATTAGGAGTCTCACTTCATCTAACTCTTTTTAAATTTAATCTCTAACTGACATCCATTCTTTTCAGCTAGTTTAATTAACGTTGATAATCTAGGATTTGCCTCTCCACCTTCAAGAAATGACAATCGAGCTTGAAGGATCCCTGTTTTTTCAGCATATTCTGTTTGAGTAAGACCCGAAGCCAGTCTTAATTCAATCATCTTTATTGCTGCATCTTGTTTAGAAATCTCGGTTCGTACATCATTCTCAAACTCTGGATAAATCGATTGTAATTGAGTGTATAATATCGTCAGGTATTTCCCCATTTACTCCACCTTCCACATATGTTCTTGAGACAGGTATCGACAGATACTCACTCTTATTCTGTCCTCTTCCCCACATTTCTAGAATATATTCTGTCACACCATATTTTTCTAATAATGCTAATGCTGAATATAGTTTTACTGATTCTCCATAAGTCAACGTCTCAAACCTTTGGAGCATTTTCTTAGAAACTCTAAATTTTCTTCCCATACCATTCCCTCCTAATACTATTATGATGTATACATTATATAACGTATACATTATAATGATATTTTTCTCAAATTTATCCAATATTTTTTAGGAATTCTGCTGTTAAATCCTTAAAACCTATTTATTATCATATTAATTCATGATATTATCTTCGTGAACCAATGAATAAAGAGGCGGAAATATGGAAAATAACGAATCAATCAAACAATTATTAATCATCGGGAATGGATTTGATTTGGCTTGTGGACTTAAATCAAGTTATAAAGATTTTTTTGATAATTATCTTAAATCTATCTCTTCTACTGACTCAAAAATGTATTGGGAAAAGTATTTTCAAAACATGTCTTATTTAAACAGCAGCAATGATGACTATACTTGGACAGATATCGAAACCCAAATCTTTACACAACTTCAAAATGTTGAATTTATTATTGAAAATGAATTACTTAAGAATAGATTTTACGAAAATAAAGATGAACTAGTCAGAAAAATTGAAATATCTTTAAATGGAAGTAATTCGAATCTTAACTTTGACTCATTATTGCAAACTTTCTATTTACTTAAGAGCGTGTTTGAATATTACATGATAGGTAATCAACTTACATTAAACACTGCTTTAAATAAGATAAAAACAGACCTTTTGAAACTTGAAGATCATTTTTCTAGTTATCTTACAAATGAAATACAAAATGCTAATAGTAAAATAGAAACTAATAACGAGATAGCAACAAATGTTTTTACAGAAAATAGTTATTTCATTAAAAGTAGAATTCTATTTGCAACGCTACTTCTATTTTATATGAATGTAAACGAAACGCCTTTTTTTGTGCCCCCTTTAGAAAGATTACAAGAAACTTCAGATTCTAACTTTATCTCTTATTACCTTGATGTTCAAATTCTTTCAAAGTTCAATATTGTAGAAAATTATGTTTTATCTTTTAACTACACTAAACCTTTCCCATTCCCTAATCTACGAAATATTCATGGGAATTTGAATAACTGGAATATTATTTTTGGGATAGATTATGATAAAGTCAATACTTTCTTTTCGAATCAACCGACACAATTTACTAAATCCTACAGAATTCTCGAAAATAAATTAAATTCTGATATGACAATCCCATCAGACTTAAATAAAATACTATTTTATGGTCATGGTCTTGGCGAAGCGGACTATAGTTATTTTCAAACAATTTTTGACACTGTGGATCTGTATCACGGGAATACCAAGTTAATATTTTTTTGGAATAATTTTAATGATAAAGATCAATATAACATCCAAGTAGAACGAGTCACTAACCTTATTGAAAAATATGGACAAACATTTACAAATAAAGATCATGGTCGTAATTTATTTACAAAACTACTTTTAGAAAATAGAATCATTTTTGAGCAAATTGATCTAAAAGATGTCTGGAATTTACAATATCTCTACTAAAAACACTAGAACCCTCGCAGTTCCCTGCAAGGGTTCCTCTTTTTCTATGCACTTTTCTTTCGCACTCTCCCCTAATTCGTCCCAATGCTCATGGTTTCTGGTAAGGTGCTGCCGCCGTCGATGACGATTTGGCTTCCTGTGAGGTAGCTAGCTTCGTCGCTTCCAAGGAAGGCGAAGAGTTCGCCGACTTCGAGTGGGTCTGCCAAGCGTTTCATTGGCACGCCTACTGCGATATCTTGGATGGCACTTTCTGGGTTATCTGGGTTGGATTCAATGGCCATCTTTTCAACCATTGGTGTACGCGCGTATCCGAGTTGAGAGCAGTTCACGCGGATATGACGGTCTGCGTATTCGACAGCCAAGCATTTCGTTAGGCCAACGAGTGCTGCTTTTGTCATCGCGTAGGCTGCTTCTCCGGCATCGGCTACGATATCCCCTGTCACAGATGAGGCAATGACGATGCTACCACCGCCTTGTTCGACCATATAAGGGATGACCGCTTGACAGCTATTCCATACGCCCTTGATATTCACATCGATATGGAAGTCGCGCATTTCATCGCTCATTTCTTCAAATGGAGCTAAGCGACAAACCCCAGCGTTACAACAAGCTACATTCACTTCCCCAAAGGCGTCTTTTGCCTTCTTGGCTGCTTCTTTCATATGGTCTTTGTTGGAGACATCTCCGACATAACTGACGATTTGGGCGCCGTAGGTTTCTCTTAATTCTTTGGCCGTTTCTTCGACTTCTGGTAATAAGTCGACAAGGCACATCTTAGCGCCGTATTTGGCATAGACCGTTGCAATTCCCTTTCCGAGTCCAACGGCTGCTCCAGTGATGAGTGCTACTTTCCCTTCTAATTTTTTCATGGTTTTCTCTCCTTTAATATTCTTTTTCTCCATCAGGGGTTTCAATGGTTACTTTGACATGTTTCCAACGAATGAGGACCATCCATAACCAGATGCACACACCGACTCCCATGTACACGGCAAATGAAATCCAAGAACCGATTCCTTGTCCAAGGGTACAGAAGAATGCGATGGCAAGCATAATTATCATGGCCATAATCCGTAACGCATTTCCACCTTTGACCGTATTTTTATTATTGACATACCACTCAGGATGCTTGTTGCGGATGCGGACTGCGGAAATCATGGTCAATGCGTACGCACAGGCACAGCCAAATGACATCAAGTTGAAGAAGTCATTCATAAAGGTCGTCGCATTTTGCAACAAGATAAAGATTAAGCTGATCACGAGTAGGAAGATATTCGGTAAAATCGGTTGTTGGTGACGGTTGAGTTTCATAAAGGCTTGTGGAAGGAAGTTGTTCTTACCCATTGAGTACAACATCCGTACTGTTGACATCCAGAATCCTAAGATGGATGCAAGCATTCCAAGTAAAATCGAAATGCAACCATAGATGAGTGGCCATACTTTCCAGCCTAAGATTTTCTCCATGGCAATAATCGACATAAAGCCGTTAGACGCATCATTGGCTAGTAGGTTATCGAAGGTGTCGAGCCCTGCCACGCAGAAGAAGAAAAACGTATAGATGATTCCACAAGTCAAAACGGAACCACAGATAGCCTTCTTCGTATTCGAGATTGGGAAGTCCCCTTCTTCCACCATTTGCGGAACGGTCTCAAAACCAAAGTATGGTGTAATGAGAAGCGCCATCCCGATAATCCAGCCCGGAATAATAAAGGTACTATCCACATTTGATTGGAATAGATTTGAAAAATTACTAATGTTCCAATGTCCGGACGTGAGTAAGAGGATGCCCGTGATAATCGTTGTTGTAATATTGGCGAACAAGAAGAACGCCTGCGCTTTAACGAGCATCTGAACATCCTGCAAGCTCAACACGAATACAAACAATAGAATCACGATGGCAATCATCATGATATTGTTGAAGCTGAGGGCGAGCCCAAATGTTCGACTAATAAAGGTGGCGATGGCCATTACTACAGCCGGTGGAACAGATATCCATGCGGCCATAATTAACCACGAGGCTAAGAATCCAGCGTGTTTATTAATGCCGACCGTGTTGTAGATGAGTTCCCCACCTGCCGTTTTGAACAGTGGTGAGATTTCACTATAAACAAGCGCGATTGGGAGAATAGCCAGTGTCATCAGTGCAAAAGCTAAAAATGTACCTGGCCCACAATAATTATAAAAAACTGAATCCCAATAACTGACAAATGTGAAAATTGATCCTGTTGCGACGGTGTAAACAAATACGATTTTTAAACTTTTCTGTAATCCATTACTATTTTCTTTGGTTGACACATAAATCCCTTCTTTATATTTTTGTACAATTGGTAACGGCGCCTGTTACTGTTTGCACCTTAAGTGTACTCTTTTGCTCAATGTTTATCAAGGTAGCGTTCCGTTATTTAACGTTTTCTTCTGGAAATATTCGTATTATGTGATTTTTTATACATTTTCATCTTGATTATCTGAATTTAAACTTTTTGTTGTTTTGTATTGCAATTGTAAAACTTTTGATATACAATTGTGTAAACAAAATATTAGGAGGTGTCACTATGGCAAAAACAGCAAACATTAACTTACGAATTGAACCTAGCACTAAAGCAAAAGCTGAAGCGCTGTTTTCAAGTTTTGGTATCACTGTTACAGATGCAATTAATATCTTCTTGAACACTTCTATCATGGAGGGAGGCTTCCCTTTTCAAATTAAACAACCTCGATATAATCACCAAACTGAAGTGGCTATGCAGGAAGCACGCGATATTATAGCCGGCAAGATTCAATCTAAAAGTTACAGTACTGTAGAAGAATTATTTAAAGACTTGGATGGCGAATAATATGTATAAACTCATAACAACCACCCAATTTAGAAAAGACCTTAAACGTATTAAAAAGCGTGGACTAAATCTCCAAAAGCTTCAAGAAGTCCTAACGCAGCTTATTAATAATCAATCTTTAGATCCTAAACATAGAGACCATGCTTTAACAGGAAATTACATTGGATTCAGAGAATGTCATATCGAACCAGACTGGCTCTTAATATACGCAGTTGATAAAGGTCAACTTGTCTTAGTAGCCTCTCGAACCGGATCCCATTCAGATTTATTTTAAGTCACTCCTCGGAGTGGCTTTTTTTTTGCACAAAAAATCGCCTTCCAGAAGGCGTGCCTTCCGTCCAGCGATGGTTTTCGTTTCAATTGTTATTCTTGCCCTTTAACTTCTGGCGTTGCGACATCCTCACCAAACCACTTCTGGCTAATTTGTTGGAAGATGCCCTCTTGATAGAGTTCCTTGAAGGCTTTGTTAAGCGCTTCGAGTAGCTTTTTATCGGCAGGCCGTACCCCTACCGCAAAGGATTCACTCTCGAATCCTGAAGGAATGGTGTCGTACTCGTCAGCGATGCCTTCTGTTGTAAGGTAGTAGTCCGCATAGACACGGTCGATCAGCAAGGCGTCGATACGGTCATTCTTCAAGTCGATAATGGCCTCGTTCACGCTTTGGTATTGGTCGGCATCCCCGCCTTTGACACGGTTCTTCAACACTTCTGGATGTTCTTCAAAATCCAACATCCCTGAAGACCCGTTTTGCGCGCCAAGGACTTTCCCTGTCATGTCTTCTACGGAGTGAATGCCACTTGTTTTCTTCACGACTAAGATTTGCGTATTTTGCATATAGGGAATCGTGAAGGCGACTTTCTCTCGGCGTTCATCTGTGGCCGAATACCCATTCCAGATAGCGTCAATCGTGCCGTTTTGTAGCTCTGTTTCCTTCATATCCCAGTCAATCGGTTGGAAGTGAACCTGGATGCCCAGTTTCTTCGACACGTACTTGGCGAGTTCGATATCAAAGCCGGCATAGTTGCCATTTTTCTCCTCGAATCCCATCGGAACAAAGGTATTATCGAAACCGACCGTGATGCTCTTTTGTTGTTGGTATTTATCCCAGTTATCGACTGTTGGATTGCTTGCCAGTTGCGTGCAGCCTGCAAGACTCATTACCGCCATCCCTACAAGCGTCAAAAGTCCTAGGATTCCTTTTCGTTTCTTCATAGCGGCCTCCTATTTTGGTTCAAACGTCAATAATTCGTCCGCGATGTTTTCGGCAAAGGTTAAATCGTGAGTGACAACGATTTGCGTCATTCCGAGTTCTTTGTTTTGGAGGATTAACTTCTCTACTTCTAGGCGAAGAGCTGGGTCGAGCGCTGACGTTGGTTCGTCGTAGCCGATGATTTCAGGGTCAATCATCATGGCTCGTGCCAAGGCGACACGTTGTTTTTGCCCCCCTGAGAGTGAATATGGGAACGCGTCCTCGTGTCCAGCTAGGCCGAGGCGTTCTAATAGTGCGCGTGCCTTCTTGTCGGCTTCAACTTGGGGCATTCCGTTCATCTTCACAGGTGAAATCGTTAAGTTTTCTAACACGGATAAATGTGGGAATAATTGGAAGTCTTGGAACACGAATCCAAGTAGTTGGCGCTTTGTGAGTTCATCGAGCGCTAAGGATTCGCCGTTATAGAACACTTCGCCAGAATCGATTTTTTCAAGCCCTGCTAACATCCGAAGCAAGGTTGTTTTCCCGCCTCCTGAAGGTCCAACGATGGCTAAGATTTTCCCTTCGTGAATGGTTAAATTGAAATCGGACAAGATTTGTTTATCGCCGAAACGTTTGTGAATATTGCGTAATTCTAACATCTGCTTGTCCTCCTATTTATAATAACTGAATTTCTTTTCAATGCGTTTGGCCACAAGCGTCACAACCCCGATAACGATCAGGTAAATCGCTCCTGCTAGAAACATCGGAACGAGGCTCGCGTCGCGGTTAGCTGCGGTACGGCTGGCCAGAATCAGGTCTGAGATTCCAAGCGCGTATACAAGGGACGTATCTTTGACAAGACTCATGATTTCATTAAAGACACTTGGCAAGACAATCTTCGTCACTTGTGGAAGAACGATATAGCGAATTGTTGCTCCCGGCGTGAATTTCAACACTTTCGCTGCCTCATACTGCCCGTTTGGAATCGTATCGATCCCTCCGCGGAAAATCTCCGCAAAGTACGCTGCATAGTTGAGCGTGAAGGCAATGAGCGCTGCCGGTAGACGGTCTAGTCGAATGCCGACACTTGGCAAGACGTAATAAATAAAAATGAGTTGTAATAACAGAGGCGTCCCTCGCATCACCCAGATGTAGATGTGGATGAACCAGTTGAGTGGTTTCCATTTCAGCTGCATCGCAAAGGCAATGAGAATGCCCAGCGGAATCGAGAAGATGAGCACGAGTGCGAACACTTCTAATGTCGTCACTGCTCCGTGTAATAAGCTTGGTAAAATTTCGAGTGAATAAGACAAATTCAGGACCTCCGTTTTGTTGATTGATGCAATCAAGTATAGCACAATTTATTTATTAAAAAAAAGATTAAAAACTGAAAAAGAACGGTCTCATTTTCAAGTGGCTTCCATTCTTTCAAAACAATCAAAAACCGCAACAGGATTCGCTCCAATTGCGGTTTGTTTTTGTTATTCAATAACGCCTTGTTCTTTTTTACGACGTTCTTTGATTAAGTCTTTCACCGAAATCAAGACAACAGCAGCTAGAATCATCGCCATGCCGACAAAGTCAATCGCAAAGAAATGCTCGTTCATGATGAGGAAGGCGAAGAATACCGCAGAAATCGGTTCGACGGCGGCAATCAGACTGCTCTTCACCGGCCCGATATAGCTCGTTCCTTTTAAAAACATCGTGTACGAGATAATCGTTCCAATAAGGATAATGCCTACGAGAGAAGCAATGATATCCGGGCTATATGTGATGTCCAGCGTTGTAAGGCCGCTCATCGGGAATAGAATCACCCCTGCAATGACCATCCCTACTCCAATCACGGTTAGACTCCCGTACTCTTGAATGAGTTTAATCGGAAGCATGATGTAGATGGCATACGTAAATCCGCTAAAAATCCCCCAGAAGAGCCCGAGTGGCGTGACGCTCAGTTGATTGAGTTGCCCATGTGTGGCAATGATGAACGTTCCCAGAATTGCTAGGACAATCGACATCACTTCAGACACGGTTGGTGCCGTGCGATTTTTTAAGCACATGTACACCAGAATAATCACTGGGCAGAGATACTGCAAGACAGTCGCGGTACCGGCATTACTGAGGTGAATCGCCTCAAGGTACGTAAACTGGTTCATGAAGAGCCCGATAAACGCAAAAAGCGTAATCTTAGCATAGTTCTTCTTTTCCTTGAAGAAGGCGACGAGTTGCTCCCGTGTGAACACGTAGCTCATCGTGAGCAGGCAGACTCCGGAGATAATGAGACGTAGGTCGGTCAAGGCAAGCACGCCCATACCGTGTGCCATCAAGTATTGACCACACGCGCCACTCATCCCCCAGGCAATCCCGGCAAAGAGCGTCATCAAGGTTCCTTTAATGATTTGTTGTTTTGGTTGGTTTGGTTGTTCTGTTGTTTTCATACTCACGATTATAGCACATTGCTCCCTCTTCCTGTACCTACAATTCCTGAAAAATTTAATTATTAAGATTTCACGGAAATGCATGATTTAGTTTGCCCTCGCTCCTGGTATTTTGTTACACTGAATAGGAAATTTTTACTTAGGAGGATATGATGAAATACATGAAAAAATTTACTGTTGCAAGTGCAACTTTATTATTCCTAACCACTCAAACAGTTCATGCAGAAACAGTTCAAGACACAATTGCTGAAATACAAACAGAAGAAAACAAACTCGTTGAAGGGATTGTTACTGGTCTACGCAACTTCTATAAGGCAGCTAAATAAACGCTTATAATAATAAAGTCTGAAAGAATCTCTTTCAGGCTTTATTTAATTCTCTAAAAAATTTACTTATTAGTTAAAACTCTCCTTTTCTAAATATTTTTATTACATAGACTTATTACTGTTACTTTTATATAATGAATAAAAATATTACATTTTGGAGTTTATACTATGCAGAAATTTAAATTATTATCACCATTACTTCTCTCTACTCTATTTCTTGTATCCTGTCAGTCACAAACAAATAATACTGAACAGTCATCTACTGGTATTAGCACTACTGAAGTTAGTACCTCTGAAACTATTCAACAATCTTTTTCTGAAGCAAAATCTTATGAAGATATCATTACAAACTATTCAAAAGTCCTTACAGGTACAGATCCAAATACCATGAACTTAAATGTTTCCTCTCTTCAAGCGTATTCAAGAGGAGAAGTTGAAGCACGATTCTCAGGAATTTCTTATAGCTTATATGACTTAAACAATGATGGTTCTCCTGAACTTCTTATTGCTCTAAAGGATAATAACAATTCATACACCCTATTAGATATTTACTCTAATTCTTCTGGAAAATTGGTTAGATTAACTAAAAAAGGTAATAGTCTTGAACAAGTTGGTCATGAGCGCACTACTCTTACAATTCGTCAAGACAATTCATTATTTTTAAGCACCCCTATAAATAAAGAGTTTGTATTGTATAAAGTGAACAAAAATGCTACAGATTTAGAAAAACTTTCAGAAACCAATAAAGTTGAAGAGGCACTGAAATTCCCTAAAGAATTTGATTTACGTGAACTTCAGTGGAAACCTGTATCAGATAGTCCTACAATCTCAAAAGAGAAAAATGATAAAAACTCTATGGATTTAGATGCTATTAAAAACGGGGACTATTCAAGTATCGCTGGTACTTGGAAAAATGGTTATGGTATCACTTTAACCTTTAATAAAAACGGTCTTGTTAGTGACACGGAAAAACTAGGGACTCCAAGAGTTGAACGAGACTTATTTACAATTGGGGTTTCAACAGGAACAAGTGGATATTCTATAATTTTATTGCCTGCTGGAAAGAAATTTACAATGGGCCCAGGTGAAGACCCATCCAATCAAAGTGTTGATCGCATATGGGCTGGACAAGGTACTTCAAGAGACCCAAGAGAGTTTTTCTATAAAGTAAACTAGTGAAATACAAAAGGTTGGCACGAGTGCCAACCTTTTTTTATGACGCATTTTCTTCTTCATTCTACGCTCAAAAATTCACTTTATAATGATTCCATTTAATGTTAGAATAAAGGTAAGCAACTTTAGGAGGCACGTTTATGTTTAATAAAATTAAGAAGATGATGTTAGGATTGTTGGCGATTGCCAGCCTACTGCTTATCGCAGGCTGTCAGGCATCTACACAACAAGGACCTAAAGCTCCACAAGATTTAACTAAAGACCAACAAGGAACGTGGTTATGGACCGAACAACAATCGGCGTTGCAAAAGGTATTCCTTGCAACGAATCTCGAGCCCCGCGCTGCAGCATATATGTTGGATGACTTAGATATTGTAAAAATGACGATGACAATTAAAGACAAAACGGTTGAATTGAAGTATCGTTTTGATTATCTGCGTATTTATGAAGATCAATATAAAGGCCTAGGTCTGAAGACTCCTGATTTCAAAACATACGTACAACAGAAAACAGAAGACTTTAAAGCCTATGTAGCAACGCTTCAACATACAAAGATTACATTGGATGAAGCAAACTACGCTTACGACTATACGCTGACTGGAACCATTGATCCAGAAAATCACACCATCACTTTCCCAGAAACTCCAACATTCCTAAGCAAAATTATCTTAGGACCTAATACGAATCCACTAGAGGCAATCACGTATCAGTATTCTGTAGACGGAAAACAAATGACGCTTTCTGCTGAAGGCAAAAACGATAAAGGCTTGAAGCTTGTAATGCGTCTTCGCTTTAACTACACGGAAGAGTCTAAATAGAAGGAGTGATGAATGATGAAAACAATGAAAAAAATTTCGCTATGGACAATGTCTCTTCTAACTCTTCTATTCATTGCAGGATGCGCTGAACAACAGCAACAACAAATAACTGCTGAAACCACAACTGAGGCTCCTGCACCAGTCGCTCTTGAAGGTGAATGGCAAGCGATCGACTTTAGAGATACATTAGAACGTACATTTTTATATACTTACAAGGACGCGTATACCCGATTGAGAGTAACAGAGGCTTTTGAAGATGTCTCTCCTACTTTAACCATCGAGGGAACAAAGGTGACTTATAACTACACTGTAGATATGAATAAATACTTCGAGTTTTTTGCTGAAACACATAAAGATGTGGCTAAGGACAAGGCAGAAGCAGCGAAAGTCGTTGCCGCTGTTGCCCAAAAAAATTTTAAAAAGTCCCAAGACTTATCTGGAACTTATAATGATGAAACTTATATTTTCAAAGGAAAACAAGAAGGTGGCGTTCTAGACACAAACGCAAAAACGATTGTCTTCCCGGATGTTCCAAATTTATTTGGAATTCTCCCACTTTATATTTCTTCAACAGAAGTCCCAATTACGTATCACTATGAGGTCAATGGCGATATTCTTACGATGACTGCTGAGAAGGTCTATAAAGAAAATGGAATTCATTTGGTTTATCAAATGAAATTTAAGAAAGTGCAAAAATAATTCACTGCCCCTTTGAGATTGAAGTGCACCCCAAAAGTTAGACAGAAAATCTAACTTTTGGGGTGCTTTTATTATGAAATTAACTTATGAAGATAAAGTTCAAATTTATGAACTTAGAAAACAAGGATTTAGCTTTCAACAACTCTCAGATATGTATGGTATAAATAAGGCAAGTCTTAAATACATGGTTAGATTGATTGATCGATATGGTTTGGAAATAGTAAAAAAAGGGAGAAATAATTATTACTCTCCAGCATTAAAACAGGAAATGATTGATAAAGTCTTAATCGATGGGTGGTCTCAAAATAGAGTTTCTCTTGAATACGCACTTCCAACTCATAGTACGCTTACTAACTGGCTCGCACAATACAAGAAAAATAAGTATACTATTGTTGAGAAAACAAGAGGGAGAGTACCTAAAATGGGACGTAAGCCAAAGAAACAACCAGAAGAGATGACGGAACTAGAACGCCTTCAGGCTGAAAATGAGTATTTAAGAGCGGAGAATGCCATTCTAAAAAAGTTGAGAGAACTCCGCTTGAAGGAGGAAAAAGAGAAAGAAGAAAGACGCAGATTGTCAGAGAGTTAGTGCCAGAGTTTCCTTTAGATATTCTTCTAAAGATTATCAAACTCGCTCGTTCAACTTACTACTATCATTTAAAGCAGCTAAACCAAGAAGATAAGAATCATGCCATTAAAAACGAAATAGAAACCATTTATACCGAGCATAAAGGGAATTATGGATATCGCCGTATCACTCTTGAGCTTAGAAACCGTGGTTTCATCGTAAATCATAAGAAGGTACAACGTTTGATGAAAATGTTGGGGCTAAGTGCTCGTATTCGTCGAAAACGTAAGTATTCTTCTTATCATGGAGAAGTTGGAAAG
>CAKAPS010000029.1:0-17687 GCA_916719965.1 uncultured Streptococcus sp.
TAAAACTCAAAGCGGGAGTAAGGAAAACCTCCTAACTCCCGCTAATTCGCTTTTAGCGCATCCCCTATTACTGCTATTATAGAATCCCATGTCACCTCGCGAGCCTCACTGCATTCTTATAAGGTAAAAAAGTGTGCTGCTCTGTCTTTCTTCACCAGATTGGATAAATAAACAACTTCCTATTATTTTACAAAACAAAATTTCACAGCACGTGATTTTAAGTAGCACCTCATTCTGTCTTTAGCCCGTACGAAGCACACACAAACTCGCTTCCGTTCCCCCGAGACAAAATTTCTAAACACGTTCTCAAAGAAACAAAAAATTAGCAATTCAGAATATAAGGCACCACCTAACCTTTTTATACACGCAGGTCTGAATAAACAATTATTCCAAAAAGGCCCACAATATTATCAAGCCATACGATGCACTCGCAAACTCGTTTCCGTCCCTCCAAGACAAAATTACTAAACACGTTCTCAAAGAAACAAAAAAATGCGAAATTCAAAAAGTTAAGCACTCCCTAACTTTTTATGCAAGCAGGTCTGAAGAATCATTTGGTCCATAGTAGCAACAATAGCGAGTGTAATCGATGCGAATTAGCAGTAGTTAGGAATTTATTCCTTACTACTGCTTTGAGGCTCGATAGGCGGTGAGACCTAAGTCTCACGCCGGTACAGCTATTGTAGCGACTATGGAATATCCAAATGATTCGCATAAGACCTGCGGTCTTATTATTAATTTATTAAAAATAAAAAAGAGTTAGGCACCAGCCTAACTCTTCCGAATTTCTCAAAATTATTTTTTAGTTTCTTTGAAGACAACGTGTTTACGTAATTTTGGAGAATATTTTTTTAATTCTAAACGTTCTGGATTGTTACGTTTGTTTTTGCTTGTTAAATATAAACGTTCACCTGTTTCAGCACATTCTAATAAAATGTTGATACGCATGGATGACACCTCTCATTCAATTTATTCATTAACTCATTGAGTTTCATACTGGTATATATTAACAAATGCAGTGCGCTTTGTCAATTCAGATTACCACTGATTTTTTGAAAAATTTATTCTTATAAAACTTTTTGAATCCAACCTTCTGGAGCCTCTACATCTCCATATTGGATTCCTACTAATTCATCGTATAAACGACGTGTGACAGGACCAACTTCTGTTTCAGAATAGAACACATGGAAGTCGTCTCCGTTTTGAATTCCACCTACTGGAGAAATAACTGCGGCAGTACCACAAGCTCCTGCTTCTGCAAAGATATCTAATTGGTCTACATATACATCGCCTTCTTTAACAGTCAACCCAAGACGGTGTTCTGCTAACCAAAGCAATGAGTATTTTGTAATACTTGGTAAAATAGATGGAGAGTACGGCGTGATAAATTGGTTATCTTTAGTAATTCCAAAGAAGTTCGCTGCCCCTACTTCTTCAATTTTTGTATGTGTCAATGGATCAAGGTAAATACAGTCACTGAAATGACGCTCTTTCGCTTCTTTACCAGGAAGTAAGCTTGCCGCATAGTTCCCGCCGACTTTAGCAGCCCCTGTACCTACGTGTGCTGCACGGTCGTATTCAGAAACGATGAAGTTTGTTGGTGTTAAGCCACCTTTGAAGTAAGCCCCTACTGGCATTACAAAGATTGAGAAAATATATTCTGTTGCAGGACGAACCGCTACATTGTTTCCTACCCCAATCATGAATGGACGGATATATAAGCTTCCGCCTGTTCCGTATGGTGGTAACCATTGTTCGTTAGCTTTTACTACTTTTTTCACGGCTTCAACAAAACGGTCTTCTGGGAACTCAGGCATGAGTAAGCGACGGCAAGAACGAGCCATACGAGCAGCGTTTTGGTCGACACGGAATAAGTTGATGCTACCATCTTTACAACGGTATGCTTTTAACCCTTCAAAACATTGTTGTCCGTAGTGAAGTGCTGTTGCAGCTTCGTCCACTTTTAGTACATTATCTTCAATCAAAGCACCTTCGTCCCACTCGCCATCTTTGTAATAGCTGATGAAACGTAAGTCTGTTTTAATGTAATCGAATCCTAAGTTATTCCAATCTAAATTTACTGTGTTTGTCATATAATCCCTGCTTTCTTAGATTACTCTACTGGTTTATATTCCCCAGATGTTGTATCCATTTCTTCTAACTTTTTATCATTTGCATGATAGCGGAAGAATCCATAAATGGAGGTGTTCGAATTCTCTACATGACGTACTTGTACGTCAACCGAGTCATTCGTTTGTGCCTGAATGATAATCTCATAGTTCTCACCTAAAACGACATTTTTGCGTTTTTCAATTTCTGCAATGGCCTCACGCGCTAAATTATTCGCATTACGTGTCGTATCGCTTGTTGTTTCTTGTGCAGCCGTTGTAGACCCGGCTGTAGTAGATTCACTAGATTCAGCGTTATTTTTAGAAATTTGAACGACTGGAGCCGAGTTATTGGCTGTTTGCTCTGGTCTGCGAGAGCAAGCCATCAATGCTAGTACGATAACTGCAATTCCTAATCCTTTTATGACTTTGCGATTCATTCATTCACCACCTTCTTTATTTTATCTATTCTATCACAATTTTTATAAAAAGTATTTTATCCCATGAATTTGTAATGATAATGAAAAATTTTATATAAATTTGGTTCTTTTCATTTCAAAAATAAAAAAACTCTAATGCAACACGAGTCACACTAGAGTTTCTTCGATTATTTAGCTAATTTTTCTTTAACTTCTTCCACGTAGTTATAAACCATGTGCCCTGCTTGTCCGCCATCCCCAACAGCTGTTGTGATTTGACGCAATGTTTTTTGACGAACATCGCCCACTGCAAAGATTCCAGGAATAGAAGTTTCCATTTGCTCGTTAGTGACAATCCAACCTTCTGCATCTGTGATGTTTAAGTCTTTGAATGGATCAGAAACTGGTAATAGGCCTACATAAATGAAGACACCATCTGCATCATGAGTAGTTACTTCGCCTGTATTTACATCTTTTACGCGAACGCCTGTGATTTTAGAACCGTCTCCAACGAATTCTTCAACGACTGAATTCCATAAGAAGTCAATTTTTTCATTAGCAAATGCGCGGTCTTGCAATACTTTTTGCGCACGTAATTGGTCACGACGGTGAACAATCGTTACGCTCTTCCCGAATTGTGTTAAATACGTTCCTTCTTCAACGGCTGAGTCTCCTCCACCGATGACGAAGATTTTCTTGTCTTTGAAGAATGCTCCATCACAAACTGCACAGTAAGAAACGCCACGTCCAGCGTACTCTTCTTCCCCTGGCACTTCTAATTTACGGTGATAAGAACCAGTCGCAATGACTACTGCATAGGCATAGTATGTTTTCTTTCCTGCAGTGATGACTTTAAGGTCGCCTTCTAATTCGATTTTTGAAACTTGGCCGTAAGCATATTCTGCACCGAATTGCATCGCACCTTTATACATATTGTCGGCTAATTCTGGCCCAGAAATCGTAGGGAAACCAGGATAGTTTTCTACATCCGAAGTGTTTAATAATTCTCCACCAGGAACACCTTTTTCGAGGATTAATGTTTTTAAATTTGCACGAGAAGTATATAGCGCTGCGGTCATCCCACCAGGGCCACTTCCGATAATGACTACATCATAAATTGTTCTTTCTTCCATCAGAGATTCTCCTTTTGTATAAACTAAGAGCGCTGAGACATAGTCCAACGCTCCTCTTCATTTTTAAGTGTAAGATACTCCCTTTAAAACGGCAACTTTATTGCTCATCCAAAGTTCCTTCGAGTTTTTTACCTAATTCAATGACGTATTGTTTTAAATTGTCTTTGATTTCTGGATGTTCCAAACCGAATTCAATACTTGTCTTCATGAATCCAAACTTGTCACCCACATCGAAACGCTCACCCTTGAATTGTTTTGCAAACACTCTTTGTGTAAGGTTCAATGTATCAATGGCATCTGTTAATTGAATTTCGCCACCCGCACCTGGTTCTTGTTTTTCTAAAATCTCAAAAATCTCAGGTGTTAATAAGTAACGACCGATAATCGCTAAGTTACTTGGCGCATCTTCAGGTTTTGGTTTTTCTACGAAACGACGTACATTATATAATCCCTCTTCCACTTGGCTTTCAGGATCGATAATTCCGTATTTATACGTTTCTTCATGAGGAACTTCCATCACGGCGATATTTGAAGCATGCGTTTTTTCATAGCCTTCAATTAATTGTTTGGTTAAAGGCACTTCATCACGCATAATATCGTCCCCAAGCATAATCACGAATGGCTCGCCACCCACGAATGCTTTGGCTTGAAGAACCGCGTCCCCTAATCCTTTTGGATAAGATTGACGCACAAAGTATAAGTTAATTCCTGTTGTTTCTTGAACGAGTTCTAATAACTCTGTCTTTCCTTTGGCTTCAAGGTTTGATTCTAATTCGATGTTTGAGTCGAAATGGTCTTCGATTGGACGTTTGCTCTTACCAGTAACGATTAAGATGTCTTCGATTCCTGATGCTAGAGCTTCTTCAACGATATATTGAATCGTTGGTTTGTCTACGATTGGCAGCATTTCTTTCGCCATCGCTTTTGTTGCTGGTAGGAAACGAGTTCCTAACCCTGCTGCTGGAATAACGGCTTTTCTAACTTTTGTCATAGGTCTGTTCCTCCGATTTGGTTTATTGGTGTTCTTTAATTGATGCTTCTGATTTAAATTCACGACCCATTAGGCGTTGAATCTCTTCGCGAACATCATGTCCTTTATATAAAACATTGTAAACAGCAGTTGTAATTGGCATTTCGATGTTCTTCTCTTGTGCCAAAGCGTAGACGGCTTTACACGTTTCTACCCCTTCTACAACCATTCCCATATTTTCCAAAATCGTTGGAAGCGGAATGCCTTTCCCGATTTGGTCCCCACATCTCCAGTTACGAGAATGAATACTCGTACATGTTACGATTAAATCGCCCACACCACTAAGTCCAATAAAGGTCAGTGGGTCTGCGCCAAAAGCAATTCCTAGACGACTAATTTCTGATAATCCTCTTGTCATTAACGCAGCTTTTGCATTGTCCCCATAGCCTAAACCATGAAGAGCCCCTGCTCCAACCGCAATAACGTTTTTAAGTGCAGCTCCCATTTCTACTCCGACACAGTCCGTATTCGTATAAACACGGAAGAAGGAATTACTGAAAAGAGTTTGCACAACTTTAGCAGATTCCAAGTTTTCGCATGCTGCAGTGATGGTTGTAATATCACGGCGCGCCACTTCTTCGGCATGACTTGGTCCAGATAACACCACGATATCCTCGTAGCTGTCACGGTCCAATTCTTCTGCTAGAATCTCTGAAATCCGTTTATACGTCTCTTGTTCTAACCCTTTACTTGCATGAATAATCATCGGTTTATTTTCTAGTAATCCATTTAATTGTTTGGCTACTAAACGAATGACTTTTGTTGGGAGTACGAATAAGACCGCATCCACACCCTTCACGGCTTCGGTTAAATCTAAATAGCCTCGAATTGCTGGGTCCAGAAACACCCCTGGAAGGTAATGTTCATTCGTATGACGCTCATTAATTTCTTGAATTTGAGCTTCGTTATTTCCCCATAAGCGAGCTTCATGATGGTTTTCTGCGAGCACCATTGCCAGTGCTGTCCCCCATGAACCTGCTCCTAAAATAGCTACTTTTGTCATAGTTGTTCTCCTTTACGCTTTTCCAAACAATACTGGAGATTGTGGATCGTCAATCGATACATAATCTGGCACGGCTGGAACTCTACGTCTTCTCACCACGATAATAGCGATGCCTAATAAGAATAACACAATTGAGACTAATTGCGAAATTCGGATAATACCAAACATCCAGAGGCTATCTGTACGCATTCCTTCAATAAAGAAGCGCCCAAATGAATACCATAATAAGTATCCTGACATGATTTCTCCGACTTTTACGCCTTTACGTCTGCGTAAGTAGAATAAAATCAATACGCCGACAAAAGACCAAAGTGATTCATATAAGAAAGTTGGATGGTAATAAACACCATCGATATGCATTTGCTCAATAATAAAAGTTGGTAAATGCAAGCCTTCTAGGAATGCACGCGTTACAGCTTCTCCATGCGCTTCTTGGTTTGTGAAGTTTCCCCAGCGCCCAATCGCTTGTGCGAGTAAAACGACAGGTGCCAAGATGTCTAAGAGTAATGCAAACGATACTTTTTCTTTTTTCGCAAACCAGTAGACAGTTGCTGCACCGGCAATGACACCACCGTAGATGGCTATTCCTCCATGCCAAATTTGGATGATTTCACCAGGATTTGCTAAGTAGTACTGCCATTCAAATAGAATGTAGTACAAGCGAGCTCCGACAAAGCCAAGTGGCACTGCCCAGAATACTAAATCAATGATAAATTCTTTTCGATACCCTTTACGAGTGGCTTCTTTATCCGCCAATGTTGTTGCTAAGTAAATTGCAAAAGCAATAATAATCCCATACCAACGCACTTGTAATCCACCGATTTCAAACGCAATCGGATTAATGGCCGAAACCATTTCTAAAACATTCATGTAACTAACCTCTAAACTTCTTTATTTTCTGCAATTAATTGTGTTAAACGATTCGTGAAGCTTTCTGTTGCATCGAATCCCATTTTCTTCGCACGGAAATTCATACATGCCACTTCTAAGATAATCGAAACGTTACGACCAGTCTTCACTGGGATGCGGATTTTCGGAACCTCAACACCCAACAATTCAACATTTTCCATATATCCACCTAAACGGTCATATCTCTTATCAGGTGTCCAGTTTTCAAGATGAACCACTAAATCGACTTGTTTTTGATCCAGAATTGCCCCTGCACCAAAGAGCGTCATCACATCCACAATACCAACACCGCGGATTTCGATTAAGTTGTTCAAGATTTCTGGTGCTTCCCCGATTAATGTTAATTCATCGTATTGATACAATTCTACTCGGTCATCCGCAACAAGACGGTGTCCTTTTTGCACAAGCTCTAACGCAGTTTCAGATTTACCGACGCCACTTTCACCTGTAATCAACAGACCAATTCCGAATACATCGAGTAATACACCGTGTACCGAAGAACGCTCCGCCAATCTTCCTTCTAAGAAGTTTGTAACACTACTTGATACTTGTGTTGTCTTTGAAGTTGCTTGTAAGATTGGAATTTGCGCTTTTGCAGCAGCTTCCACTAATTCTTTTGGTGGCTCTAATTTTCTTGAAATAATAAAGCATGGTGTCTCTGGTTTACAAAGACGTTCCATCACTTCTAATCGAATCCCTTCATCCATGGATGCCACAAAAGAAGTTTCTGTACGACCTAATAACTGGATACGTTCTGCTGGATAGAAATTTAAAAATCCTGCTAATTCTAATCCCGGTCTTGAAATTTCACTTGTAACGATTGGACGGTCAAGATACTCCTCTCCATAAATTGGTTTTAAATGAATATTCTTGATTAATTCTCTAACCGTAACACTTTTCATATTATCCCTCATTTCTTTATACCCTTCTACTATACCATTTGAGCGCTTTCTTGTATGCTTTTAGAATTTATTAAACTTCTGTTCATTCTGCCAAATAATCTAAAAAATATTTTTTTAAAAAAATTGATCAACCTACTTGAATATTTTATAGGATTTTATATAATAGTCTAAGTTTCTGAATAGGAGGAAAAAACATGGTATTTTATTCATATGAATTTTTAAAAAGTAAAGTTCAACAAATTGATTATATTCAATTAGGACTGACACTTTTTGTCATTGTTATTTTAGCAATTGCCTTATATCGTTATTTTAAAAATAAACAAGACACAAAATTTCGCGAATTAGCATTAATCGCCGTCATCGGTATCTTAATTCTTGCTGGTTCTAAGATTGCTGACTTACAGTCTTCTAAAAATTCAGAAAATCAATATTCTGGAGCCCTTCGCTTCGTTGAAACGATCGCTCAAGATTTACATGTTAATAAAGAAGATGTCTATATTAATACTGAAGCCGCAAAGGATGGAGCCATCGTCAAAGTTGGCGATCAATTCTATCGAGTATTAACAGGAGATAGCCCGGAACATTACCTACTCGAAAAAATGGAATTGCAAAATCCAAAAGTTACGATTAAGGAGGCTGAATAAGTTGAACCTTTCATATATCGATGTCGCAATCAAACTTGCACTTGGACTATTATCATTAATTGTTGTAATCAACTACACTGGGAAAGGAAACCTCGCCCCTACATCTGCAAGTGACCAAATACAAAACTATGTACTCGGGGGAATTCTCGGGGGTGTGATTTATAATCCATCCATTACCATCTTACAATACTGCATCATCTTATTAATTTGGTTTGCGTTAGTACTAACCCTTCGCTGGGTAAAAACAAATAATCGTACAGTGAAGAAGATGCTTGACGGTGAACCTTTACAATTAATTAAACATGGGAAAATTGATGTTGAAAATGTGCGTTTAGCTGGTCTAACGGCTCAAGAAGTTGCTTTTAAATTACGTTCACAAGGAGTCTTCTCTATTCGCGATGTAAAAAGTGCCATCTTAGAACAAAACGGACAACTCATCTTGACAAAATTTGATGAAGAAAATCCAAAATATCCAATCATTACAGATGGTGTCATTCAACAAAACATTTTAGAAGTCATCGACAAAACAGAAGATTGGGTTACTGAACAACTAGCTGCCCAAGATATTCAAGATGTTTCAGATGTATTCCTTGCAGAATACAATAACGGCCAATTAATGGTTGTGAAATACTAATGGAATCCAAACAAAAATAAGCGACCAAATCGGTCGCTTATTTTTTATCTATTAGTCGACTAGATTTTCAACAAAGCGTTGGAAAATCGTTAACAGAATGCTTACTACTAAGGTAATGAATGGATCCGAGAATGAGAATCCCGGTCCTACAAACCATGATGTCATACTTAACATCATCGCATTTAACACGAAGCTAAAGCATCCAAACGTTACAATCGTTACTGGTAATGTTAAAAGGAATAAAATCGGTTTAACAAATAGGTTTAATACCGCAAGAACGATACTTGCAACAAGCGCTGCTACCCAGTTTGTAACGTAAAATTGTGGTACAAACCACGCAATCACCAAGAACCCTAATGTGTTAATGGCAATCTTTTTAGTGATTGACACTAAAAATCACTCCAATCGTCGTCATCTTCTTCTACGCGGCGCGCTGTTTTACGCGGGCGAGAAGGTCCAGAAGTGTAATAGTAAGTATTTCTGCGTCTATCGTCACGGTAATACCCAGTGCTTTCTTCTGGAATAATGATAGCAAGTAAGATGTAAAGGATGATAGGGAAACCTGAGAAACTACAAATGATAAACAGCACACGTACAATTGTTGGATCTACATCAAAGTATTCGGCAATACCGCCCATAACCCCACAAACGATTCTGTTCTTTCTTGAACGTCTTAATTTTTTCATTTTGTTTATCCTTCTTTCTTGCTACTTGAATCTGATTGTAGCTGATTTACTTGTATATTTCCAGTTGTAGTTTCTGCGACTACTCTTGTCATTGAGTTTCGAGTTTTACGAATCAATGCACTTCTTTCTGCTAAATCCTTCGTTTGTCGAATCACTTCAAAGACTGTTTCATCAAAGTGAATCGAACCAAGTGACGTTTCAATTTCGGCTTCCAGTCCGACTTCTTCAGCAACTTCGATTTTAATATTGCCGTTTACTGTTTCCACATCGACTTTTTTCGTTTCAGGATGTGCCACTGATACTTTAATATTCCCTGTCACGGCTTCTAGTTTTGTACCAAGGAACTTACCATCGAGATGGATATTTCCGTTTACCGTTTCAGACACGATATCTTTGAATTCGAGGTGTTCGTATTTAAGGTTGCCGTTTACAGTTTCTGCTTCAAGAAGAACCCCTTTGACATCCTTCAAGCGAATATCTCCATTATCCACTTCGAAGTAATAATCTTTTCCTTCTAATTCCTTCAAATGAAGTGTTGTATTCAATCCTTTGATGGCTACATAATCATACACTTTTTGCGGAAGGGAAATGGTCCAGTCGCAGTATACGCGCTTGCTGACACTCTTGATAACAATCTTATCGTCGTCCACGCCAACCTTCACACGGTCACGAACAAATCCTTCCGCATCGAAAAACTCTTCGTCTTGCGCAGCCACGCGGCAATTTCCTTCAATCGTCATTGTGTTACCAGGAACAGTCTTCACACGAACAATTCCGTTGGCCACTTTGAAATCGAGAATACTCGCATCATCAATCACTTGATGGAAATGATACGGTACTTTTTTGCCGTTTTTGGCTTCTAAGTAAGGCATGTTCACTTCTGTATTTTGAATAACTGATCCCACCGCTGTCACAATTGAGTCTGCGAATTTTGCAGCCCATGAAGAGATATTTCCCGCTGTTCTACGAGTTTTATCTTCCCAGTCAGTGTCTTGCACTTTCTTCTTCGCTTTCTTAAAGCTTTCTTCCCATTCTTCTTTCTTTTCAGCTTTCATTTTGGCATCGGCTTGTTTTTTCTCTTGTAACAAACTCTTATATTGGTTATTCAACTGTTCCGCTTCTTCTTGCAAGCGAACAAGTTCCATTTCTTCATCAACGGTTAACGAATCCAATTGCTCAGCCGTTCTGATTTCATCGATGCGTCGATCAATTTCTTTTGTACGTTTTAAGACCGCTTGAATCGATTCATCTGTTTGGTCGCTTTGAGCTGAGAATTTTGTAAATACACTCGCTACGCCTTCTAATACAGAATCGACTTGGCTTGAAGTTGGTTGTTCTTTTGCACTAGCCTTTTCACCCATTTTTTCGAGTAAGACTACTGCTTCCTCTGCTGAAATAATTCCTTTGTCTACTAATTCTAAAATTCTATCTTTTTGATTCATTTTCGTTTCCCCCTTAAATCGGTTCGTTCTTGATTACATTCTTAGTGTACAAAACTTCACTGATGAAATCATAGGACCTAAGGTGGATTTTTCGTCCAAACTTCTCTAAATCTAAAGTTGTATATCGAGTATTTTTCTTCCTTCCCCTACAAATGGATAATGACGCTCTAAGATTCCGTAGAATTCCTACGGATTTTATACTTGCAGTAATGGGGAATTGTATTAAATGCGAAATAGAGAATGTAGGAATTTATTCCGTACATTCGCTTTGAGGCTTTAAAGGTGAGAGACCTTGGCTCGAACCGGTACCCCATTACAGCAATGTATAAATAAATCCGTAGGAATTCGAAGGAATCTTTCTTATATAGTGTCCCTTCTTGCGCCATTACCAATTTGTTGTTACACTTTGGATACAGTAATTGTAGGAGTTGGAAAGTAATGACAAAAAAGGAAGTCCCCTTGAAATCGCATGAGCGACTCGATCGACTCGAAAAAGAAAATATCGATATCATTCAAAGTCGTGAGGTTTTCTCATTTTCGCTGGATGCCGTCCTTTTAGCCGACTTTGCCAATATCGCCGAGCGTAGAAAAGCTACAATCGTGGACCTTTGCTCTGGTAACGGTGCAGTGGCATTTTTACTCAGCCATAAAACGCAAAATCACATTACCGCTGTTGAAATCCAAGAACAGCTCTGGGACATGGCGATGCGTACGACCCAACTCAACAACTTAGAAGACCGCATCACTTTTATCAATCAAGATATTCGTCAGTTGAAAGGCATTATCCCGAAAGACTCAGTCGACTTCATTACGTGCAATCCGCCTTACTTCAAGGTGAAGGAAACGAATCAAACTAATTTGAAAGAAGCCTATACAATTGCCCGTCATGAAGTGCATTTGCCACTGGAAGACTTACTTGAGACGATTTCTGCCCTTTTAAAGATGAAAGGAAAGGCCTATCTCGTTCATAGACCCGACCGTCTCACGGATATTTTAACCGAGGCAAGGCATCACCGCCTCGAAGCGAAACGCGTGCAATTTGTCTATCCAAAAGAAGGCAAAGAAAGCAACATCGTCCTCATCGAACTAATGAAGGACGGACTTCCAGGAGGCCTTAAAGTATTGCCTTCGATTAAGGTTTTCAATGAGCATCAAGAATATACCGAGAAGATTAGAAGCATCCTCTGGGGGGACGAATCATGAGCCAGTTCTTTATGTACGTCCTTCTCTGCAAGGATCAAACCTTTTATACCGGTTATACGGTCGATTTGGAAAAACGAATCGCGACTCACAATGCGGGAAAAGGTGCTAAATATACCAGAGTGAGAACTCCCGTGACACTGCTCTACGCTAAAGAATTTGCCACCAAGCAAGAAGCGATGAAGGCGGAAGCGGCGTTCAAGAAGTTCTCTCGCCCAAAAAAGGAAACATTTCTACAGACGATTGGCGCAACCGTCACGCGTCCTGTCATTATTTATTTAGAAGGAGAACACCCTCATGAGACAACAAAGTTATCGAACTGAAGGCACAGGAAAACTATTCCTTGTCCCTACTCCGATTGGCAACTTAGAAGATATGACTTTCCGTGCGGTCAATACGCTTCGTGACGTAGATTTAATTCTTGCCGAAGATACGCGCCATACGCAAAAGTTACTCAACCATTTTGAAATCGAGACTCCCCAAAAGAGTTTCCATGAACATAATACTCAGGAGAGAATCCCTCAAGTCATCGAGTGGCTGCAAGAAGGAAAAAGCATCGCGCAAGTGAGTGACGCCGGCACGCCTTCGATTAGCGACCCAGGATTTGAACTTGTACAAGCTTGCGTCGAAGTCGGTATCCCAGTGATTCCTCTTCCAGGAGCGAATGCGGGAATTACGGCTCTTATCGCAAGCGGACTCGTTCCTCAACCGTTCTATTTCTATGGGTTCTTACCACGTAAAAAGAAAGAAAAAATCGCTTCACTTGAGCAATTGCGTACGCATAGCGAGACGGTGATTTTATACGAATCACCATTCCGATTGAAAGATACGTTTTCGGCGATTCAAACCGTCTACGGCGAACAACAATCTGTCGTTTTATGCCGTGAGTTGACGAAGACCTACGAAGAGTTTATTCGCGGAACAGCCGCAGAACTCGTTGCCCTTGTAAACGAGGAAGAATTAAAAGGCGAATGCTGCATCTTGATTGGTTCTAAAAATCCAGACGAAGTGACAACTGCTCTAACTGGTGCGTTAGAAGAAAATACTCCAGACGCTTCACTTTCGATTGCCGAACAAGTCGACTGGTTTATGGAGCATCAAAACCTCACACAAAAAGATGCGATTAAGGCTGTTGCAAAACATCTTGGTTTGAAGAAACAAGAAGTCTACAAAGAGATTCATGCATAAATAAATCCGTAAGATTTTCCATAATCAACATGCTATAAATTTTATGATGGTTTCCTCTACGATTGAACACAAACAGCAACACCCAAGCAAAGCTGCTTGGGTGTTTGTTTATACTCCGATAAATTTAAAAACATTGAAGGCGGTCATAAATACTAAAATAGCCATCAGTCCTAGATAGAGTTTCTCAACGGCTTCGTGCGTGAGTTTCGATTGGATTTTTGTTCCAATCCAACCACCGAGTACCGCAAAAATCGCAATCGCTAAAATCACGAGACTGACATTGTTGTATTTTTCAAAGTCACGAATGACAGTGCCCATCTTAATAATCTGTGCAAAGAAAATCATCAAAATGGAATACGCTGCTGCGTCTTTGGCTTTCATCGAGAAGAAGTAAACCAAAAGTGCAATATTCAGCGGTCCTCCGCCAATGCCGAGATAAACAGAAATCATACCAACTGTTAGCCCAATCGTCACAATCGCCACAAGGTTTGAGACTTCTAGCGTTCGAATGCTTTCCTTATTGAGCGTGAATAAAATAATTCCACCGAGTAATAAGAATAGAATCACGGATTGTGTCGCGCTCACTGCCTGGCTGCCCCAGCTGTCTACTGCATGAAGGAAAATCACATCTCCAATCTTCCCACCGACAATCGACCCAAATGCCAGACCTAAAGCGATTTGTTTTTGGACATGAAAGCCTTGCTTACTTCGTTTATAAATCGAAACAAGACACATCGTAAACACGGCCACAGTCGAGTACACACTAATCATGCTCGTGGTATCGATGCCCACAAAATCAAAGGCTGGCTTGATAATAATACCGCCACCTAAACCAGTGATGGCTCCAATCATCGTTGCACATAACACGATAATACTATAAATAATAATATGCATTAGCGACCTCCAACATTACGGACACATCTAAACCCTAGATGGCTAGATGTTGAGTCCCACAATGCTCCATTACGAGCGGCTACACGATACCTGTTGCAGTATGAGCAATGGCATAAGAAGGAACCTCCACGAATCGCATATTCATATTCAAAATTAATCGGGCGAGAGGCGTCTTCTTCAATTTCTTCAAATGCAATTCCGCGATGATTACAGCACCATTCCCAGACATTTCCAATCATTTGATAGAGTCCGAATCCGTTTGGTTCAAAGCTCTTCACGGGTGCCGTTCCTAAAAAACCGTCCGCTTTCGTATTCGTATTTGGGAAATCCCCTTGCCAAGTATTGGCATGAAACTCTCCGTCTTCTTCGAGGTCATCTCCCCATGGAAATTGCGTGGTTGTCCCACCACGTGCTGCGTATTCCCATTGCGTTTCTGTCGGCAATTTCACCTTTGCCCAATCACAATAAGCTAACGCATCCTGCAAAGATACGTGCACCACCGGATGGTCCATCACATCGTCAATGGAAGACTCGGGCCCTGTGGGATGATTCCAACAAGCTCCGGGCACTAGAAGCCACCAAGGTGAGCCTGATACATGTCCATACTCTGCTCTTTTTTCTGGCTCAACGAATAGGTGAAACACATAAGAATCTCCTATCGTTTCTGCCGTTGTGGTATAACCTGTCGCATCTATAAAGGCTTTAAACTCACGATTCGTCACGGTCGTATCCGCGATTTCAAACGCAAGCACCTTTTTCATGACTGGTGGTGCTTCATGGTCTTCGATAAAGCCTTGGCCAAGAGAATCTCCCATTTGAAAGATGCCAGATTTTAAAGGCACAAAATTCATACTATCGACCTCTCTTTAGAGTGGAAACGATGTGTTCTAACGGAACTTGGCATAGCTGTCCGTCTCGCACAAAGCCTTCTTCTCTCTCCTGTAAAATGCGTGCAAGTTTCGCTTTGAACTCATTCACGAGAGAAGTGTACTTTGTTTCCGCAATTAAATTGCATTTTTCCTCTGGATCTTCTGTCATATGGAAGAGTTGATACTCGTCTTTGACAGGGAACCAAATAAATTTCCATTCATCTGTTAAAATATATTGGCTCGAATCCACACCTAGACTATGTTCTCCGTGGAATTCGTTTCGCCAACCTGCAAACTCGCCAAATAATAATTGGCGAACGCTCTTACCGTCTGTTTCGACTTTTTCACCTGTTGCTAATTCTACAAGTGAAGGGAAAACGTCTTGAATTTTCACCAGTTGTGTGACACTCTTCTTCGTCCCCGCGATTAAGTTACCCGGATCGAAGATAAACGCTGGAATCTTAATACTTCCTTGGTAAGGATAACCCTTGCGGAATAAATAATGCTCACCGAGTTGATCCCCGTGGTCACTCACAAACCAGAAGATGGTATTTTCGAGTAAATCGAATTCCTCAACGGCTGTTAAGAAGCGACTTAATTGATTATCGATATGCGTGATTAAGCCGTAGTACGCAGCCAACATTCTCTTTTGTGCGTCCGCTGGAATTTTTCCGCGTTTAGCATAAAGACTTGGAATCTTCTCTTCGAGTTCTTCCCAGTTCCCGATATGTAAGTCCGATACATCCCCTAATTTGTCCATGTATAAATCATAGAAATACTTCGGTGGATTGAGCGGTGCATGTGGTTTTTCAAACGACATCTTCAAGAAGAACGGAACGCTTGGGTCACGTCTCTTCAAGAAACGAATACTTTCGCTCACAATCCAGTTGGTTGGATGGTATTTTTCAGGAAGTTCAAATGGACGAACATCCCATGAATTACAGTTTGCTCCATCATCGATTATATCTGCATCGCTACCGAGTTCTTGCTTAATCCATGCCAAGTAATCGCTCGAATGCTCAAAGGTTTCGCCGTATGCTTTATTGTATTTACGGTCGACATGTAAGTAGCCATCGTGCAAGAGAACATGGTCAAATCCCATGCGCTTACGGCTTGGATACACATGCATTTTCCCGATACATTCTGTTTGATAGCCTAAATCCTTGAATGTTTGAGGAAGTGTATTCGTGTAGTTCCAAGGCACTTCATCTTCGTATCCCACTCTTCCTGACTTTTCTTGGTCCATCCCTGTTAAAAGAGCGGCTCTTGCTGGCACACAGCTTGGCACTGGTGAGTAGGCATTTTCAAAGTTATATCCCATGCTGGCCATCATATCTAACGTTGGTGTCACCACTATGTCATCACTGCGGTTAATCGACAATGCATCTGCACGCATTTGGTCCACGACGATGAGGATGACATTTGGTTTTGATTGTTTTTGATTCATACTGTTTCCCCCAAAAAAGATAAAACGATTTCATCTTTTATTATAACAAAAGAGCCCGTCCATGGACAGGCTCTTTTTAGTACTTTATTGGCTTTTTATATGACAATCTTGCTCTTTTCAAGCGTTAATCTTCGCTATACAAGATTTCTGTACAAAACATACAACTTTCATCGTTTTCTCTACGTTTTCCATAATATAAATTGCAAATATGGAATCCTTGGTCGTAGATATTCTCTAAGTTGATGATGGATTGGCTTCTTTTTTTCTTTTTAGCCACTTTCTTCGTGTGCGTGTTTGGCTCTAACTCGTCTAAACGATCTTTCAAGTGACGATTTTCCATCGTTAAATTATGATTCTCTTCGATGACTTTTTGCAACTCTTCAGAAATCTGTTCGAGCTCATGTAGTTGCAACAAAGTTTGTTTTGTTAAGCGTTCGATTCGATCATACAATTGTCTGTTTGGCAT
The DNA here is from genome assembly GCA_916719965.1 of uncultured Streptococcus sp. Classification (GTDB taxonomy): domain Bacteria; phylum Bacillota; class Bacilli; order Lactobacillales; family Aerococcaceae; genus Granulicatella. The sequence goes on from CAKAPS010000029.1 coordinate 16,975, forward strand.
TCACGCACCTCCTATCTTATTTTGGGATTTTTAACACCCATTGTTCTAATACTGCTTGAACTCCAACGTTGGCACTTACTTTGGCAATGGCGTTGGTCATTTTTTCATGTTCTTTAATCCATTCACTCACGGTGGGATGATTTGCAAAACTCTTCATCGTTGCAAGTTTATCGCTTTGAATAATGGCTCCTTCGACTCCTCGTGCAACCAGCAAAGCATCACGGATATAAATTTGTAATAGTGTTAAAAACAGTTCACTATCAGCCTTTGTCGCTAAGAGTGGCATCACTTGGGACTGAATCGTCACAAAGGCCATCGCACGATTGGTAAATACGCGGACAAACCAATTCCAGCTTTCTTGACGAATTTGTCCAAAACTTTCACTCTCGAGCATCTCTACTGCTTGATCAATATTACTCGTCAGTTGAGACAATAATTGCGCCGTTGCGTTTGGAACCCCTCGTTCTTTCAGCATGGAAACAATATTTTCTCCTGCATCTGATTGGAATCGAATAATCTGACAGCGCGATTGAATCGTAATCAGAACCTTGCTGAGTTGCTCTGTTAGAAGAATGAAATGGATATTTCCCGTTGGTTCTTCTAAAAACTTCAATAAGCTATTCGCAGCGCCTTGTGTCAACGTATCGACTGCGTGAATTACACAAACAATCGCACTCGACTCCATCGCTGTTTTCGTTAACTGTGATTTCAGT
>CAKAPS010000030.1:0-17361 GCA_916719965.1 uncultured Streptococcus sp.
CTTGACGAATGTTAGCAGATTTTTCAACATAAGCTGGTACGTTACCTGCACCAACACCAAGAGCTGGTTTACCACAAGAGTAAGCAGCTTTAACCATCGCGTTACCACCTGTTGCTAAGATAGTAGCAATACCATCGTGGTTCATTAAAGCATTTGTGGCTTCAATAGATGGGTGTTCAATCCATTGAATACAGTTTTCAGGAGCTCCTGCTGCAATTGCTGCATCACGAACGATTTGAGCTGCATGTGCAGAACTTTGTTGAGCTGATGGATGGAACGCAAACACGATTGGATTACGTGTTTTTAATGCGATTAAAGATTTGAAAATTGCAGTTGAAGTTGGGTTTGTTGTAGGTGTGATACCACAGATAACCCCTACTGGTTCTGCGATTAATGTTAATCCAGTTACTTCATCGTCTGAAATAACGCCAACTGTTTTAGTGTGACGCATGTTGTGCACCACGTGTTCGCAGGCAAATAAGTTTTTCGTAGCTTTGTCTTCGAAAACCCCACGTCCTGTTTCTTCGATTGCATGTTGTGCTAATACACCGTGTTGGTCTAACGCAGCAACTGATGCTTTTGCCACAATGTAGTCAACTTGTTCTTGATTTAACAAGCGGAATTCATCTAAGGCTTTCAACCCATTCTCCACGAGACGGTTGATTTCTTGTTGTACTTGGTTGTTGTTTTTTTCTTCACTCACTTGTGATTTCCCCCAGTGTTTGTTATTTTTATCACATTCTTATCTTACACTATTTTTGTAAAAATGTAAACTATTTTCAACGAAAAAATTTCCTTTGAAAACAGATTCATTTGTTTTCATTTCCCCTTTCATAATTTATTCCTAACCTATATCTCCATTCTAACCATTATTCCCAAAATATCAATACTTTTCGCGATATTTTTGTAATCCTTTACATTCTTTTTAAAGTAAAAAAAGAAGCTAGACAATTGCTAGCTTCTTAACTTTAAAATAATTCACTTAAATTAATATCTTCAAGTGTGATTTCTTTATTAGTTTGCGCTTCTAAAGATTCAAAATCAAAGTACTCATTAATATTTAATTGATTAATCTGAAAGATTTGTTCAAACAGATTGTCAGGAAGGTTCTTCTTCCAACGGTAGTCTGCAAAATAATGTGCGAGGTCTTCCGTTTCGATTGTTGTATAGCCTAAGTCATTAAACTCGCTGACTTTATAATACAACCAAGTTTTAAATTGATTTTTTAAACTCTCTTTATCCATCGACTACTCTTCTTCAGTTGCTACTTCATCAGTATAAACTTCATTATTTGTTGCAGCAGATTCTGTAACAACGTGGTGAATCGCAGCGCGTTCGAATGTAAGGATAACTCCTTCGCAATCAAGGTCAACTGTATGATTTACAGTATCAATATTGTAGATTTCACCGTGTAACCCACCGATTGTAACTACTTTATCTCCAATTTTCATCGCATCTCTTTGCGCTTGAATTTCTTTAGCACGTTGACGTTGTTTACGTCCGAAGAACCAGAACGCTCCCCCTGCTACAACAACGTATGCAATTAATAATGTCATTTGATCCATAATCTTACCTCATTTCCAATGTCTATGTACTTACTTTATCAAAAAAGTCGCTTTATTTCTACATTCTTTAGAAATTTCTAGCATTTTCTTTGTTGAAGCCATATTCTTCAAAGAACGCTTCTCTAAACTCTAATAAGTTATCATCCATAATCGCTTGGCGTACTTGTTTCATTAAGTTTAATAAGAAGTACAAGTTATGATAACTTGTTAAGCGCAATCCGAACGTTTCGTCTGTCTTAAATAAATGACGAATATAAGCACGTGTATAGTTACGGCATGTATAGCAATTACATTTCTCATCTAAAGGTCGGAAATCACGTTCGTATTTCGCATTCTTCACTACAAGACGTCCGCTACTTGTCATACATGTACCATTACGTGCAATACGTGTTGGTAATACGCAGTCAAACATGTCAACTCCACGAATAACGCCATCAATTAATGAGTCAGGTGAACCCACTCCCATTAAATAACGAGGTTTATTTGAAGGAATGAGTGGTGTTAAGTAATCCAACACTTCATTCATCTCTTGCTTTGTTTCACCTACGGATAATCCGCCAATAGAATATCCAGGGAAATCTAGAGAAATCATGTCTTTTGCATGTGCGATACGTAAGTCTTTATAACCAGCACCTTGCAAGATACCAAATAACGCTTGTGTATCTGGTGATTTATGGGCTTTTAATCCACGCTCAGCCCAACGAGTCGTACGAGCAATTGAATCTTTCACATAATCATGCGTATGGTGGAAGTCCGGACACTCATCAAAACTCATGATGATATCCGCACCTAATTTATTTTGTACATCGATTGAGATTTCAGGAGATAGGAATAATTTAGATCCATTTAAATGGTTTCTAAAATGAACTCCTTCCTCTTCAATACGACGCATATCACTTAGTGAGAATACTTGGAATCCACCAGAATCGGTTAGAATCCCTTTCTTCCAGTTCATGAAGTTATGGAGTTTACCAGCTTCATCAACAATATCCGCACCAGGACGTAACCATAAATGATAGGTGTTACTTAAAATGATATTTGCGCCCATTTCATCTAATTCTTCCGGAGACATTGATTTTACCGTAGCAAGTGTCCCAACCGGCATAAACATTGGTGTTGGGAATGTACCATGTGGTGTAATAATTTCTCCAAGACGAGCGCCTGTATGTTTTTCAGTTTTAATCAGTCTATATTTTACTGCAGGTTCTGTCATTTTATAAATCCTTTCTTCGTTTCATAACTACCTAACTGTACTCTACTAAGGCAAAAATGTCCAATAAAAACGGGAGTAAGTAAATGCCTCACTCCCTGTTTCTTCTATATAAATATTAGTCTACAATTTTTGTATAACTGTAACTTGGTTCTTTTAATTTTTCATCAAAGCCTACTTCCAAATTATGACCATGGAAGAACCATTCGTCACCAGTTTCCACAAAATAAGTAATCCCATTTTCAACAACGCTCACATAAGGATTGCTTGGAGCATCTACTTCAACTGCTAGTGAGAATCCTTCATGAATCGGACTGCATCCGTATACCTTTCCTAGGAAACGAACACCACGTTCTTTAGATACACCCATTTCTTCTTCAAACCATGCTTGCGCTCTTTTATCGATTGTTAATTGCATTGTATCCACTCTTTCCTCTAATTTACTCTCTCATTCTATCATAGAATCGTAAAAAGTCGGTAAAGTTTGCTCACCGCTTTCCAGTATATATGAATGAAACGCAATTTAGAGAAGTTAAATTTGTGAATCCATTAGACTCATAAAAAGAAACTGTTTTCGTTGAATCATCTGTTGCTAGTTGAATTTGATATACATTCTTGTACTTTTCTAAGGTCTGTTGTAACAGTTTTGTACCGATTCCCTGATGTTGGTATTCAGGGTACACTAAAATATCTTGAATAAACAGAATAGAAGCTCCGTCTCCAACACCGCGAAGGACACCAATCAGTTTTTCGTCGTCATTAAATGCTCCTATTATATGAAGTGAATTTTTATAGGCGACTTCAAGCATTTCTGGTTTAGTTGTGTAATTGGTCCATCCTACCGCTTCATATAAAGGAAGGACATCTTCTAAAGTGACGATTGGATTTTCAACAGTACGGATCATATTCTTCCACCTCTTTATCCCTAATCATTTAATATGCTTTCACAAAAATTATAAATAAAAAAACCGGAATCCACAATAGTGAATTCCAGTTCTGAAATTGTCTAATAAGATTAGCCAAGTTTGTTATAGTATTCAACGACTAGTGATTCGTCAACTTCAGAAGTTAACTCGTCACGTAATGGTAGACGGTTTAATGAACCTTCTAATTTTTCTTCGTCGAAAGTAACGAACTCTGGACGACCATATAAAGCTTCTAAAGCTTCTTTAATGATTGTTAAGTTACGTGATTTTTCACGAACACCCACAACATCGCCAACTTGTACTTGGAATGAAGGGATATCTACGCGTTTACCGTTCACAGTGATGTGACCGTGGTTAACTAATTGACGTGCTTGACGACGAGTAGTTGCTAAACCTAAACGGTATACTACGTTATCTAAACGTTGTTCAAGAAGAACCATGAAGTTTTCACCATGTTTACCTTCTTTAATTTTGCCAGCTTTTTTGAATAAAGTAGCAAATTGACGTTCGTTCATACCATACATATGACGTAGTTTTTGTTTTTCTTGTAATTGTTGACCATACTCAGATAATTTTTTACGGCTGTTTGGTCCGTGTTGACCTGGTGCGTATGGACGACGAGCGATTTCTTTTCCTGTTCCTGAAAGTGAAATGCCTAAACGACGAGATAACTTCCAGCTTGGTCCAGTGTAACGTGACATTGAACATTCCTCCAATAATTGTTTATTTTTTTGGAGTAAAATAATCGCGAAATCTTCGATTCGTGCAGTCACTACAAGGGTTCACCTTTGCAGCCGCGGTTACTACCTTACCCTAAAGGCTAGGACTGTTGACGAGCTTCTATATTCCTGCTGCATATTTTACACAAAAAGAATTGTACACTATTTCCTATGAAAATACAAGGATTTTACTTAACTTTCCACTCAAGAGATAAGTGGCAACATTTTTGATCATCTGATTCCAGTTGGAGTAATGTTTGAACTCCGTTTACAGTTTCACGAATTTCATAAAAACTCTTAACGGTAGCTTCAGGTAAAATTTCCTTATCATATTTTACAAGAACTGATTTTAATGAATGAGTCTTAATAAAGTCCATCCCAAGGCTATCCATTACCCAATCAAAATACTTCGCGTTATTCACATGATGATTATAATCGATATCATTTAAACGAACACGATACGTTTGAACACTCGCATTCTCTAAATCGATTTTAGGAACTCGTGGATTACGACGAGTATCTTTTTTATTCTCAATTGGATATTCACTTAATACTTCTTCGTCTAGTGAAATGAGTTTTCTCTCTTCAATATTAATCATTGAGAAAGTTGTCAATGCGTCTACTAGTACTTCTTCATCTAGAGACAAAATCGTATAACGACGGAACGTAAAGAACTTGTTATATCCAACTGGTTCTGTCTCGATAATAATTTCTTCTTCTAATTTAGGAAGACGATTGACAGTTAATTGGTTTTGAATCACAATCCATGAAAGACCTTTTTGATAGATCAAATCAGGATGCGCTAGACCTCGTTCTTGTTTACGCGAAGCTAGCATCATAATCCCGACTACATGGCTAAGAGATAATTCTCCTTTCCAATTACATTCATACGCCTTCACAACATGATTCATACGACAAATTGATTCTACCATAGTACATCCTTTCGTAATTGACTAGTTCCACACATCTACACTATCCGTATTCAACACCGAAACAATCTCATGTCCTTTGAATAAGATAATATAGTCTGTTGGTAAATGCATCACTTCATATAATTCTGGATAATCTGGAAAGATTTCATACGCTTGATTTCCTTCTAGCGGTTGCGGATCAATCGTTTGATCGATTGGAGCAATATACCAAGTTTCATCATCAAAACGATGTGCATACCACTCATCCACTTCAAAAGTATGGTTAGCAATCACTAACGGTCCGTCAAAGCGGAATGGAATGAGACGTCCTAATGTTTTCGTACGCTTACCAGTTTGAATTGTTTTACGAATAATATCTAAGAAATAAGAGAAATCTTCTACCCATTCATCTAGTAGTTTATGTTCGTAATTTTGAACGACTACTTGAAAATCTTCCCCTTTAGGAATGACTTTCACTTGTCCATAATGGATTGGAATTAAAGTGTCGACCTCGTCCCAATTCTCCTCAAAATATTCTTCTACGAAAGTAAGCATATCTTCTGCTTCTTTTTGATACTCTTCATCAGCCACTAAGATTAGACGGTGACCATTCACTTCACGAATAAATTCCATAAAATCTCTCCTTTCACGTTTACTAGTGTACCTCATTTTTGAAAAATTTACCTGTATCATACCCGCAAACTGTAAAAATTTGTTATACTGAATGAAAGCAAGAAAGGAGCACATCGATGCAAAATAACCCTTTTTACAAGTTTTATCAAAAGTCTCTTGAAGAAAGAAAAGAAACTTTATTAAATCATCCAAACTTATCGAACGAAGCCAAAGTATTACTCGAAAAAGGTCTTGTACTACCAGAGTCCATTGCTAACCAAATGGTAGAAAATCAAATTGAAGTATACGGTCTTCCGTATGGAATCGTTCCAGAATTAATCGTGAACGAGAAAAGCTATATTGTTCCAATGGTAACGGAAGAACCGTCTGTTATTGCTGCAGCAAGCTATGCCTCAAAACTAATCAACTTAGCTGGTGGAACTACAACGATTCAAGAAAAGCGTGAAATGATTGGAGAAATTGCCATCGTAAAATCTCCTCTAACACTCGAAGAAGTAAAAGCTAAACTAGAACAACAAAGAGAATCGCTCTTTACGATTGCTAATAATGCTCATCCTTCTATCGTGAAACGTGGCGGAGGAATTCGAGAAATATGGGTCGAAGAAAAATCTACTGACAAAGAACGATTTTACATTTTCTACGTATCTGTTGATACAAAAGAAGCCATGGGAGCAAATATGCTGAACACCATCCTAGAAGCGCTCGTTTCACCAATTGAAGCATTGACTGGTGGCGAAAGTATTATGGCGATTCTCTCAAATCTTGCAACAAACTCAGTTGTGACAGCTAGATGTGTCCTCTCACCAAGAATCTTAGATACTAGAACGACTAAAGGTGAAGATGTAATAGATCGAATCGTTTTAGCAAGTGAATTTTCAAAAGCGGACCCTTACCGGGCAACAACGCATAATAAAGGTATTATGAATGGTATTGATTCTATCGTTATCGCTACCGGAAATGACTGGCGCGCGATCGAAGCTGGTGCTCACGCTTATGCAAGTTTAAGCGGTCAATATCAACCACTGACAAGATGGACAAAGGATGAAGCTGGAAACTTAGTGGGTACTATCACTCTACCACTTCCTGTTGGAACGGTTGGAGGTTCTATTTCCATTCATCCAGGCGCACAATTTGCACACGAGTTACTCGGTCATCCAAGCGCTGTTGAATTAGCAGGAATTATCGCCTCGATTGGTTTAGCGCAAAATCTTGCTGCTGTACGAGCTCTTGTGACTGACGGCATTCAAAAAGGACATATGCGACTTCAAGCAAAATCATTAGGACTTGCAGTTGGAGCAACCGAGGAAGAACTTCCGCTTCTGATGAACTTACTCGCTAAAGTCCCACATTTAAATCAAGAAACTGCCAAATCTTTATTAGAAGAATTAAGAAAATAAAAAAATAGACTTCCCTAGCTTAGGTGCTAAGGAAGTCTTCTTTATTTAGATTATCTTTCGTCTTCAGTATATTCCATTAATGTGAAGATGTCATATTCGCTAATTTTTTCGCGACCTTTTAAGTCTGTTAACTCTACTAAGAAAGCTAAACCAACTACTTCACCGCCAAGTTTTTCAACTAATTTTGCAGCCGCAGCCATTGTTCCACCTGTTGCTAATAAGTCATCACAGATAAGAACTTTTTGACCAGGTTTTACAGCATCTTTGTGTAAATGTAATTCTGCTGAACCATATTCTAAATCATATTCAACAGCGACTGTTTCACGAGGTAATTTCCCTTTTTTACGAGCTGGTGCAAAACCAATTCCTAATTCGTACGCTACTGGACATCCAACGATAAATCCACGTGCTTCTGGTCCAACAATCATTTCAGCACCAATTTTACGTGCATAGTCAACGATTTGTTGTGTTGCGTATTGGTATGCTTTACCGTTTGCCATTAATGGCGAAATATCACGGAAAATAATACCCTCTTTAGGATAGTTTGGAACACTAGCAATATATTCTTTCAAGTTCATTGAGAACTCCTCCTTTTATTTACCTTGTTGTGAGTCCATCCAACTTTTTAGTTCTTGGAACTGGCTATAGTTGAATTTCTTTTCAAGCAACATTTGTTCATTTAACTTTTTCAATAAGGTTGACTCTTCTAAGTCATTTGTTTTTGGACTTTCGTTAATCATCAAATGTCCATCTACTATTTTAACAAATTCCAACTCAAAAAACACTTTTAATATCACTCGGAATTGTTCGACTGGAATTTTGAGGAATCCAGCCACCGAAACTAATTTTTCATTGTAAGGAATTTGTCCATGTGATTGGATATATTTATACACACTACCAAATTTAGGCTTGTCCGGAATACCAGTTGTCACAACTGAATTCTTCGTATACGCGATTACATAAAGAGGTTGAGTCCATTTCATTTTAAAGAAGGATTCCACTTCTTCCACTTTCTCTGGCAAATCGAATAACACAATTGCTTTAGCAGTTGGTTTCTCGTTAGCAACTACAAAGGAGGCAAAATCCATCACGCTTGAAGTACTTGGAATTCTTGTTTCTAGTTCCTTCAAGTACACTTCGTTTGTTGCTAGATAAAGTGCATTTTCAACAGCTAGATGATCTTTTGTAATCTTAGAAGTGCGCCAATCGATAACGACTCTACCTTTAACAGCAATATCTTTTACTAATAATTGAGGAAGACGATTATTTTGCCATTCATTAATCTCTAACGTAGCAGCAATACTAATCTTGGTATCTGGTTGAAGAGAAGCTGCCCATTCCCCTTTACTAAAGGCCATCGCCTGAAGTGTGTTTGAAGAATTTGACTCTTTCAAATTAAGTTTCAAGTGCTGTTTATCCGCTCCGAGTAATTGAGTCGAAGCTACTTGAATGCCTTCTAGAGAAACAACCGGTTCTGGATTATCCGTACCAAAAGGTTTCAAGCTACCTAATGATTCAATCCATTCGACCGTAATGTCTTTTAATGGAAGAACTTCATCAATCGTTAACGTAGCCTTCGCATCTAATAAATCTTGATGGTCTTTCGCATATTGTTCTAGTCCCTCGATAATCGTTGGAAGCAGTATTGTTTCAACTGTTAATCCAGCAGCCATATGATGACCACCGAATTTTAGAAGATGATTTTTCACACTAGTTAACGCATCATAGAGATTAAATTCTCCAAATGAACGACCGCTACCTTTTGCTGTTAAGCCGTCTTCACTTATTCCTAAAACGATGGTTGGTTTTCCCGTCTGTTCAACGATTCGACTCGCTACAATTCCAAGAACGCCTTCATGCCAACCTGGTTGAGCTAACACAAGGATTGGTTGATTCATCTGTTCTTGAATGATCGGAGTGGCTTCTTCGACGATTTGATTTACGATTGATTGACGTCTTTCGTTTTCTGATTGCATGAAATCAACAATACTTTGTGCTTCTTCATCGTCAAATGTCGTCAACAATTGTACACCAGGAGTGGCATCTCCAAGGCGACCTAGCGCATTTAAACGCGGTCCGATTTGGAAACCAATCGTCTTTTCATCTAATTTATCCACTTTAACGGATAACTTCTCAATGAGTGTCACAAGCCCAATACGCTGAGTTTGTTTCATTTGAGCAATTCCAAGTTTAGCAATCGTTCTATTTTCGTCTGTAAGGCTCACTAAGTCTGCAATCGTTCCAATAGCAGCTAGTTCTACCATTTCTTCTGGAAACTCTCCTAGAAGCGCGTGAGCAAGCTTAAATGCTACTCCAGCACCAGATAAGTCTCCACATGGGTAATTTGCCTCTGGATGACGAGGATGGACAACCGCGTATGCTTCTGGAATTTCACTTGGAATTTCATGGTGGTCCGTTAAGATGACATCACAGCCATTCTCCATCGCATAGCGAATTGGTTCATGCGCTGCAATCCCACAGTCTACCGTAATAATAAGCGTATGGCCTTCTTCCAGTGCGCGTTCAAACGCTGGAATATTTGGGCCATAGCCATCTGTAAAGCGATTCGGTAAATAGTACGATACTTGAGCTCCTAGCATTTCAAGAGTTTCGTAGAGAATCGTTGTACTTGTAATTCCGTCAGCATCATAGTCGCCGTATATATGAATCAATTCACCATTTTCAATGGCTTCTTGAATTCGCCCTACCGCTTTATCCATATCATGTAATAGGAATGGGTCGTGGATTAGATGTGGTGTTGGCGAAAGAAATTCTTGCAACTCTTCTGCTGTTTGAATCCCACGTTCCACACATAAGCTAACGAGATTTTTAGACACGCCACTTTCACTTGCAAGAGACGTTACGAGTCCTTCATCCACATTCTCTTTTAACTTCCATGCATAATTTGCAAAACTCATCGTACACCTCCTCTACTTTTTATTGAAAATACTCCCTAATAGTCTATCTCCTATTTTTGGGAATAACACATTTAATTTACTCGCAAAGTTCATTGTTTTGGGCAAATTCACTTCACGTTTTTCTCTTTCAATTCCTTTAACAACTTCTCCTGCTACCTTCGCTGGATCTAGTACTACAGCACCTAATTGCTCTAAGTATTTTCCAGTTGGCTCGGCTTTATCAAAGAAGTCTGTCGCAATCGGACCTGGATTTACAGTCATCACATGGATACCATAAGGTTTTAATTCTAAACGTAGTGCATTCGAATACCCTAATACTCCAAATTTAGTTGCTGAATACACGGATGATTTTACCGTTGCCGATTTTCCAGCTTGAGAAGCGATATTCACAATTACTCCGCCCTTATCTTCAATAAACCTAGGTACAAAATGCTGAGTGATTTTAATCAATGTATTCAAATTTAACTGAAGCATTTGACTAATCTCAGATTCACTTAAGTCTTTAGCTAATTTAAGGTAGCCAAGGCCAGCATTGTTGATGACCATCGTAATTTTGTATGCTTCATCAAGAGTTGCTAATAATTCTTGAACAGACGCATCATCGGTTAAATCACACGAATAAATATCGACAGGTTTAGACGTGTTCAATTTGCATTCCGTAGCTACTTGTTCTAGTTTAGCAGTGTTTCGAGCCACAAGAATCAGTTGCACATCTCTTTTAGCTAATTCCAATGCGATTTGTGCGCCAAGCCCACCGCTAGCTCCGGTCACAAGAGCCACTTGATTTGTAAACCATTTAGCGTCCTTCATGATGTTTAATCCTTTCAACAGTCACAATGTCGAAGTCTTTGACAACTTGAACATTTTCAAAAATCTTTTTAGCCTCGTCTTCTAACTCTTGAGATTGTTTGCCAAGATAGCGAGCACTGATATGGGTTAATAAAAGTCGCTTCACTTCGGCATTTTTAGCCACTTCAGCTGCTTGAAGACTTGTTGAATGGAAATGGCGATAGGCTTGTTGCCCTTTATCTCCTTCGTATGTCGCCTCGTGAACGAGAACGTCCGAACGATAGGCTAAGATTTCACTAGCTTCACATTTACGAGTATCCCCGCAAATGGTCACAACTCGTCCTTTAATATCTGGAGAAATATAATCTTGTCCATTCACGACAGTTCCATCTTCAAGAGTAATGGTTTCCCCTTTTTTCAACTTACCAAAGAGTGGACCAAAAGGAATTCCTAACTCTTTTAGACGGTCTGCTTGCAGTTCACCTGGTTGATCCTTTTCTGTCACACGGAATCCATATGAAGGAACCCCATGTTCGAGTCGCTTCATTTCTACTTTAAAGTGTTTATCTTCGAAAAGAAGACCTTCTTTTTCAAATTCAACCACTTTTAAAGGATATCCTAATTTAGAACAAGAAGCTTGAATCGTTGTGTCGATAAAGTTCTTAATTCCTTTAGGACCATAGAGGGTTAAATCATCTTCTCCACCTTGGAAAGAACGACTAGTCAGTAGTCCAGGTAACCCAAAGATATGATCTCCGTGCATATGTGTAATGAAAATCTTCTTGATTTTTCCTGGACGAATATTTGTATTTAAAATTTGTTGCTGTGTAGCTTCTCCGCAATCGAATAACCACACTTCATTAATCTCATCGAGAAGCTTTAATGCAATTGAAGTGACGTTTCTCATTTTAGAAGGCACGCCAGCACCTGTTCCTAGAAATTGCAATTCCATTTTAATTTCCTCTCAATGTTTCATAAATTTTTTTCGCAAAGAAGAGCGCTTCTTCATGAGCTCCTACTTCTGTTACATAAGATTTATGTGAATAGAACCAATCTTGGTCTTTAGAATATTCATTCCAGTCAAGAACATGGACATTCGAATACTTCTCGCTGACTGCTTCGTATACATTATTCACATCATCTCTCCATGTTTTAGACGTCGTTGTCGTCACAAGGAAGATTTGTTTTTCCATACCAATTCGTTTCAATTCACGTTCCAATTGTCCTTTAGTAAAGGCACTATTGGCACCAAACATTAATACAACAATGTCATTCAATTGATTCTTCGATTTCAATTCATTAATCGTCGAAGATAAGTCCGTGACTTGAGCAATCGGTGTTGCATGCATCACAGCGTTTGGATAAATCGTTGCTAGTTCATTCGCAATGGCAAGTAGCGATTGATCCCCGATAAAGGTAATTGAACTATTACTACTAAACACTGTTTCTTCACGTGTTAATCCAACAACATTATTAATGGTCTTCAATAATTTTTTATCCGTTTGTTGTGTGTTATCCACAATCGTTTGGTTTGTATGGATTAATTCTGTAAGAGTCGCCTCTTGTTCAGATAATTTACTTGTAGACTGTACAAGCCCTACCGCTAAAATAATGAGCGGCACTGCACAGATTCCAAATAAAATTTGTTTTCCATAAGCTGTCTTTTCATTCAACAGCCCCATCAATTTACGGACAATTTGTAGATAACGTCTCTTCTCAAACACTTGATACCATAATTCTCCAAAGAAGAGAATGAGTACCAATTGAATGATGCCGTGAATTAAATTACTTGAACCAGCAATCCCCATTTTTGCTTGGTATAACACAATAATCGGTAAGAACCATAAATAATAAGATAAACTTCTACGACCAATGACGGTTAATGGTTTGAAACGGAATAAAATTCCAGTCCCTACTTTAGGATGCAAGCTCATCAAAATAATAGCAGCTACGGTTAAGTCAAAAAGCAACATTCCCCCACGATACGTAATATCTTCGTTACGTCCAAGTGTAAATAACAAGATGAACATTAACACGATCGGGATTAATCTTAAATTTTGCTCATATGGCACTCTAGATTTATGTTCCTTCTGGAAACGATCTAAAGGATATAGCAATGCCGTACATGAACCAATCAGCATTGAGAACAATCGAGTCCCAGTGCTCATTGTGACGTACGTTAATGAGTCTGCCCCTTTATAACTAAAGAGCATTAATCCAAATGAAGCTGTCGCTAATACGACAATCGCCACAAATAATGAATTATGCTTCTTAAGGAATAAACTTAAGAAGGCAAACACAATCGGCCACAATAAGTAAAACTGAAAGGCCAATGAAATATACCATAAGTGTTCAAATGGATTTTCCGTTAATAAGTTTGGAATAAACGTTTGTGCTTGGAAAATCTGCCACCAGTTATTTAAAAATACAAGACTGGAAGTAAATGACCCTCTTAAGTTCACCAACATCTCATTTTGAAACAGTGTAATATAAATGAACACTAGAACGAGCATTGCAATTAAAGGAAGCGCAATACGTGCTAGTCGTTTTAATAAAAACTGCTTCAAAGGAATCTTTCCATCGTTCATCAAACTTGTCATTAAGCGGTTTGTCATAAAGTAACCCGCTAAAATGAGGAAGATGTCCAATCCAAGAAATCCACCCGGCAAGCGATAAGAATACAAGTGATAAATAATGATACTAAGGATTCCTATCGCTCTTAGGCCGTCAAATGAAGATACGTAAAAACGTTTTTCCATCTCACTTCTATCAATCATATTCAAAACTCCTTAATCTACGAACTCGAATGAGAAGTTTAGAATACGTACTAAATCGCCATTTTCAGCGCCTTTTTCACGTAAAGTGCTATCTACACCCATTCCACGTAATTGACGTGAGAATCGCATAACAGACTCATCATGTTCCATATTTGTCATCTTGAATAGTTTTTCAATCTTGTCACCATACAGTACCCAAGTTCCATCTGGATCTCTTGTCACTTTGAATGGTGCTTCCTCTTCTTCTAATCCATAAACGATATGTGTTTCCACTACTTCTTCGTTTAATGGGAAGAATTCTGTTTCTTCTAACACTTCACCAGTTCTAGCCAGCAATGCTTGAAGACCTTCGCGACGATAGGCAGAAATCGGGAAAATCTCTGGCATTTCTTCTCCTTCAGCTAAGCTATCTGCTAAATCTTTCTTAAACTTCTCTAAGTTTTCTTCTGCTTGAGGTTGGTCCATTTTGTTTGCCACAATCAGCATTGGGCGTTCCAATAAGCGTAAGTGATAACTTCCGAGTTCTTCTTGAATAATCTTGTAATCTTCAAAAGGATCGCGGCCTTCCATTGCGGCCATATCAATCACATGAAGTAATACTTTTGTACGTTCGATATGTTTTAAGAAATGAATACCCAGCCCTACACCTGTATGGGCTCCTTCAATTAATCCTGGTAAGTCTGCAACAACGAATTGCTCGCCATTTGGAGACTGCGCCATTCCTAATTGAGGATTTAACGTTGTAAAGTGATAGTCTGCAATTTTTGGTTTTGCACTTGAAATCACAGATAGTAAAGTCGATTTTCCTACTGACGGGAATCCAACTAAACCAACGTCAGCTAAAACTTTTAATTCTAAATCGAGTTCAAACTCTTCCCCTGGTTCACCATTCTCAGCAATGTCTGGTGCAGGGTTTTTATGCGTTGCAAAACGGATATTTCCTCGACCACCACGGCCTCCTTTAGCAACTACTACTTCTTGCCCATCTTCTACTAAGTCAGCAATTAAGGCTTTCGTTTCAGCATTTCTTACGATTGTTCCTGGTGGAACTTTAACGATTAAGTCTTCTGCTCCACGGCCATACATACTCTTACTCATGCCGTTTTCACCAGGTTTTGCTTTGAAATGACGTTTATGACGGAAATCTAATAAAGTTCTAAGTCCTGAATCGACTTTAAAAATGACACTTCCGCCTTTACCGCCGTCTCCACCAGCCGGGCCTCCGTCTGGTACGTATTTTTCACGACGAAACGCAACCATTCCGTCTCCACCTTTTCCGGCTTTGACTTGAATCGTGGCACGATCATAAAATACTGCCATTTCATTCACTCTCCTTTCTGTGTGAGGGGTCTTATTTAACGATTAATGATGTGAAATTTGCTAAATCTAAAATGATTTCAGATAGTAATCCTAAGAATCTTAGACGGTTACGACGAGTCGCTTCATCATCCACCATTACCATGTTTTCATTGAAGAAATCATTAATTTTTGGTGCCATTGCTTCTAAATGACTGTACAATTCTTCAGGAGTTAATGAACCAACTTTTGCATTCAACTCTTGAATAGCTTTCACTAAGTTACGTTCACTTTCTGTTTCAAGACGATCTTCTAAGATTTCACCACTCGCATCATCTTTAGCTTTTGCACTAATATTGATAACACGGTTTAAGGCCTCTGTAATTCCTTTAAATTCTTCAGATTCAGAAACAGCTGAAAGAACTTTCGCTGCTTTTAATTGTTCAGGAACTGATGAAGTATTGCTGTTCACAACCGCGTCGATAATATCATGACGTTTCGTAATTGTTGCAATACGTTGTGCCACACGTTCACGAATAAAGCTTAAGATAAACTCTTCAATTTCATCTTCTTTACCTGTTAGGAACTCAGCGTAATCAAGACCTAACAATAGTTTTGTAAAGTCTTCAATTTCAATATTCCAATCAAAGGCCGCAAGAATTTGTACAAGCCCCATTACTTGACGACGAAGTGCATAAGGGTCGTTTGAACCAGTTGGAAGCATTCCAGCAGCTGTGAAGCTTAAGAAAGTATCTAATTTATCTGCAACCGCAAGTAAAGCACCTGGTACAGAAGAAGGTAATTCACCATCTGCACTTGTTGGCATATAGTGTTCACGGATTGCTTGAGCTACTTCAGGAGTTTCACCTTGTTTCAAGGCATAGATTTCACCCATGATTCCTTGTAATTCAGGGAACTCTCCAACCATGTTCGTTACTAAGTCGAATTTGTAAATAGAAGCCGCACGTTGCGCTGTGACAACGACATCACTTGGTAAGTTCAATTCTTTTGCAATACGTCCCACAAGTAATTGCACGCGGTCCATCTTCTCTGTCATAGAACCAATCTTGGCATGGAAGTTTAATGTTTCTAATTTCTTCAAGAAAGTTGTCATAGGAATCTTTAAGTCTTCTTCATAGAAGAATAAAGCATCTTCTAGTCGAGCTGTTAATACTTTTTGATTTCCTTTAGCAACGTTTTCAATCATGTAGTCGTTACCGTTACGAACAGAAACGAAGAATGGTAATAATTGTTTTTCTTGGTTATACACAACGAAATAGCGTTGGTGTTCTTTCATTGATGTAACTAATACTGGTTCTGGAACGACTAAGTATTTTTCATCGAAAGTACCCGCAAATGCTGTTGGGTATTCAAGGATTGAGCTTACTTCTTCTAATAAATCTTCATCAATTGGAATAATCCAGTTGTTTTTAGCAGCTAGTTCTTCAATTTGCTTACGAACTAAAGCTTTACGTTCATCTTGGTTCACGATGACAAATTGTTCAGCTAATGCTTTTTCATAGCTTTCTGGATTTTCAATCGTTGCTTCTTTTCCTAAGAAACGATGACCTCTTGAAACGCGTCCAGCTTTTACATCTAATACGCTAATTTCTTCGATCACTTCATTGCCGTATAACGCAACAATCCAGTGAATTGGACGTAAATATTCAAATGTATGAGCTGCCCAACGCATTGTCACTGGGAATTTCATATCTGTAATCACAGAAGATAAGTTTTTAACGACTTCTTTTGTTGATTTACCAGCGATATGTTGTTTTACATGAATGTATTCAACGCCATTCACTTCTTCCACATAAATATCATCTGTTGTTAAACCTTTACCACGAACAAATCCTTCAGCTGCTTTTGTCCAAGCACCATCTTTTTTAGCGATTGCTAAAGATGGTCCTTTAAAGATTTCTTCGCGGTCTGCTTGTTCCTCTACTAATCCATTTACACGAACTGCCAATCTTCTTGGAGTTGCAAATGCTTCAACAGATTCAAATTCTAAGTTTTCATCTTTGAAGAAGTCTTCTACACGTTTTGCTAATTGCTCTGAACTTGAACGAACATATTGAGCAGGTAATTCTTCTAAACCGATTTCTAATAATAATGATTGTGTCATTCTTTCTCCTCCAAACTCTCTTATTTCTCTTTCAATAATGGGAATCCTAATGCTTCACGTTCAGCCACGAAAGTTTTCGCGATGGTACGAGCCAT
>CAKAPS010000031.1:0-15565 GCA_916719965.1 uncultured Streptococcus sp.
AATAAAACATACACCAGTAGAATCCTTTTTCTTCGCAGTCGCAAGATCATACTTTTCAGCAATCTCGCGGACTTCTTTTTTCTCTAAGTGACCAATTGGGAACATCGCTTTTTCCAATTGTTTTTGATTCAATTGGCTTAAGAAATAAGTTTGGTCCTTATTATTGTCTTTTCCTCTTAATAAATGAACAATACCATTTTCGTCCTTTTCAACACGTGCATAGTGACCCATTGCCACATAATCTGCTCCTAGTTGCAAGGCATAATCTAGGAAAGCTTGGAATTTTACTTCTTTATTACACATCACATCTGGATTCGGTGTACGTCCTAAGCGGTACTCACGAAGGAAATATTCAAATACACGGTCCCAATATTCTTTCTCAAAGTTTACTGAATAATACGGAATACCGATTTGTTCTGCAACTGCTGCGACATCTTTGTAATCTTCCGTTGCTGTACAAACGCCATTTTCGTCCGTATCATCCCAGTTTTTCATAAAAATACCGATGACATCATATCCAGCTTCTTTTAATAGTAAAGCTGTTACAGAGGAGTCAACTCCTCCACTCATGCCAACGACAACTCTTGTTTTTTCGTTACTCATTCTTTCACCATCATTTCTATTTATTTCCTGAACTAGTCGATTTGAAGGTCGAGTTATCAGAATTTACCCTAATTTTAAATTTATTTTTATTTTTTTCAAAATTTTTGCTTGAAAATCATTGAAAATGCGATAGTACTGGGATTTTTGCCCAATTGTGTTTTTGACAAACGGTTGCGTTTTCACTATAATTAAGTTGAGAAAAAGGGGGCGAAGGTGTATGATGATCTCTTTACGAGCAGCACGGGTTAATCGTAATTTAACACTATTAGAAGCCGCCAAATATCTTAAAATAAACAAAGATACGCTTACGAAGTATGAAAAAGATTCAACTAATCTTCCATATTCTTTAAGCAAAAGGATGCAGGAACTATATGAAGTTCCTAGCGAGAATCTTTATTTTGGCGACACTCAAAGCTTCGTAGCACAATTTAAGCCGCTACCTGAAGTCGAATAAATACAGCTACAGGGAACACCGCCCGTGCATGATAAACGAGACAGTTCAATTTTGAACTGTCTCTCTTTTCTTATACACTATTTTGTTGTTACTTCGAGAACTCCTCTTTCAACAAGCCCTTCTAAAATAAACTCTAACTTTTCTACAGCCATAGCAGTATTTGCTTTACCGTATAAGTCAACTGTTTGTAATCCATTCTTCGTTACTGTCGAAATTTTCAATTGTTTCTTATCTTTATCCACCATGACTTTTAATTTTAATCCACGGTGATCATCAATTGTTTCGTCTAAACTACGAATTAATTGGAAGTTCCCAGATTTTGTTTCTGTAAAACCATTATCACGTAATGTATATCCTTTACATGTTGGACTAACCGAAAAGACTTGGTTTGATCCTTTTAATGATGCAGTTGGTGTAAATGCCATATGCGCTTCTCCTCTTTCTTTTTCTACAACGTTAGTTTACCATATTTTTCCTGTAAACAAAAGCTCTCTCTTAATGTAAAGCGTCCACAAAGGCATCAATATCTTCTTTTGTAGAACCCATTCCAAATGAAAGTCTGATTGATTGTTCAAGCCTACTGTTTTCACTAGGATACATGGCAGATAATACTGGACTGATTTGCACACTTCCAGCTGAACATGCGGATCCAGCAGATACTGAAACATCTTGTAAATCATTAAAGATTAAGGTTTGTGTTGCTTTTCTACCCTTTAACCAGATATTACAAATATGGGGATTCTTTGGATTTGCTACGCCGTTAAACTCAAATTCAATGCCTCTTTCAGACAACTTCGCGATTAGATACTCTCGTAACTCTTGATAGTTTTTAACAAGCTCATCTCTTTTCGCCACAACGATTTCCATTGCTTTTTCAAGCCCTAAAATATAAGGAACATTTTCCGTTCCAGCTCTAAATCCTAACTCTTGTCCTCCGCCTTTAATTAAAGCGTGAATTGGTGCATCTTTGGATTTATATAGGAATCCAATCCCTTTTGGTGCATAAATTTTATGTCCTGAAGCCGTTAAATAGTCAATTCCATCCACCGTTAATGCTTCTTGTGCAAAGGCTTGAACACCATCTGTATGGAAATAAGTAGGCGTTTCTTTTAATAAAGCAGCAATCTCTTCAATTGGGAATCTTGCGCCAGTTTCATTATTAACTGTCATAATCGAAACTAGTCTTGTATCCTCTCTTAGAGCCTGCTCAACTTCAGATACTGTCACAATCCCATCCTTATTAGGTGTTAAATACGTCACATCAAATCCCTCTTCTGCTAAAAATTCAGCAGGTTTTCTAACGGATGGATGCTCCACTCCTGAAACAATGATATGTCCTTTTTCTTTAGCAAAATGTTCCCGAATACTCTCGAATACTAAATTATTCCCTTCAGAACCTGAACTTGTAAAAATAATAGCATCGTGTGGAGATGCTTGTAATTCACATAAAATCGCTTTTTTTACACGTTCGATTTTTTGTTTTTGTTCACGACCAATGCGATACACACTCGAAGGATTCCCAAAAGAAGCCATTTCCTTAGTAATCACTTCTAATACTTCCGCATTTACTGGCGTCGTTGCTGCATAATCTAAGTAGTTCACCTTGCACTCTCCTCACTTTCAAACAATACTATTATACGGGATGACAATTTATTGTCCTAATAAGTTGTTTTAATCTTTCCTATTATATCATTCTTTCAACTTATGATACACTAAACATAAAGAAATTTAAGGAGGAACTGTCATGAACCATCAACCGCTCGCTTACCGTATGCGACCTCGTACGATTGACGAAGTGATTGGTCAAGAGCATCTTGTCTCTCCTGGAAAAATCATCAATCGCATGGTTGTGGCCAAACAATTATCATCCATGATTTTATATGGGCCTCCAGGAACTGGGAAAACAAGTATCGCTAGCGCCATTAGCGGAAGCACAAAAGTGGCTTTTAGACAACTAAATGCCGCAACCGATACAAAGAAAGACCTACAAATCGTAGCTGAAGAAGCAAAGATGTCTGGTAGCGTCATTCTACTACTCGATGAAATCCATCGCCTTGATAAAACGAAACAAGACTTCTTATTACCTCATTTGGAAAACGGTCGTATTATTTTAGTTGGAGCAACCACTGAAAATCCATATATTTCAATCAACCCAGCGATTCGTAGTCGGACTCAAATCTTTGAACTCAAACCACTCTCTTTTGAGGATATTCAAAAAGCACTCTTAAAGGCTATTGAAGATGAAGAACGTGGTCTTGGTAAACTCGATTTAGAAGTCACAGAAGAAGCTTTAAATCACTTTGCCAGCAGTACAAATGGAGACGTTAGAAGCGCCCTGAATGCTCTAGAACTTGCCGCTAAATCCACTGAAGCTAGTGAGGATGGAAAGATTCATATCACCATTCAAATCGCAGAAGAATGTATTCAACGAAAAGCCCTCTCTTACGATAAAGACGGGGATCAACATTACGATGTCATCTCCGCACTTCAAAAATCGATTCGAGGATCAGATGTGAATGCAGCCTTGCATTACGCTGCTCGTTTAATGGAAGCTGGTGACTTAACAAGCTTAATGAGACGCCTTTTAGTTATTGCCTATGAAGATATCGGACTAGGAAATCCTCAAGGGGCCGCTCGAGCTGTCTCAGCCGTACAAGCTGCGGAACGACTTGGTTTGCCGGAAGCTAGAATTCCTCTAGCGAACGCCATTATCGAACTCGCTCTTTCACCTAAATCAAACACGGCTATTCGCTCAATCGATAGTGCATTGTCTGATGTCAGAAAAGGTCGTGCGATTAGCATTCCAGACCACTTAAAAGATGCTCATTATTCAGGTGCTCAAAAATTGGGACGTGGTGTTGGATACAAGTATCCACATGACTATCCAGGACACTTCGTGAAACAGCAATACTTGCCAGATGCGCTTAAAAATGAGGAGTATTTCAAGGCAGAACCAACCTCTTCATATGAGGATGCATTGATGAAACAATACCAAAAATATCGTCAAAAATAATTAGTGATTTCTTAAGAAATCGGTACCAAACTTTTATTGCAATCGACCTATTCTTGTGCTACTATAATGACATAGAGATCTAAGATGTGCGCGGTATTTACTAAGTGTTGACCGAACAATTTACGACTTTTTAGGGATTCAGATTGATATTACAGATAACAAGCCCTTTCACTTGGTAGTTAGGAAGTAATACATAGAAGCCCACCTGCTTTAGATGCGGGTTCAAACTAACAAATACATCAAACGGCATCACTGGAAATCTATATAAAGTTATTAACTTTAGGCCACTCTTTATGAGTGGTTTTTCTTTTTGCCAAAATCCCTATATTATCCGTTTTGGTTCCCTTTTCATTCGTTTTATTTAGGTGTATAATGTAAGTATCAAGAATAAGGATGTGATGATATGTTTCATGAATATGAAAAAATTCTCGTTCCGATCGATGGTTCTAAGGAAGCTAAACTAGCCTTTGACAAAGCCATTGAAGTTGCTAAACGAAATCATGCAAAGCTTGTGTTAGCACACGTCATCGATACTCGTTCACTTCAAACACCAACTGGATTTGAAGGCAATTTCTCAGACGAGATTCGTAAACAAGCTGAAAACTTATTTGCAGAATATGTAGAATACGCTAAGACTCATAACTTTACGGATGTTGAAACAGTTCTTGAATATGGTTCACCAAAAGCAATCATTTCTAAACAACTTCCAAAAGACTATGGAATCGATCTTATTATGATGGGCGCTACCGGTTTGAATGCGGTGGAACGTCTCTTTATTGGTTCTGTATCTGAGTATGTTATTCGAAATGCGTCTTGCGATGTTTTAGTCGTGAGAACGGACTTAGAGAACAAACGTCCATAATGAATATCGCTAAAAAAATAAGCACAGGATTTCTCCTGTGCTTTATTTTTATTGATTTTTAGTATCTAAGATAATGGTCACGGGTCCGTCATTCATAAGACTCACTTGCATATCTGCACCAAACTCCCCTGTTTCAACGGTTAACCCATACTCCGTACGCAGTTTCTCATTGAATTCTTCGTAGAGTTGATTGGCAGCTTCAGGACTCGCAGCTCCTGTAAAAGAAGGTCTATTTCCCTTCTTCGTATCTGCGAACAATGTAAACTGTGAAACGGATAAAATTTTTCCGCCGACTTGGTCAATCGACAGATTCATTTTTCCATTTTCATCGCTGAAGATACGCATCCCTGCAATCTTTCTAGCTAAATAGGACGCATCATCTCTAGTATCATCAGGTCCTACTCCCACTAATAACAGGAATCCTTGGTTTATTTCACCAACAACTGAACCTTCGATTGATACACTAGCGGACTTCACTCGTTGTAATACAATTCTCATGAATTCCTCCTATGAAATCACACGACGTACACTATATACATCTGGTATTTGCTTAATCTTATCCACGATAAAATCTAATTGTTGCGTATTCATAATTCCGATATTGACAGAAATCGTCGCCATCTTATTCGCATCAACTTTACCGTTTACTGAATTTAATGATTTAGTCGTACTGTTAATCACATTTAAGACTTCGTTCAACAATCCATTACGGTTGTATCCTTCAACAACCAACTCTGTATCGTATTGTTGACCAGTATTGGCTGTATCTTCCCAATCCACTTCGATTAGACGGTTTTGTTCACTCTCAGGAAGTTGAACGTTAGGACAGTCTTTTCTATGGACAGAGATTCCACGACCTTTTGTAATATAACCAACGATATCGTCTCCAGGAACTGGATTACAACAACGGCTTAAGCGAATGAGAAGATTGTCCACCCCTTCGATGATGACGCCACCTTCGTGACGAATTTTCATCTTTTGGCTTTCCTTCTTCTGTCCTTGAGTCGTCGTTTTCTCAAAAGCAGTTTCGACCACTTTTTGGTCTTCGATTTCCTTACGCGCTTTGTCTGTCATCTTATTAGCAACGGTTTGATAAGAGATTTCTCCAAAACCAATCGATGCTAGTAGATCTTCTTCTGTTCCAAAGTTGAAACGGGCCGCAATATCTTTCATGCCCTGTTTCGTCATAAAGTCTTTGAAGTTAAATCCAAGTTCTGTAATTTGTTTTTCAAGTAACTCGCGACCCTTAATAATATTCTCATCACGGTCTTGTAACTTGAAGAAACGTTTGATTTTATTTTTTGCACGAGTCGTAAATACTAAATTAATCCAGTCACGTGAAGGTCCAAATGAATTCGCAGACGTTAATACTTCTACGATATCTCCAGTCTTCAACTGATAGTTCAATGGAACAATCTTATTATTGACTTTGGCACCAACTGTTTTGTTTCCGACTTCCGTATGGATGTTGTATGCAAAATCAAGCGGTCCAGATCCTAAAGGAAGTTCAGAAACGTCTCCTTTTGGTGTAAAGACATAAACCTTATCTCCAAAGATATCTTCCTTCACGCTATTCATGAAGTCTTTGGCATCTTTTGTTTCATTTTGAAGTTCGATTAAGTCTTTAAACCAGTCCAATTGTTTTTGCAATGGATCGTTTGTAACTTTCTCTTTATTTCCTTCTTTATAAGCCCAGTGAGCTGCAACCCCGTATTCAGCAACTTGGTGCATTTCAAATGTACGAATTTGAATCTCTACTGGTCGTCCTCCAGGCCCGATAACGGTTGTATGGATAGACTGATACATATTCGCCTTTGGAATCGCGATATAGTCTTTAAAACGACCTGGCATTGGTTTCCATTTTGTATGAATCGCTCCAAGAACGGCGTAGCAATCTTTAATGCTATCGACTAACACACGAATCGCCAGTAAGTCATAAATCTCGCTAAACTGTTTCTTTTGGTCTTTCATCTTACGGTAGATGGAATAAATATGTTTTGGACGTCCATAAATAACCGCTTCGATATCCAAATCTTTTGTAGCTTCTTTAATATTTTCGATTGTTGTATTAATATACTCTTCTCGTTCATCACGTTTTGAATTCATTAAATGAACAATACGATAATATTGCTGTGGGTTTAAATAACGTAGAGACGTATCTTCTAACTCCCACTTAATTTTATTCATCCCTAGACGGTGTGCAAGTGGTGCATAAATCTCAAGCGTTTCTTCCGCAATCATTCGTTGCTTTTCAGGCTTGTGGAATTTTAACGTACGTAAATTATGCAAACGGTCCGCTAATTTCACCATGATTACACGAAGGTCATTGGCCATCGCAAGAAGCATCTTACGGTGATTTTCCGCTTGTTGCTCTGCATGAGATTTATATTTAATTTTCCCTAGTTTAGTAACACCTTCAACAAGAAATGCAACATCTTTTCCAAATTCATATTCAATATCATCAATACTAAAACCAGTATCTTCGACGACATCATGAAGAAACCCAGTTGCAATCGTATCTGGATCCAACTTTAATTGAGCAAGAATTCCAGCTACTTGAATGGGATGCACAATATAAGCTTCTCCAGATTTACGAATTTGATCTTTATGAGCATATGTCGCAAAATAGATAGCTTTTTCAATAAATTTAATATGTGTCTCGTTCATGTACTCCTTACACATTGCAAGGACATCATCTGCGGTATAAGTCTTATTTTTAGACATTTGTAAACTCCTTAAGCATGCGCTCTAATGTATTCCTAATAGTACCGCGACAATAGACTATCGTCAACTATTGGTTCCTATAATAACTCACATTGATAAGAAACGGCTGCTAGTGCATATAACGGTGCTGTTTCTGCGCGTAAAATACGTGGACCTAGTGAACATGGAAGATATCCACTTTGCTCTAACAACTCCACTTCTTGTTCTTCAATGCCACCTTCAGGACCAAACACAAAAATAATGCGTTCATTTTCCTGTAATGACTGCAAACTCTTAACCAATTGAAGGCTTTCGCCAACTTTAGCAGACTCTTCATAAGCAATCAACTTTTGCTCGAAATCCGAAGTGTAAGTAGCCAATTCTTTTAACGTCATCACGCTAGTGACTCGTGGGACTTTCAGGCGATGCGATTGTTCGCTAGCTTCTTCGGCAATCTTTTGAAGGCGTTCAATTTTTTTAGCCGACTTGTCTCCCGTCCATTTAACTACATTTCGTGTCATCGAGAGCGGAATAATCTCACTCACACCAAGTTCTGTCGCCTTTTGGACAATCCAGTCGAGTTTATCTCCTTTAGAGAGCCCCACTGCAATCGTGACTGATACGGGTAGTTCGACTTTTTGCTCCACGAGTTCTACGACTTTCACTTCGAATGGTTCAAGTTCTGTCACTTCTACAATGGCTAGTTGACTTGCATCATCCACGACTTCTAATTGTTCTCCCACACGAACGCGCATCACTTTTTTCAGCTGATGCACTTGGTCTTTGGAGAACTGTAGCGAATGCGTCGTTTCACTGACATTTCCTTTTACAAAATACCGTTGCATTATTCTACATCCTTTTTCATCACAAAACAGTTCCACTCTTTCATCGTCATGCGTTCAACTAGAGTAAATCCTGCTTTTTCATATGCTTCTTGTACTTCATGTGCTTTTGATTCAATAATACCAGACAGAATTAATGTTCCATTTTCGTTCAAGTTACGATATGCATCTTCAGGCATTTGAACTAAAATTTCAGCTAAAATATTCGCCACAATTAAATCGCTCTTTTGGTCCACACCAACGAGTAAGTTGTTTTCATAGACATCGATTGAACCAATTGTAGGGTTCAATGCGATGTTTTCTTTGGCCACACGTGTCGCCATTTCATCAATATCAAAGGCCGTTACTTGTCCAGCTCCTAAGAGTTTAGAGGCGATACTTAATACTCCAGAACCAGTACCAACATCTAACACACTTTCCCCACCACGAATGGTTTGTTCGAGCGCTGTAAGGGAAAGCTGTGTCGTTGGATGCGTTCCTGTTCCGAATGCAAGACCTGGATCTAATTCAATTAAGAGTTCACCTTCTTGTTCTTTTTCGTAATCAATCCAGCTAGGAACAACTGTTAAATAGCGTGTTACACGTACTGGGAAATAATATTGTTTCCACGCTGTTGCCCAGTCCTCTTCTCCAACTTCACTAACACGAACGGTTAAAGGTCCTGTTTGTAGACCGTAGCTTTCAAGTTCTTTCAATTGTTCGTCTAATTGCGTTTTGGCTTCTTCAGTCCATTGGCTTGGTTGGAAATAGCCCTTCACAATCACGGTATCCGTTTCATATAAGTCTTTTTGTTGTACTTTCAACCACTCTAATTGTTCATCTGTTAATTGATAATAGTCTTGAGGGTCATCAATCGAAACTCCTTTTGATCCTAATTCAATTAAAATCGAACTTACGACTTCGACGCTCTCAGAATGCGTATTTACTGTGACTTCTAACCAGTTCATGTTAACCCTCTTCTTTACTTGTATTTTTTAAAAATTATAACAAATTTCATTAAAAATAACTAAAAATAACCCTATCCTATTTGTATTTTTGCATGGATTTTAGTATCATTAAGAAGATAAATTAATTAATGACTATTTGACTGATTAAAAAAGGGGAAAGCAATTATGGCACGTATTTCATTAAGTACAAAAGATATTTTACAAAAACAATTCAAACGCTCATTCAGAGGTTTCGACATTGAAGAAGTCGACGCATTTTTAGATTTAATTATTCGTGATTATGACACATTCCAAAAAGAAATCAGCTTCTTACAAGCTGAAAACGAACGCTTATTAACTAAAGTAGATGAACTCTCACGTCAAGCTACAGTTTCTAAAACAAACCGTTCAAGCAATGTATCTTCATCTGGAGTTACAAACTTCGATATCTTAAAACGTTTATCAAACTTAGAAAAACACGTTTTCGATTCTAAATTAGAAGAAGATAGCTACTCTTCTCCTTCTCAAGATGTTGCAGAAGACGATGACGATTTCTACAAAACACGCGTAATTACACCAGTACGCGACAATAATTATTAATATATCAGATTTGATATAACGAACTTTTTTAAATTTAGTAAACTTTGAGTAATCGCGGCATTAATTTGCTGAGGAAAGTCCATGCTCGCACAGGCTGAGATGCTTGTAGTGATCGTGCTTAGCGAAACAATAAGCTAAGGCAACTTTAGGTTGACGGCAGAAAAACGAGCTACAGCAATGCTATGCTCTAGTATTCTTGAAAGTGCCACAGTGACGAAGCAATTTCGGAAACGGAATTGGTGGAACGCGGTAAACCCCTCGAGCGAGCAACCCAAACTTATGGTAGGGGCACTCTAATTAGGAAATGAACGAAAAAAGAGACACATGATGTGTAGACAGATGATTACTGAAATTTAATAGATCCTGCTATTAAATGGAACAGAACATGGCTTACAGAAGTTTACTTCAGGATTTTAGCGAATTGTAAGGAGTGTGGCCTTGTGCCCACTCCTCTTTTTACGAATAAAGGAGAAATCTATGACAAAATATAAATTAGTAGCAACTGCTGCTGCAGGCATCGAAGCTCTTGTTGGTAAAGAATTACGCAACATGGGTTACGAAGTTCAAGTAGAAAACGGTAAAGCCTTCTTTGAAGGTGATGATTACGATATTGCTCGCACAAACATTTGGCTTCGTACAGCAGACCGTATCAAAATCATTATGGGACAATTCACTGCAAAAACATTCGACTCGCTTTTTGAACAAACAAAGGCGATCCCTTGGGAGAAAATTCTTCCAGTCGATGCGGAATTCCCGGTATCAGGTAAATCTGTGAAATCAACGCTTTACAGTGTCCCTAACTGCCAATCGATCGTTAAAAAAGCGATTGTCAATCGTTTAAGCGAGGCTTACCACCGTCGTACTCACTTACCTGAGTCTGGTGCCCTCTATCCTATCGAAGTGGCAATTTTAAAAGATGTTGTGACACTTACAATCGACACAAGTGGAACAAGTCTCTTTAAGCGTGGTTACCGTACAGAAAAAGGTGGCGCACCATTAAAAGAGAACATGGCTGCTGCTCTTGTGATGCTAACAAGCTGGTATCCAGACAAACCTTTCTACGACCCTACTTGCGGTTCTGGTACGATTCCAATCGAGGCTGCACTAATCGGTAAGAATATCGCTCCAGGATTGAACCGTTCATTTGCCGCTGAAAAATGGACTTTCTTTACTCCTGGTGTCTTCGATAAAGTCAGGGAGGAAGCTAAGAAAGAAATCCGCACTGAACTTCAACTCGATATTCTAGGTGCCGATATTGATGGCTCGATGATAGAAATTGCCAAACAAAATGCCATTAAAGCCGGTGTCGCAGACCAAATCGAATTCAAACAAATGCAATTAAAGGACTTCCGTACAAAGAAAGAAAATGGAATTATTGTGGCAAATCCACCATATGGAGACCGTCTTCTTTCGGAAGAACAGGCTCAAGCTATCTATAAACAAATGGGTGAAACATATGCTCCACTTGAAACTTGGAGTAAATACATCTTAACAAGCGACTTAACATTCGAAGACCACTATGGTAAAAAAGCGACGAAGAAACGCAAACTCTATAACGGTGCTATTCGTACTGACTACTTCCAATTCTGGGGAGTAAGAAAACGTCGCGTTCAAGAAGACAAATAAAGCAAAAAATAACGCAATGGACAAAAGTCCATTGCGTTTTCTTTTTACCTATTATTCATTCTTTCCAATGACTTCAAATGTCACATGATCGATTCCTAAATCACATTTCACTTGGTCTCCTGGAAGGATGCTTGCACGAATGATTTCTTTTGCAAGTGGTGTCTCAATTTCACGTTGAATGTAACGCGCAATTGGACGAGCACCATACACTGGATTATACGCATTATCTGCAATCCAATCTTTTAATTCATCTGTGAAGCTTAAGACGATTTCTTGATCTTCCACACGTACTGCTAATTGGTTCAACATCTTCGTGATGATACCACGAATGTTGTCTTTAGAAAGCGGTGTGAAGAAGATTGTTTCGTCGATACGGTTTAAGAACTCTGGTTTGAAGGTTGATTTTAGAACACCCTCAACAGCCGTACGAGTTTCCTCATCAATTCTATCGCCTTGATTTTCAAGCAAGAATTGTGAACCGATATTACTTGTCATAATCATCACTGTATTCTTGAAGTCTACTACACGTCCTTTAGAATCTGTTAAACGTCCATCATCTAATACTTGTAACAAGATATTAAATACATCTGGATGTGCTTTTTCAATTTCATCTAAAAGAACGATTGTATATGGATTACGACGAACAGCTTCTGTTAATTGGCCCCCTTCTTCGTATCCAACATATCCTGGAGGAGCCCCCACTAAACGAGACACTGAATGTTTCTCCATATATTCACTCATGTCGATACGAACCATATGGCCTTCTGAGTCGAATAAATCTTCTGCAAGAGCTTTCGCAAGTTCTGTCTTACCAACCCCAGTAGGTCCAAGGAATAGGAAGCTTCCGATTGGACGGCTAGGATTTTGTAATCCAGCACGAGAACGAAGTACTGCTGAAGCCACTTTTTGTACAGCTTCATCTTGACCGATGACACGTTCATGAAGAATATCTTCTAAGTGAAGAAGTTTTTCACGTTCGCCTTCCATTAGTTTTGTTACAGGAATACCAGTCAAGCGTCCCACTACTCGAGCAATTTCTTCTGAAGTTACTGATTCTTGAACGAGACGTTGTGAAGTTTCAGCATTTGCTTTGTTTTGGTCTTCTAATTCTTTCAATTCTTGTTCAAGAGCTGGAATACGTCCATGACGAAGTTCAGCAGCTTTTTCAAGGTTATAATCTGCTTCTGCTTGTTCTAATTCGCGTTTAGCACGGTCGATTTCTTCACGTTTATTACGGATTTTATTGACTTCTTCTTTTTCGATTTCCCATTTCATTTTGAGGTTATTAGCTTTTTCACGTTGTTCTGCTAATTCCTCTTGTAAAATAGCAAGACGTTTTTGAGAAGCGTCATCTTTTTCCATCTTCAACGCTTGTTCTTCGATTTCAAGTTGCATCAAACGACGAGTTACTGCATCGAGTTCTGTTGGCATTGAGTTCATTTCAACGCGGATTGTAGCACAGGCTTCATCGACTAAGTCAATCGCTTTATCTGGCAAGAATCTGTCAGTAATATAACGGTTTGATAAAGTCGCAGCAGCTACTAATGCACTATCGTGAATATTTACACTGTGGTGGATTTCGAAACGTTCTTTCAATCCACGAAGAATTGAAATCGTGTCTTCAACTGTTGGTTCTTGAACAAGTACTTTTTGAAAACGACGTTCTAACGCTTTGTCTTTTTCCATATTTTCACGGTATTCGTCAAGAGTTGTAGCACCAATACAATGTAATTCACCACGAGCCAACATTGGTTTTAGTAAGTTACCAGCATCCATTGATCCTTCTGTCTTACCAGCACCAACGATTGTGTGGATTTCATCGATAAATAAGATGATGCGTCCTTCTGATTTTGTTACTTCTTTAAGAACTGCTTTCAAACGTTCTTCGAATTCACCACGGTATTTTGCACCCGCGATTAAAGCACCCATATCTAATGAGTAGATTAATTTATCTTTTAAGTTTTCTGGTACGTCTTTTTTAACGATACGTTGAGCTAATCCCTCAACGATTGCTGTTTTACCAACACCAGGTTCCCCGATTAAAACAGGGTTATTTTTTGTTTTACGAGATAAGATACGAATTACATCTCGAATTTCTTCGTCACGTCCAATGACTGGATCTTGTTTACCAGATTGAACAGCTTCATTTAAATTACGTGCATATTTTGATAATGCTTCATATTGTTCTTCTTGATTTTGACTAGTCACACGTTCTCCCCCTCTTAGCTCTTCAATTCGAGCTCTCAAATTTTCTTTTGTTACGTGATGTTGTACTAAATAACGAGTCAACGGATGATTTTGTAATTCCATCAACGCAAGTACAACTACCTCTGTAGATAAGTAATCGTCTTTAAAGCTTTCTCTAATCTTTTCAGCTTCTGTAAAGAGTCGATATAAGTTTTGACTCATACTTTGACCATATTGGACATTTTGTCCTTCTACTACAGAAATACGGTCTAATTCTTTATCAATTAATTCCTCAAATTCTTTATCATTCACTTGTAAATCACTATATAAATTTCTAGCAAAGTGATTTGGTTCCATAAATACTATCCATAAATGAGGAATATCAATTTCTTGATGTTTACGTACCATCGCAATTTGTTGCGCTTGGCCTAATGCTTGTTGCATTGTTGTAGTCATTTTTTCAATATTCATCTTCATTCCTCCTTTTCTGGTCTCTTGACCATGATTAAAGTATACACCATTAGTCAGGAAAGGTCAATATTTTTATTTGACTTTTTTTGACTTTAATAAATATTTAAAAAATCAGCCACAGCTGTGACTGATTTCATCATTACATTTCAATTCGAATCGCACGTCTTGCGCAGTAATATCCTGCGGCAAGATGTCCATTAGGATCGACTAATAGCGGTAAATTAACTGAGTAATAAGACGATAACGGCAGTAAGTTCAAGACTGGCGCCTTGAAGCTTTCTTCAAGCCATGCTCCTTTGGTATAAGGTCTACCCTCAATTAATTCTGGGCCAAATTCCGCATTTGCAATTTCCAATCCAAACATATTTTCATTCCATAATGGAGAATTCGCTTCATCTTGGATTAAAGAACGATGCAACTGATTTCCCCATTTAAAGAGACGACGTGTGCCGCTACCGCAGCAGTACTCCCATTCGTCTTCGTTTAAAAGCCCCATACCAGTACGTTCAATTTCTTTACGAGCTTCTTCGTACCCTACCGGATCTGCAACGTAGCAGCTGAAATTATCAGGATTCTTAATGTCTTGTTGCATAAAGTATCGATCAACACGTACTGCCCTTGGAAAATCTTGGAATAAAGCTTCCATCGAATTATCTGGAGTCACCGCTTCTTCTAAAATCTCAAGTGTTTCAGGTGAAGGTTCCTCGGCACCTGTAAGTTGTCCTGTCACCACAGAATAGTTTCCGATAAAGCGTAGTCCAACAAAATTCGGTTTCTTTTCGACTAACATCGCTGGAATATCGACCTTTCTTAATTCGGATGTCATCAAATTAATGCCATCTTCTACGATTTGAGTCGTCAATTTTTCACTCGATAAGTCTTTTTCTTGAACATCTTGATTCAGAAACATAAAGCCAGTTAAATGTTGATTTAAATAACGTTTAAAGGCATAACGAAGCTCTTGACGTTCTTCACTACAGTCAAGACCAGATAGCCCTGACAAGCCGCTGTCCCAGCCTAAAATAACCTCATTTTGACCAGGAACAAAGACGAACTCTCTTCCATCAATAGTGACTTCAAAAGTTTCGTTGGTGATTCCACCAAATTCAAATTTGACACTTCTTAAGTTTTCAATCGTCGACATTGGATTTACAAAATATCTTAATACATTTCGAAAGACAACTTCTTTCGACTCACTAGGTAAATTCTTCCAAGTTGGATTTAATACGTGTTCAAAAAAATCATTTGCCATACTTTCACCTCGTCTCTATTATACGG
>CAKAPS010000032.1:0-15132 GCA_916719965.1 uncultured Streptococcus sp.
ACTCTTCCACCCCTAATAATTAGTATTGATAAATGTTACATTTTGATGACATTTATTAAAAGTTCGTAACAAATGAAGATTTCGGTCGATTTTTAAACAAAAAAAAACCAAAAGAATTGTTTGCTGTCATTTGTGAAAAATGCAAATTCTTTTGTTTTAAGCCTTTATTTGTAAGGAATTGGACAATATTTCAACCCCTCACACCGATTAAAATCCACACTTATTGCGTTATATTATTATACACAAAATCCCAAGCGTCGTCAAGGTCGACAACACTTGGGAAATTTAGATTTTATCTGGTTTTTCGGGGTTAATAAGTGCCCTCTTCTACGGATTGATTCTTCACGATTTTCACAATCCGACTTGTTCCAAGACGACTTGCTCCTAATCCGATGAATTTTTCAGCATCTTCAATGCTAGAAATTCCGCCGGCAGCCTTCACAAGAACGCCTTCGCCAACGTGTTTCTTCATCAATGCTACGTGCTCAAATGTTGCACCTGCAGTTGAGAAACCTGTTGATGTCTTAATGAATTCAGCTCCTGCTTTCGTCACGACTTCACACATCTTGATGATTTCTTCTTCAGTAAGAAGCGCTGTTTCGATAATGACTTTTAAGATATGTCCATTACACGCTTCATGGATTTGACGAATTTCATCTTCCACAACATCGAAGCGTCCATCTTTCACATCGCCGATATTAATCACCATATCGATTTCGCTCGCACCATTTTGGATTGCATCTTTTGTCTCGAAGACTTTTGTCGCTGTTGTGCTATAGCCGTTCGGGAATCCGATAACGGTACAGATGGCTAATTTACCATTCACGTATTCGCTCGCACGTTTA
Organism: uncultured Streptococcus sp.; assembly: GCA_916719965.1. Classification (GTDB taxonomy): domain Bacteria; phylum Bacillota; class Bacilli; order Lactobacillales; family Aerococcaceae; genus Granulicatella. Next base: position 846 of record CAKAPS010000032.1, read on the forward strand.
ACAAAAGAAGCCGGGATACATGCTGACGCTGTTTCGTATTTCATCGCATCATCCAAAATCTCTTTAATTTCGCTCCAAGTTGATGCAGGCAATAGCAATGTATGGTCTACTGTTTTCAAAATTTCTTTGATTTCCATATAATCCCTCTTTCCTATTTTGCGCGGTCTTCTTTAATTAAGTTGCGAAGTGCTTCAACAGCCACTTTAATAGCAGCTTCTGTATCGTGAACGATTGGGTTTGATAAACCTGCTGCTTCACGCTCTTGGTTCCCTACTACTAGGAAAGTAGATCCAACGCGAACTCCTAAATGGCTAGCCACTACGAATAACGCTGCTGATTCCATTTCAGAAGCCTTCACGCCTAGGCGTTTCCAAGCTTCCCATTTGTTTTGTAAGTCATAGCTTACTGGCATTACTTGTGGTTCATGTTGTCCATAGAATGAATCTTTACATTGAACAACGCCTGCATGTGTTGTGTAACCTAAGCTCTTACCAGCATTTAAAAGTGCCGTTACTACATCATAGTTTGCAATCGCTGGGAATTCGATTGGAGCGTACTCACGTGTTGTTCCTTCTGTACGAATCGCACCTGTCGCAATCACGATATCGCCACCTTTAACTTCGATATCAATTCCGCCACATGTTCCAACACGGACAAAAGTATCGGCACCACTGCGTACTAATTCTTCAAGCGCGATCGCAGCAGATGGTCCACCAATCCCTGTTGATGTCACACTGACTTTTTCTCCATCTAAGTATCCTGTGTATGTCACATACTCGCGGTTATCTGCAATTAGTTTTGCATCTTCAAAATGTTCTGCGATTTTTGCACAACGTTTTGGGTCCCCTGGTAAAATCACATAACGACCTACATCGCCTTTACGTGTGTGAATATGATATTGTAATCCTTCTTCTGCATATTTCATGAAAAACTTCCTTTCCTTGCACGATACGTGCCCTGATATTGCCCTAGCAAACTAGGAAGGGGCCATGGTTTTTCCACAGCCCCAGATAGGAGGATGATGACAAATCTTCATCAAATAATTATGCCTATAAATGCCTTGTGCAAGTATAGTTGAAAGGATTAAATAATTGGATATACAGTTACCATAATTATCTCTATTTGCCTATTCATCCCTCTACACTCAGTAATATTTTACCAAAATCACCCTTGCTTTGCAAACGGTTCATTTTTGATTTTGGATACCCTAGCCTTATTCTTTTATCGGCTAAAAGCTCATCTAATAGCTCCCAGAGGCACGCCTCCATCTGACTTTGAGGATTTGGAACAGGACGCATGAGCGGGCGCCAAACTTCTTCCACTCGCTTTACAAAATCCATCATCTCGACGTCTCCTGAAAAAGCCATTTGTTCCAACAGAATCCACGCATATCCCTTCCACACAAGATTGGGCACCTTAAACGTCTCTGTATAAATTGGAAAGGTCAAGAAGCGGCTGGGCAAATCTTCCAGCGTTTGCCTGCATCGATATAATTTCACGAGAAAGGCCCTCGTTAGCGGAGAAGCTAATTTCTTAAAGAGCATCGTATCCCTTGGCGTCCATTCTATCGCATCAACGGGTTTTAGATGCGCTTTGACTGGAACAGAATCCTCGACCATCTTTCTCCACTTTTTCCACGAGAACTATAAAAGCGGCACGCGTACGACTTGAAACGTCATCTGCTGCGAGCGAGGTTTCACTTTGATTTGCGTATGAAAAATCATCTCTCCATTCACAAAGAAAATAAGGAAATTCCCGAGTTGTGGATGATATTTCATTAAGTAACTAAAGGTGTCCGTCAGTTTATGCTGACTCTCATAATTCTCCCCTAAAATCCAATCGACAGACATGCCAGCCTCTCCCAGATGTCTCGTCCGTTCCACTATCTCTTCTGTAGGAATCACACTGCATTGATATTCGATACACCACGCACGCTCTCCTTCTGTCACAACAATATCTGGAATCTGTTCAATAGACGACACATACGGCTCCAGTTCAGCCTGGAAACTATGACTCTTCAAACTCTCAAGTATTAAGTGTTTCCCCTCTTGATGCGCGATTGTTTCTTCCTGCCTATGTTTCTTTGGGATGTGCGAAAAAAACACCACTCCATTTCTGGAAACTTTTTTTGTTACTTCTTCTCCGCATTCCGGGCAAAAATAAACTTCATCTTCTTTAATTTGTGTGGCATGAATCAATTCTCCCGTTTTCGTTCTAACGATATTCATATCTATCACCTCAACAAAAGATACGAAAAAACCTCTCTAATAGACTTAGAGAGGTTTCATTCATTAGATTAAGTTTGCGTCTTTGAGAAGTTCTTCAATCATCGTACCTTTGATTTTCTTTACAGCACGTTTTTCAAATAATTTCACTAAAAACGGAACTTTCACATCGGCTAATTTCTTTCCATCCATCAAGCGGTTTGTTGATTTTGTAAGAACGCGTAAATCGTAAGCTGAAGCGAACACTTCTGGCACACCACGATCGACATCAAGCAATGTATATACAGCTTCCATCGCTGTACGAACAGAATATTCTGTTGTGAACACTGTATCGCGAGGAGTTTCAGCGAAGTTACCAATGAAGGCAATATTTTTAGAGCCATTTGGAACAACGAGTGGACGGTCGCCATCTTTACGAGCCATGAAGTAGCTTGTGATATAAGGCATGTAGCAAGGCACTGTGCTGCATCCTTCGCTAGCAAATTCATGGATTAATTCTTCTGGAACACCCATGTGGTATAACCATTCTTCGGCAATTTCAATCCCTGTACATTCTTCGATTGGTTTTTCCACATAGTTACCTTTGATTCCTGAATATAATCCGTAAATCCATACGACTAATTCATCTTTACTTTGTGCTTTAAAGTGTGGTTGACGGTTTAATGTGTAGCTCATCATCCAATTTGAGTCGCGAACTGTTACGATTCCTCCTGTTACCACTTTTCCAGCATAAGGATCACGTTTTGAGATTTTTTGAATGTACTCAGCGATACGTTTGTCTTTTACAGTTGTTGTAGCTGAAACGAACCAGCTTTGGTCTGGCAAGTTTTCACAGAATACTTCTGGATGTCCGAAGCGTTCATCTTGTTTGGCTAAGTTTTTCCATAAGCTCCATGATCCACCTAATTCTTTTGAAATTGGAGCTGGAGTATTGTTATCTCCGTATGTTGTTGCAGCAGTAATACTACCGTTTGTCACGAATACTAAGTCGTTTTCTGTTAAATTGCGTGTTTCTAAAACACCACCTACTTCTAACACAAGTTCTTTGGCAATCATGTCGCTTCCAACATGTTCAACAATCACATTTTTAACGACTGTATCATACTCGAATTGAACATTATGTTTTTTCAAGTAGTTCACGAGTGGTAAAACGAGTGATTCGTATTGGTTGTATTTCGTAAATTTCAATGCAGATAAGTCAGGCAGACCATCGATATGGTGAATGAAACGTAAGATGTAACGACGCATTTCAATCGCTGAATGCCATTTTTCAAAAGCAAACATACTAGCCCAGTAAGTCCAGAAGTTTGATTCGAAGAACTCTTCACTGAATACATCGGTAATTTTTAGTCCTTGTAATTCAGATTCAGATGTCATATATAATTTCACCATTTCTTCGCTTGATTTATCGCTCAAAGTGAATTGGCCATCATCTGGAATGCGTTGTCCTTTGTTTTCAATTACACGGCAATGTGAGAAGTTAGGGTCTTCTTTATTAAGCCAGTAGAACTCATCTAACACAGAGGCATCTTCCACTTCTAATGAAGGGATTGATCTGAATAAGTCCCATAAACATTCGAAGTGGTCTTCCATTTCACGTCCCCCACGAATAATGAATCCGCGTGTTGGATTTAAGATTCCGTCTAAGCTTCCTCCTGCAAGTGGAAGTTCTTCTAAAATATGAATGTTTTCTCCTTTCATTTGGCCATCTCTAATTAAGAAAGCAGCGGCTGATAAGGATGCAAGTCCTGATCCAACTAAGTAAGCTGATTTTTGGTCAACGCCTTGTGGTTTTTTAGGGCGAGCAAATGCTTCGTAATTTCCATTTGAATGATACATAGTAATTCCTCCTATTTCCTGAAAATCAGGTTTTGTTCTTTACATGCATTACTCTACTCCCGTTTCACCAAAAGCACCATAGACAAAAAAATCCCAATGTCCAAACTTTGGACACTGGGATGGAATTGTAAAGTTTTTTACTGAGAAATTCGAGCTACAATCGTTCCAATCATGACTTGTTCGATTTTTTCAACGAGTTCTTTGGCCGTACCAGGCATTTGACGACTAATCCAATCAAGTCCTACACCAACGAGCGCATACGTATAAAACTCAATCGAGAATTGAACTTGTTCTGCTTCTGCGCCACTGACATTAATTTCATTGAAAATCAAATCCGTCAAGAAACGCTCCACTTCCCGTTGCAAGAGTCGCTCGACATTTTCCTTGCTGACAGAACGATACGTGTTAAGGACAAAGTTGCGATTGTCATCCATATATTGAAAGAGTGCCTCCAGGGCGTCTTGCCAATTCTCATAAGAAATATTCTCACCTAGCGTGATATGCGCCTCATTTAAATAAATCCATTCGACCAATTCATAAATATCATGGAAATGATTATAAAACGTTTGACGACTAATCCCGCATTTCTTCGTTAAATCCTGTACAGTAATCTTCGTCAGCGGCTTTTCATTCATTAGTTCTTTAAGCGTGTTGGCTAACATCTTTTTTACAACAAGTGTCATTTGTATCCCTCTGTTTCATGAAGAAAAAGAGCGGGTTCCCCCACTCTTTATTTCTCTAAATTCTTTTCTTGTACGATATCCCATGAGAATCCTAAGGCACCTTCACCAAGGTGAGTTCCTACTACAGGCCCAAAATACGATAATGAAGTACGTAATTTAGGATATTGTTCTTGCATTTTTTGTCTCCAAGCTTCGCCAGCTTCAGGAGCATTTGCGTGGATAATGACTAATTCATAGCCGTCTCCATCTGTTGTTCCTGTTTCGTCTACGAATAATTGTTCAATTCGTTTCATTGCTTTTTGTTGCGTACGAATTTTCTCGAAAGGAACGATTTTTTTATCAACGAATGTCAAGATTGGCTTAATTTTCAACATAGAACCGACTAATGCAGCCCCTGCTGATAAACGTCCACCACGTTGTAAGTTGCTTAAATCATCAACGATAAAGTAAGCTCTTGTACGGTCCACTAGACGTTGTACAGTTTCAACGATTTCTTCTGGTGAATATTCTCCAGATTTCGCCATAATAGCGGCAAGTTTTACTGCACGTGCTTGCGGAGCACAACTAATACCTGAATCGATTGGATAAATGGCTACTTCGTCTTTCATATCTTCAGCAACAGCCACACAAGTTTGGTAAGTTCCACTAATTCCGCTAGAAATAGTAATAGGAATAATAGCGTCATAATCTTGTGCAAGTTCACGGAATAATTCGTAACTTTCTCCTACTGGTGGTTGTGTACTTGTTGGAAAGACTGAAGAAGTTTTTACTTTTGCGTAAAACTCTTCTGCTGAAATATCGATATCTTCACGGTATGTTTCTTGTCCAAAGATAACAGACAATGGCATCACGTAAACACCGTACTCGGCATATTCTTCTTTTGTTAAGTAAGCCGTACTATCTGTAACTACAGCAATTTTCATCCATTCAACTCCTTTCACATTTGAAAATGATAGAACAAGAAAGTCAAAAAAATTGAAGCTTTCACCTCTCAATTATATCAAAAAAGCATTTTAGAGGCAACGAATGGAAAGTTTTGCTTAAGAGTCTTAACATTACTTGCTCATCTTTCATTTTGCAGTATAATAGGTTACATAGAAATTTTATCGGAGGTACTATGGAACAAAGATCAACACAACATCAATTAGATAAACAAAAGAAAAATGACTGGTTCTTACGATTCTTTAAAGGAATGTTCATAGGATCAGGATTTATCCTACCCGGAGTCAGCGGTGGTGCACTTGCTGCCATTTTTGGACTTTATGAACGCTTAATTGCTTTCCTAGCAAACGTCACAAAAGACTTCAAGAAGAACTTCTTATTCTTCTTACCTGTGGGAATCGGTGCTCTAGCAGGAATCGTAGTTCTATCCTTTGGAGTGAGCTACTTATTAGGAAACTTCGAAACCATCATTCTTTGGTTCTTCATCGGATGTATCGTCGGTACAATCCCTGCTCTTTGGAAAGAAGCTGGAAAAGAAGGTCGCTCAACACGCGAGATTCTCATTCTGCTTGCTTCATTCATTGGCGGATGCGTACTCCTTTACTTAGGTGAACATGCAATCGGTGGAAGCGTAGAGGCAAACTTCTTCACTTGGATGATTGCTGGCGGTTTAATCGCTCTTGGAATTATCGTTCCTGGACTTAGCCCATCAAACTTCATCGTATACATGGGTATGTACAAACAAATGTCAGATGGTTTCAAAACATTAGACATGAGCGTTATCCTTCCTATCGCATTAGGTGGACTTGTAACATTAGCGCTCTTCTCAAAACTTGTACACTACATCTTTAAGAAAGCTTACCCACAATTATTCCACTTTATTTTTGGAATCGTGCTTGCTTCAACTGTAATGATTATCCCAACAAACTACGCTGGATTTGACATCGTTCAATACCTTGCTTGCGTTGTAATGTTAGGATTCGGTACATGGCTTGGCGCATTCATGGCAAAACTTGAAGACACTTATAAATAACATTTCAAACAGCTTTGCTTCTCGCAAGGCTGTTTTTTTATGCCTAAAATTAACATATTTGTTAATTTCCACTCTCACTCCATGATGTAACATTTTTGTTACGTAACATAATTGTTACATCAACTCCCCATATGAACCGCACGAACTTCATCCCTTCCCCCTTGCCCTTTGCCCCAAATAGAATTTTATAAACTCTCCCTCGAGTAGAGTTTTATGCCAAGAAGGCGATTATGGTATTGCACAAAAACATTAAAAAGAGAATTCGCTTATCAGACATTTATTGAAACCATAGCGGGGAATCATATCGAATGCGAATTAAAAGCCGTTATGGATTTATCCATTACGGCTTGTTTGAGGCTTCGAAGGAGAAAGACTCTAAGGCTTTCTCCGGTATCCCGCTATTTTGTTTCAATAAACAATGGCTGATAAAAAGAATTCTCTTTCTAGCACCATCCCTGCTAATACCATAATCGCCGCCTTTGGCGGTTATTACTGAATTTTACGCACAAAAAAAACTCTCTCGAAGTGAGAGAGTTTGTAAAGTTCTTATTTGAGACCGTATTTTTTGTTGAAACGATCCACACGTCCGTCTGCTTGAGTGAATTTTTGACGACCTGTGTAGAATGGGTGAGAATCAGAAGTGATTTCCACACGTAGTAATGGGTATTCGTTTCCGTCTTCCCATACAACTGTTTCACTTGAAGTCTTTGTTGAACCTGATAAGAATTTGAATCCTGTAGTTGTATCCATGAAAACTACTGGACGATATTCTGGGTGAATTCCTTGTTTCATTTCTATTCCTCCTGCCCTGAATTATTTGCTAATCCAGAGTTATTTATTTTCGCATGCATAATGCAACACGAATATAATAACATGCTCAAATTGAATTTGCAATAGTTTTATTCATCCCCTAATTCAAGTCCGGGAATTGCGTTTAAATCCATATTTGCAAAGTCTTTTTGCATGTATTTTGTATAGGCTGCAGCACCAATCATCGCCGCATTATCCCCGCAAAGAGACAATGGCGGGATGGAAAATGTGACTGCTGGGTAGTGTTCTTCCATCATCTGCGTCATCGCTGTACGAAGCCCCTTATTAGCAGCTACTCCTCCTGCTAACACGAATTGTTTTACAGGATAGGCTTCCAGAGCACGTCTTGTTTTTTCGACAAGAACTTCTACTACACTGGCTTGGAAACTTGCGGCTAAATCTTCAGGGACAATCTCCTCGCCTTTTTGTTTGGCGTTATGCACACGATTGATGACCGCCGATTTCAATCCACTAAAACTGAAATCAAAATGGTCTTCATGAATCATCGCGCGTGGGAAGTCATAAGTATCCGTTCCAAGATGAGCTAGTTCGTCCATTTTCTTTCCACCAGGATATGGCAAGTTCAGAATACGACCAATCTTATCGTAAGCTTCCCCTGCAGCATCATCTCTTGTTTCTCCGATAATTTGGAACTCGCCATCTTCTGGCATATACACAAGTTCCGTATGTCCACCACTTACTACAAGCGCCATTAGTGGAAATTGCAAAGGTTCCACAAGTTGGTTGGCGTAAATATGTCCTGCCATGTGGTTCACTGCTATCAGTGGTTTTCCACTCGCTAAAGCTAAGGCCTTCGCTGCAGAAATCCCAATTAAAAGAGCACCGACAAGTCCTGGACCATACGTCACCGCGATGGCATCCATGTCATCCAACGTCTTTCCTGCTTTTGCAAGAGCCTCGTCAATGACTTGTGTAATTTGTTCGACGTGATGGCGGCTGGCAATCTCTGGCACAACTCCACCAAAACGCATATGACTTTTAATTTGAGAGGCTACAATATTTGAAAGGATGGTGTTCCCGTTTTGAATCACGGCTGCACTTGTCTCATCACAACTACTTTCAATTGCTAGAATCAATGTTTCTTTCATATTGCTCCTCCTATCTTTGTTCTATTTCTAAGCGATATTCAATTGCATCTTCAACTGGATCACTGTAATAATCACTTCTCGTGTGGAAGGCTTCGAACCCAAGAATTTCATATAAGTATTGAGCACGCTTGTTGCTTTCACGCACTTCTAGGAAAACAACTTTCACGTCTTTTTGCTTCAAATCGTATAAGGCCATTTGCCATAAACGTTGCGCGAGACCTTTACCTTGATAGTCTTTCGCGATCACGATATTCGTAATTGTTGCTTCGTCCAGTACGCTTTGGATTCCAAGGAATCCGACTAGTTGGCGTTGCATCCATACTCCGTAATATGTGTTTGTTGGATTTTCTAAATCGGCAAGGAAACTCTCGGCACTCCAATTATTTGGATGCTCGTAGTTTTCTTGCACTAATGTGACTAATGCCTCCGCCATCGCTAAATCAGCTGGATGTAATCTTGTAAATGAATACTCTGATGAATGGAATGAAGACGGCGTTTTTGGCGGTAATGCATAGAGCATTTCCACAGCATCTTCATTTTCAGGAGTGTAGTAATTTTCCTTTGTACCAACAACCTCGTATCCATTTTTTCGATAGAGCTTAATAGCTTTTGTATTCGACACGCGGGCTTCGAGCGTAATTTCTTTCTTGTCGAGCGCGCGGGCGATTTTTTCTAATGCTTTCAATAATAAAGTTGCGACATTCAAGAAGCGATAATCGTGTAGTACAGCAACATTCGTAATATGTAAATCCGTTCCCTCTGTCGTTCTTGCTCCGATGAAACCGACGATTTCCTCTTCCACTTCCAGCACAATATAAATGGCAGCTGGATTATGTGCGACGTCTTTTTCAAGAACGTCCTTTGCCCATGGAGACTCTCCGTCATAGGCCGCTTTTTCTACTTCAAAAATGCGAGTGGCATCTTCTGAAAGACCGATTCTGATTTTAGCCTGCGCCCCGTTTCCAAGAATCACTCTTTTTTCAAAGTTCTCAAACTGGTCGCGAATCGGATCCATCTGTTGCGCTTCTTCTAAAAACACCGCTTTGATTTTTTCAAACCACTGCATGAAGCGTTCTTTAAACTCGTTCCACATACACTGACCCCTTTTCTAAAGGATGCTCAGCTTGCCAATTTTCTTCTGCTTCTGCCAGTTTCAAGTACATTGGGACGAAGACGTCCGCGTCAACAGCTTCCTTATTTCTTCCTAATTCGATAAGCGATGTTGCGTGAGGAATCGCGTCAGGCCCTTCAAGCCACTTCGCCTCACTCGCTCCTTTTTCTACGATTGTTTCTTTTGTAATCGACTGTAATTGCCCTACAAAAGTCACTCCTGCTGCATGTTTCGGCAACACTTTCAAGAAATCATCCCATGAAATATGTTGTTCCGCAATCACCTTTTCAAAGCCTTCATCAGTCTTTTGATAACCTACTGCGAAAATATTTCCGCGTCTAGCATCAAAAAACGGCACAACGACTTCTCCCACTTCTACTTTAGAAGCAAGGTTCGGTAAAAAGACGTCGAGACTGGAGACTCCAACAAGTGGAATCCCCAGACTCTTCGCAAGTGTTTTTGCAACGGTAACGCCAATTCGAAGACCTGTATAAGAACCAGGACCTTCAGCAACAATAACCTTTGTTAAGTCTTTTGCTGAGATGCCGGCTTCTTTAAATACGGCTTCGATGGTTGGCATGAGGAGAACACTATGTTGCAACGTGTTCTCAATCGTTTGTTCAATCATGGTACCGTCTGTCAGTTCTACAGCGACCGATAATGTCTTATTCGATGTATCTAGTGCGAGGATTGTCATACGGCACTTCCTTTCTAACTATTTCGTAAATTCATGCATGAAGGCGCTGAATGCTTCTTGGCCTTCTTTTGTTTGTTTAAAGACGCCTGCATATTCTAACACGCGGCAGAATTTTGCGCTAACCGCTTTTTGTAAAAATGCGGCTACAGTTTCTTTTGTTGGCACTTGTGCTTTTAATTCTTTTGCCCATTCTTGGTGAATGGCTGCAACAGCTTCAAGACTTCCTTCTCCAACAAGATAGTCTCTCACTTCGCGAAGTTCACGTTCCAAACGTGGTGGTAAAATCGCAAGCCCCATTACTTCAATTAAACCGATATTTTCTTTTTTTATATGTTGTACATCCGCATGTGGGTGGAAAATTCCATCAGGGAATTCCTCTGTTGTACGATTGTTACGTAATACTAAATCAAACTCATACGCATCTCCTTGACGGCGCACGATTGGCGTAATCGCATTGTGCGGTTCGCCGTTTGATTCACGAAAGATTTCAAGATCTTTGTTTTCGTAGTTTTCCCATGCTTTTAGAATATCAACCGCCACTTCAAATACTTCCTCACGGTTATTCCCACGAAGACGAAGCGCAGAAAGCGGCCAGTAAAGGCGTTCAATTTCAACAGTGTCAAACTTCTTAGAAATTCCAGTTTCTAAGACTTTAGCACGGTTCATTGGGAATACGTAACGTCCCCCTTGATAGTGGTTATGGCTTAAAATCGATCCTCCAACAATTGGAAGTCCTGCGTTTGACCCTACAAAATAATGAGGGAATTGTGTAACGATTTCAAGGAGTCGGCTAAATGCTCCCTCGTCCACTTTCATTGGTTCTAGGTTTTCAGACAAGAAGATGGCATGCTCAGAATAATAAGCATATGGAGAATAGTGATACCCCCAAGACTCTCCGCCAAGTTCCATTCCGACAATACGGTGGTTAGCGCGACCTGGCCAGTTGATACGACCATGGTAGCCCACGTTTTCAAAGCAAAGACGGTTGGCAGGATAATTAAAATCCTTCGATTGCGCTGCTTTGATGATTTCTTCTTTTGTTTTTTCTGGTTTTGATAAGTTAATCGTAATTTCTAAATCGCCATACTCTGTTTCTCCATTAAAAGAAATATTTTTAGCGATATCCTTCACCTTAATTAAGTTTAAATCGAGCGCGATTTTATAAAACGCATCGGTTGCAACTTTAGGGCCTTCTTCGTATTTATCCCAGAATAGACGGTTTAATTCAGAAGGCTTTGGAATCACAAGGTTCATTAACTCTTGCTCCAACCAGTCGCGTTCTTCAGAGTCGTTTTCAATCTTCCCACTTTCAACGGCAGCTTCTACTAAATTCGCCATCGCATCTAATAAAGAAGGTTGCTCCACCTCTTTCGAACTTTCAAAAGATTCTTCTCCCACTAAATAAAGCACGCGATTTAATAAATAGTAACGGTCTTCTTTTGAAACATACCCTGAATCAATCGCACTATTTACAAACTCTTGAATGGCCTTATTGATTTTCATAATCTTGTCCTCCTACCAACTAGTTCCTAATCGATTAATATGCACGAGCAATCCAAACCGTATGAACGGCTGGTTTACCAGTTACGATACATTTTTCTTTTTTCACTGGAGCGTTAAATGGAATGTTACGAGTTGTGAAGCCTGTTTCTTCTTTGATTTTCGCTTCACTTTCTTCTGTTCCATCCCAACCAACTAATACCCAACCAGGTACTTCGCCAGCTTCACGTTTAGCTTCGATATGAGCTTTCAACTCATCTAAAGTATCAATATTTGTATATTCGTTAGAAGCACGCATCGCACGAGCTGTTTCTAACAGACGGCCTTGCATTGTATCTAATTCTGCTAAGATTCTATCTACTAATCCATCGAATCCAACTGCTACTTTTTCATCTAAATCACGCATTTTTGTCATCACTTGATTGTTTTCTAAATCGCGAGGTCCGCATTCGATACGCATTGGAACACCACGTAATTCCCACTCATTGAATTTGAATCCTGGTGAGTTGTCAGTGTCGTCAATCTTCACACGTAATCCAGCAGCTTTTAATTCTTTTTGAAGCTCTTCTAATTTTTCTAAGATGGCTGGATTTTTCTTCCATGGTCCAACTGGAATTAAGACTACTTGTGTTGGAGCTACTATTGGAGGTAATACTAATCCTTGTTCGTCACCGTGAGTCATGATTAATGAACCGATTAAACGAGTCGATACTCCCCAAGAGGTTGTATGAGCGTATACGTGCTCATTTTCTTTTGTTAAATATTTAATGTCGAAGGCTTCCGCGAATTTTGTTCCCATGTAGTGAGAAGTTCCCGCTTGAACGGCTTTACCGTCTTTCATCATCGCTTCGATTGAGTAAGTATCTACTGCACCTGCGAAACGTTCTGAAGGAGTTTTTTGTCCTTCATAAACCGGCACTGCTAATACGCCTTCTACAACTTCTTTGTAGATATCTAACATTCTCATTGTACGGCGACGTGCATCTTCTTCATCTGCATGTGCTGTATGTCCTTCTTGCCATAAGAATTCTGAAGTACGTAAGAATGGTAAAGTTTTCTTTTCCCAACGGAATACGTTTGCCCATTGGTTGATTTCATATGGAAGATCACGGTATGAATTGATCCAATTTGAAAAAGCTGTTCCAATCATTGTTTCACTTGTTGGACGAAGCGCTAAACGTTCTTCTAATTTTTCACCAGCTGCTTCTGTTACCCATGGTAATTCAGGAGCAAATCCTTCAATATGGTCTGCTTCTTTTGTGAAGAAGCTTTCTGGAATTAACATTGGGAAGTACGCATTACGAATGCCTTCTTCTTTAAAACGACGGTTGAACTCCTCTTGAATATGTTCCCAGATTTCATATCCGTCTGGTTTGAAAATCATACATCCACGCACTGGTGAATAGTCCATTAAATCTGCTTTTTGAATGGTTTGAATATACCATTTAGAAAAATCTTCTCTTTGTAAGTTTGTTTTTTCTGCCATCTGCTTGACTCCTTTTTCGTTTTTTGTGAAATAAAAAAAGCCACTCCCCTAAAAAAGGACGAATGACTCGCGGTACCACCTTAATTACACTTACGTTGTAAATGTCTCTTTAACATTGATAACGATGATTTCACCGGATTATTTTCATAATCACCTATTTGGTAGGTTCAGTTAAAGAGCGGGGGTTCTTTCTCAGCAATCAGAACTTTCTGTACCCATCATTTCACTTACTTTTCCATGTCCTATCGTACTCTAAACAAGGGTGGAAAGCAAGTGTTTTCTTGCTGTAAACTAGTCGTATTTTGCTGTCTTTTGAAGAAACTCTACTAAGTTTGTTGTATGGTTATATTTAATGGCGGCACTTAAGTCTTTATCCAAGATGACTTTTTCTAAATCAATGCCGTTTACTGCAGCGATTGCAATCGTATAATGGATGACATCTGCTAGTTCTTTTCCAAGTTTAGCTTGTACTTCCCCAGTATCCCCTTCTTTTCGGCCATCGCGAATACTAATTTGCTCTGCCACTTCTCCTATTTCTTCAACTAATTTAATAAAGAGCCCTTGGTCGGCTTTTCGGTTTTTATAAACATCTGCTAAATACTCTTCATATCGACTTACGGTTAATCCTGACATCTAATCACACTCCAATAAAATAAGCAATAGACAGTGAAGTCTATTGCTATTTTACATCATTTAATATGGAAGATAAAGGGAGAATAACGACGAAGCAGAATGACTTCACACCGTGAACTCATTCTTAGCTTCTGTCTTTCTGCCTCACATCCTTGTAGTTGAGCTCGCCATCGCAGAAATGGCGTGCGTTTCCTCAAACGTCCGCAGAACGTTTCACGT
>CAKAPS010000033.1:0-14810 GCA_916719965.1 uncultured Streptococcus sp.
TCTTGTTCTTTGCAAGTCCTGCGTTAAATGAACTCATCTCTGGTTCAAGCGACCCAGCACTTCTGGATAACGCGGCGCTTTACAACCGTATCGGGTCATTGTTCTATATACCGCTTGCGCTTCTATTGATTTTACGAAATAGTTTGCAGGGGCTTGGGCAAAAGGTGACGCCATTGGTTTCGAGCTTTATTGAGTTGGTGGGAAAGGTGCTTTTTGTGATTTTTATTATTCCGCACACTGGCTATCTTGGAGTTATTTTCTCGGAGCCAATCATTTGGTGTTTGATGGCGATTTATCTTTCATATGCCTTCTTACGCCATCCACTTATTAAAGAAGTGAGACATGAAATTTTTTAATAAAAAAGAGACAAAATAAACCCTCGGTATCTTCATAGTTTTAAGGCGCCAAGGGCTTCTATGGACCTTCGCGGATATCTTCATAGTAATGGAAATAACTGTACCGGCAAGAGCCGAAGTCTCTTTGCCTACCGAACTTCAAAGGGCGTCATGTTGGTAAAACCAACTGACGCCCTAATTCATTTCGATTACACTCGTTATTTCCATTACTATAGAATCCACGAGGTCTTTGAAGCCTATTTTTTATTTTCTTCTTTAATGTAGATGGCGGAAAAAGGCTATACGATTCCACTGCACTCCTGCTGAAAAAAGGCAATTCTCTCGGGTATTCACACCGCATTCGGAAAGAGGCAAGTGCTTCTTCACTAAAATGTAAAATGAATATAAGAATAGCGCTAGTCGACTCAGTGACTAGCGCCTTTTTGTTCTTAATTAATCTTTGATTTCTTCTACTATCAATAGATGAGATTGGTATTCCGGAGTAGAAATGACAGGTCCATTTTCTGCTCCTTCTGGAATAATTTTAATCCCTGCATTCATGAGTTCATCTCCGAAAAACTCTTCATCCATTCCAGCAATCGTATATCGTTTATCTTCATTTAATCCACAGAATTTTACGAGTGAATATCCTGGATTCAAGTGGCTAATTAACGAAGTATGCAACAATATAGAAGTTGACTTATCGCTAGAAACGACTTGCCAGTCAACAACATCATCCTCAAATGGACTTCTAATTCGATAGAAGTTTCCATATTGGAACACTTCACGATATTTCTTGTAGAAATGAATTTGTTCTTTGACTTTCTCAGCCTCTACTGCCTCTAAAGCTGTCACATCCAACTCATAACCAAAAACACCAAAGTAAGCAACAGCCGCTCTTGTATCTAAGCTTGTTCTTCGCCCACTTTGTTCATTTGGAGATGCAGAAACATGTGCCGACATCATTGATAATGAATATCCATAAGAAGTCCCGTGCTGAATCTTCAATCTTTCAATCGGATCAGTATCATCACTTGTCCAAGCCTGAGGAGCATAGTACATCATCCCTAAATCAAAACGGCCTCCGCCTGATGAACAAGACTCAAATAAAACCTCTGGATAAGCTTTCGTTAGACGTTCTAGCAGCTGGTAGACACCTAAAATATAACGATGCCCAAACTCCATTTGTTTTGCTGCTGATAATGTTGCAGTATACGCATCCGTTATATGACGATTGTAATCCCACTTAATATACTCTAACCTCGTTTCCAGAATGATTGAGGAGATAGCATCAAATAAATAATCGATTACTTCTTGATTTGTAAAATCTAAGACGTACTGATGTCGTCCTACTGACGGTTTGCGATGTGGGGTGCAAATCATCCATTCTGGATGAGTGCGATACAACTCACTATCAACAGAAATCATCTCAGGCTCGAACCACAAACCAAACTGCATTCCCATTTTATGAATCTCGTCAGCAATATAGGAAATCCCTTTTGGAAGACGACGACAATCCGTTGTCCAATCCCCTAAAGAACTATTATCGCCTTCTCTATGACCAAACCAGCCATCATCGAGCACAAATAATTCTACCCCTAGCTGTTGGCCACATTTTGCTAGCTCCAACACCTTATCAGTCGTCAAGTTGAAGTACATCGTTTCCCAACTATTCAACACGATTGGACGTGGACGTTTCGCAAAATGACGATTCACTAAATGTTCCCGATAAAAGATTGCCAACTGTTGACTCAAAGCGGTCATTCCTTGAGCGCTATAACTCATAATGGCTTCAGGAGTTACAAAACTCATCTGAGGTTCTAATAAGTACTCAAATTCCACAGGATTCACTCCGACCAGTACGCGCGTTGTATCAAAGTGATCTACCTCAATGCTGTTTTGAAAGTTTCCTGAATACACAAGATTAAACCCGTAGACTTCACCACTCTCTTCAGTCGTATGTTTTCGAGACAACATAAAGAATGGATTATTTTGCGGACTCGATGAGTATCTTAAACTATCAATACTTTGTAGTCCTGGTCTTAGCGCTGTTCGATACAATTGTCTCTCTCTTAACCACGCTCCCGAGAAGTGAATAAAGTCAAACTGATCATCTGGTAAATCAAGCTGTAAACTCATTGCTTTCAAAAGCTTCAAGTCAGATTGACCTTCATTTATGAATTCTACATTCCGCACGATTACATTCTGCCCTGGAAATACGGTATAGTTTAACTTCACTACTAATCCAATAATGTCATCTTTTAAGGTGATTGTTAACACCTCTGAACGATCTCCGTCGTCATCAAAAGTAGAAGGAAGAATCTCTAATCGTTTCTTACCAGTAGAGAGTGTATATCCTTGATACTTTAATTCCGTAATTCTACTACCTGTTGCGTCTTGAACCTGATATGCAGGATGTCTAAAATCCCCTTTACCATAGGCAGCATATTCATTTGAAATCATCGATAACTGAATTCGTTCCTCATCGGCTGTATAGGAAACTTCAAACCCTCTTGTCTGGTAACTCGCTAAATTCCCATAGTTTTCTTTCACATGAATTCTTTTTCCATAGTAGAGATGTTGAAGTTGCTGATTCTCGAGCACTCTGAAAACATAGCTACTATTCTCCGTCTCTAAATGAAACAGCCGCTCATCTTTACTAATATGAATGGACATAATCTCTTCACCTACTTTCAATTAACGATTATTTTTTCAAAATTAAAATCGTATAAGGCGCTAACTCAATCACATCACCCTGTTGTTTGAATTCTCCAATAACTGTACTAAAATGGTCTATCTTAATATCCGACAACTTAATGGTTTGTGGCTTAGAGTCTGGATTTCTTAACGATAAAATCTGCGTTCCATTTATAGGGTTTACACAGTGATATCCATAAATCTCAAACTTGTCTGGTTTGCCACCAATTCTACGACTATATTTTAAAGTGTCGTAGTTTGCTTCAATCCATTGAACTGCTCTTGCATTCGCTTGCCAACGTTCTTCGTCAAACATGCTATAAGAATAATGGAATTCCCAGAACGCATTTCCGCGAGTGGAAATAAACATTAAGTACTCTTCAAACTCTTTCACAGTCGCATACATTTGATGGTCCATATACCATGTATGTGCAGTGGCTGCATAGATTGGTTCATGACTATAAATTGAGTTTAATGGAAGTTGTAAATCACGTTTTTCCAAAAATTCTTGATACTGAATATCACGATAAGTAATCATACGATTAATATCATTTCCTGCGCCTTCCGTAAATCCGACGTCTTGAGAGATTTGAAGCCATAAACTATTCACCCATTGTAAAAACCATGGACTTGGATTTACATAAGAAGTTAAATTAAGCCAGAAGTCCTTCTTACCTCGTTCTGCTCGTAAATCCTTCAACAATTCAACCAGAAACTCATAAACTGGGACCATTGTATGCATCGCATAATCCCCACTTGAATCCGGCTTATCAGGTTTCAGTAACCAACCATCAATCTTCCAATAACTAATATCGTAGGCTTTTTGATACTTCAGCATTTTAGATTTTAAATGACGTAAGTATTTGAAATCTCCAAGATTCACATCATTAGACAGTTTATTTTTACTACCAAATTCAGGATGAGCTTCTAGCCAGTCACTCATTTTTACTTCAGTTCCGTTGTAACCACCACGAGGCCCAATCCAAAGTCCTAAACTTGAATGTTGTTGTTTTGCTAACCATCTAATTTTTGATAACCCTTTAGGGAACTTCTCATTAAATTCCCACATACTTTCGTAGTTTGGCCAGCCATCATCCACTACGTATGCGTCTAAGTGTACTCCATGACCTTCAAACCCATGATAAATCTCAGCAAAACTATACAAAACTTTTTGCTCGTCAATATCGGTCATATAGTCAAACCACGAGTTATATTGCTTTCTAAACGCATTTGGTTGAGCAATTCCTTCAATATATTTGAAGAAGTCTTTTTGAATCGTTTCTTTTTCTTCCCCGCTAGCCGCACCAATAATAACAGGCCAGATTTCTTTCGGTTTTCTTACAACGTACCCTACATAATAACGAGAGAAATAGTGAGTTTCTTGAACTCTGTTTTCGCCCATCGGAAATTCCATTCCAAAGAACAGTGATTTAGCATAGATTGGTTGCCCACATTCTACATAATAACCTGGGAACCCCGCCATTTCTTTAATATCCGATTGTTTTTTTGGATAGAAAATTCCATCCGTACTATCAAAATCAAGAAGATCCACATCAATATAATTGATGGAACGACTGCTTTTGATAAGCGTCACTTTCTTCTCTAATACATCTTCACGAGCAGCGTAGGTAATCGTAAGCTCTGTTCCACGTCTTGCGAAATTTACAACAAGTTTATCTTTCTTCTTTTCAAGAATGGTCGCTTGAAACTGTTGACTTGTAAGAGGGTTTCCTGTCTCAAAGACGATTCGAAATTCTAATGCACTTTTATTTTTAACAATCTTGTCCAATCGTTTATTAACGATTTTTTTCGTATAAAATTGATTTTCATCATATACAAATTCTCGAGAGAGAAATTTATTACTAATTTTCATTTTTATCTCCTCGCAACTCAATTTTAATAACACTATCTACATCGCATGGGAGCGGATAAGTAAAATGCGGAATTTCTCCAAATTGCGCAAAACACATATCTGGGAAAGCATTCGTCGTCCAGCTCTTAGAAATTTTCACTTCACTTCCATCATGAAGGAAACTCATTCGTTTAATCTCTTCTTCCTTGAGCCCTGGTAAGGCAATTGGGCCAATTGGTTGTTCAAATACATGAGCATAGATTACATTATCTTTCTTTGTGTAGTAACCCCAATCTGGTTTTGGTAAATCGTATGCTCCCACACATCCATAAATGGATTCCCCATTTCTTGACATCCACTCATGGAATTCCTTTAAAATAGCAAGACTTGGCGAATTGATTTTCCCCAATGCATCTGGACCAACGTTTAGAATCATATTGCCGTTCTTGCTGACACATTCCACCAACTTACGAATAAGCGTCTTCGAACTCTTATATAGATAGTCAGTAGGATTATAGGCCCAGTTATTATTCATTGTGAGGCATAATTCCCAAGGAACAGGATCGCCTTTATAATTGCGAATTCCTTCGTGAGGAACAATTTGTTCTGGACTCACAAAGTCTCCAGAATACAATTGAATATCATCCGTCACAATACTTCCGAAACCTTCTCCTGAAGTCTCTAAACGATTATCTACAATTACATCTGGTTGATAGTGACGAACCATTTCAATCAATTTAGTAGCTTGCCATTTTTCGCCAACCATGTCTTCATAAGAATAGTCGAACCAAAGAATGTCGATTTTTCCATATTTTGTCACAATCTCTTTAACTTGGTTGTGCAAATAAGTGAGGTAATTGTCGAAATCGATTGTTTCATCCTTATAGGCTTCATTTCCTCGCATTGGATGGTTTAAATCTGCATATTTTGGAAAGTCTTTATGATACCAATCGATTAGGCTAAAGTATAATCCTACTTTTAAACCTTCTTCTCTAACCGCCTCAACAAATTCCTTCACTAAGTCTTTTCCAATTGGGGTATTGGTAGCCTTGTACTCAGTGTAGTCAGAATCGAATAAACAAAAACCATCATGATGCTTTGCAGTCAATACCATATACTTCATGCCAGCAGCTTTTGCCTGGCGAGCCCATTCTCTTGGGTTATATTCTGTTGGATTAAAAGATTCAAAGTAAGGTTCATACTCTTCAATCGTTAAGCGTTGATGACTTCTAATCCATTCCCCTTTTCCAGGAATCGAATATAAGCCCCAATGGATAAACATTCCGAATCGAGATTCTCTAAACCACTCTGTTCGTTTATTAATAGCTTCCAATGAATTCTTCATCCTTTAACCGCACCTCCACCTAACGCTTCAATAAAGTATTTGCTTGTGAAGGCAAATAGAATAATTGGAGGGAGTACAATGACAACAATCGCTGAGAATAATCCGTTGTAATTCGTATTAAAGCTTGTTGTAAATTGTCCTAGAAGTGCTGGTACTGTTAATTGATTTTTATCGATGACCAACATAGAAGCCCAATAATACTCATTCCAGTTGTTGATAAAGGCTAAAACCGCAGCCGTCAAAATCCCTGGCCTAGCGATTGGCAACATGATTTTCCAAAATGTCTGAGCGTAAGTTGCACCATCAATTTCTGCTGCTTCTTCTAACTCTTTTGGAATAATTTGGAAGTAATTCTTGATAATGAAAAAGCTCATCGCAATTCCACTACATGAGTATACAAAGATTAATGCAACTGGCGTATTATAAATCCCCAAAGTATTGACCAAACGATAAACAGGGAACGTCATCGCTGTTGCTGGGATAAACAATGTCGAATAGAGCATTGCTGTCACGATTTTCTTTCCTTTAAACTCCATGCGAGCAATTACGTATGAAGACATTGAAATCATTACAATGCTGATTACTACTGATACAAATACGACTTTAAAGCTGTTCCAGAAATAGTTTAATACATGCAATTCTGTGAACACCTTAATATATCCATCGATACTAAAATCCGTTGGCAATGACAACCCCGGATTTTTCATAGGATCTGCTTTTAAGGAAGATAAGAAAATCCATAAAATTGGGAAAATCGAAATAAGGCAGGTTAAAGCCATATATATATAAACGATGATTTTTCCTGATTTAGATAAACCACTCATATGATTCTTATTCATGACTCTTCTTACCTTTCCGAGACTGCTTGTTGTCTCTATAAATTAAATTAATACATAGGATAATTAGCATCCCACCAATAATTTGAATAACCCCAATTGTGTTTGCTCTCGCATATTGTGTACGAGAACTTGAAACCGCCAATTCACGAATGATGAAACTGATACTCTTAGTTCCTGCTGCACCATTCGTTAAGAAGAATACTTCGTTATAAAGTAAGAACCCAGAAGTAGCTGCCATTACAGAAACAGTCTTAATCGTTTCTTTTATCATTGGAATTGTTATATACCATTCTTTTCTCCATCCCGTAATATTATCTAAAATAGCCGCTTCTTGAATTGCTTGAGGAATTGCAAAGATTTGACCCAAAAGCATGATTGTTGAAGCTCCAGCGAAGAAGATATACGCACAAGTCATTGCCACGATATTAAGACCTGGAGTAAGCAATACCGCTTCTTTAAAATCCGGATTGAACAAACGAATCACTTGGTTTACAACCCCAAAGTTAGGATTGTAGATTTGTAAGAAAATCAATCCCATTGCTGCGCTTGAAATAATACTTGGAATGATGTAAAGATTTCTTGAGAGTTTCCACCCCTTTAGTTTCTTCGATAAGGCGATGGCTACAGTAAGTGCTAAAGGTACTTGAATCACCACACCAATGATTGCCCAACGAATCGAGTTAAATAACGCTTCTTGGAAAAATGGATACTCTTCAAAGATATATCGATAATTTTCGAATAGCTTATCGAAACCTAAAAATTGTGGATTGTTTAAATTCGTGTAGTCCCATTTTGTAAATGATGTTATAAAAATGGTCGCTACAGAATAGAAATAGAATAGAAAGAAACAGACGAGTGTTGGTAATAGAAACAGGAATATAAATCTTCTCTTCTGAGCCTTCCTACTTTGCAATGTTGAAACTTTTTGTGCCATAAAGAAGCTCCTTTTCATGAAATGCCTATAATCAAAGCTCAGTCGGCAACACCAACTGAGCTTCGTTTCAACTCCCGTAACTACTAATTAATTAATGATTTTAAGATATCTTGTGTTGCTTTAACTTTTTGTTCGATATTTACATTTTCTGCTGCACTTTCAGTTAATGCATTAATAATTGCAGTGTGAACATCGCCACCCCAAACATCACTAATTGTTGGAACAATGCTTTTAGCTTCTTTTACTTGGCTAATTGCTTGACCTAAAAGTTTAGTAGTTGCATCAGTGCTCTTTTCAGCAATTTCTTTCACATTGATATTTGCATCAGAAGGATTTGCGCCTACTTTTTCAAAGATGATCTTTTGAACTTCGTCACTTGTCATATATTTCAAGAATTCAAGTGCTAATTTTTGTTTTTCTTCAGACATCTTGCTAGAAATTGTGATACCGCCACCTGAAGAGCTAATTGCTACGCCGCCAGGGTAGATTCCTGGTTGTAAGTTTGGATTCTTAGACATTTCGCCAGAAGCCCATACACCGTTGAAGAAGACTGCTGATTTGCCTTCAGCGAAGTCTTTAGAATATGCATTTGCATCTCCACCAGCGTTCTTAGAACCATTCACTTGAAGTTCTGTCATTACCATTCGTAACGCTTCAGAAAATTCTTTTGATTCAATCGCTTCTTTTGTTAATGGTCCAGAAAGTAATTTACGTCCAGCTTCAGACATTCCTAATAATGTATTGAATAGACGAATAGATGGTTCACCTGTTCCGTAAGCATATACTCCGTCAACTTTACGAACAGCAGCCATTGCTTCAGTGAAATCAGACCAAGTTTTCCATTGATCTGGTGTTTTTGCTCCAGCTTTAGCAAAGATTTCTTTGTTGTACCAAAGTCCCATTGTAAATAGTTGTTCATGAACTGTGTAAATCTTTCCGTCTTTTTGGTTTTGTTCATAGTTTAAACCAACATTTTTTTGTAGGTTATTTTGATCAATGAAAGGTTTTAAATCTAAAACAAGTTGTTGTTCAATAGCAGCAAGTGAAACAGCATTCCCCGCTAAGTCGATCACGTCTGGGAATTCTCCACTGGCTACTTTATTTTTCATGATATCTTTTAAGTCACCATTCACAGGGATTGGTTTAAATTCAACATTACCATTGGCATGTTCTTTAGCAAACTTGTCATAAATATCACGCATTACTTTTGCAACAGGCCATTCAGATTCACTATGGTGATATCCATGATAGAATTCCAACACCTGTTTTTCGCCACTCTTTTCAGTTGAACTATTGTTACCAGAGCTACTTTGTCCCCCACATCCAGCTAATAAAGCGATAGATGCTAAACCTACAATTGCCGTCTTGAAAAAATTCTTTTTCATGATTTTTCCTCCATAATTATTTTTTTGTTTTATCCCCAAACACCTTTTATCAATTCTTTATTAAAAACAAATCCCCCTTTTCCATGAATTCAAACTTTAAATGGCTACATTGAATTCATTAGATTAACTTCCTACAGATATCAATTTTATAAAACTTAAAAACAACATAATTCCCTTAGTTCTAAATTTGATATCGGTTTCATCATTACTATATTCCTAAAAAAAATAGTCTTCAATACTTTGAACGAAAAAAGAACATTGTTCAGAAAAATGCCGTTTTTTCGTTCAAAAACATCCAAAAGCAGTCAATATATTGATATAACAACCACTTTTTCGATCTGTTAATCGTATTTTTTCCGTTTTTAGGATTGATGTCGTTCTTTTTCGTTCAGAAGGCATCTTTTTTTTCTAAAAATTTCTCGTATAATAAAGATGAACATTAAATCCTAAGGAGGGATATTATGGGACAAATTACAGAACAATTAAGACAGAAGTTTGTGGAGGTGTACGGCACGGAGCCTGAGGAGAGTTTCTTTGCTCCGGGGCGCGTGAATTTAATTGGGGAACATACCGACTATAATGGCGGGCACGTTTTTCCTTGCGCGATTACGCTGGGGACTTATGCGTGGGTGAAGCCACGGTCGGACAAGAAGCTCCGTTTGTATTCGGACAATTTTCCGAAGGATGGTATACGTGAGCTCGATATGACCGACCTGGCATACAGGGGCAGTGACTCGTGGGCGAACTATGTCAAGGGCGTTTTCGTGTACTTGGCGGACCTCGGCTTCGCTTTTCCGCACGGCATGGACATCGCATTTTACGGAAACATCCCGAACGGCTCAGGCCTCTCATCGTCAGCCTCATTCGAGTTGCTCGTGGGCGTCATCGCTCGCAAAGTATACGGCCTCGACATCGACACGCTGGGTCTCGTGAAGATTGGGAAACGGGTGGAAAATGACTTCATTGGTGTGAATTCCGGCATCATGGACCAGTTCGCTGTAGGGATGGGCAAGAAGGATCACGCCATCTTCCTCGACTGTGCAACGCTAGAGTATGAACTGGTTCCAGTGGAACTTGGCGATTATCGTATCGTCATTATGAACACGAATAAACGCCGCGAACTGGCTGATTCGAAGTACAACGAACGCTTTGCCGAAACGCGCATTGCCTTGAAGGAACTACAAGAACACGTGGCTATAGAGAGTCTGGGAGACCTCACCCTCGATCAGTTCGATGAGTTGAAGCATCACCTATCTAGCGAACTCTTTGTGAAACGTGCTCGTCATGCCGTTAGTGAAAACGAACGGACAGTGCTTGCGACACGTGTCTTAAAAGAAGGCAACCTCGCTCACTTCGGACGTCTGATGAACGAGAGCCATCTCTCTACAGAACTAGACTACGAAGTGACCGGCAAGGAACTCGACACGCTGGTGCATACCGCTTGGGAACAAGCAGGCGTTCTTGGTGCTCGTATGACGGGTGCGGGATTTGGCGGCTGTGCCATCGCGCTGGTGCATAAGGATCATATCGAAGATTTCGAGGCCAACGTTGCCAAAGTTTATACCGAAGAGATTGGCTACGCTCCAAGCTTTTACATTGCGGAAATTGCGGACGGGGCGCATTAATACAAAATAATAAAGAGCATTGGATGTACGATATCCAATGCTCTTTCTGTGAAGGTATTTATTATCTACCCCTTCACTATAGCATACTTCTTTTTATAATCAAGTAAATTAGTGGACACTTCCCTACTTTTCCTAGCAATAGTATAATGAAACTGAGAAGACGGAAAGCGGTGATGAGAGATGAGCAATTATTTAAAATTAAATCAAGATAGATGGAACAAAGTAAACAATGACTATACCGAGCCAGTGACACATGAAGAATTGGAAGAAGCTAGAAAGCATTCGATTTCTGTTGCATTAACGGTTGGAAAAAAAGTTCCAGAAGAATGGTTTGAAAAAGCCAACGGGAAAAAGATATTAGGGTTAGCTTGTGGCGGCGGACAGCAGGGTCCCGTTTTTGCCGCAAAAGGTTATGATGTCACTATAATGGATTTTTCGACATCTCAATTACAAAAAGATGAGATGGTGGCTAAAAGAGAAGGCTTAACAATCAACACCGTTCAAGCCGATATGACAAAACCATTCCCATTCGAAGATGAAACGTTTGATATTATTTTTAATCCCGTTTCGAATGTCTATATAGAAGATTTAGAAAACATGTATAAAGAAGCCGCTCGTGTATTGAAAAAAGGCGGCCTGTTAATGGTCGGGTTTATGAATCCTTGGATATACATGTATGACGCTGACGTTGTATGGGACCAACCCGACGAGGAATTACTGTTAAAGTTCTCCATCCCTTTTAATTCAAAAGATCTTGAAGAACAAGGCAAAATCACCATCAATCCAGAATACGGATATGAATTTAGCCATACCTTAGAAACTCAGATTAGAGGGCAATTGAAAAATGGTCTCGCGATGATTGATTTTTATGAATCGTGCGATAAAAGACATCGATTATCACAATTTGGCAACGATTATATCGCTACACTCTGCGTTAAACTGTAATGTGATAGAATATACTCGCACACATTGAGTAAACAAAAAGAAAAGAGCATTGGATGGTCAAGATCCAATGCTCTTTCTGGCTTTAGTGATTGAAATATTCACTATATATTTTCTTGCTCCTTGAATATACCATAAATTTCTTTAATGTCAAGATAAGCTCCATTCAAGGTAAATAAAAGGTGTGATTTCTCTCATACACGAAGAAGGTGTGCCCGTTAAAAAAAAGACAAAAGACCCTCGGTTCTATAGTGTGAATGGTAAGAAGTGCAACCAATGTGAATTACTGACTCTAGGGTAAAACCCGTAGAGTCAGTTTGAAGCTTGGTAGGAGCCAAGACTTAGGCTTGGCCCGGCGCCTTACCATCAACACTATGAAGATACCGAGGGTTATTTTTTGTCTTTTTTATTAACTTTGAACCGACACAACTTCGAGATCGCCGTTTTCGTTCTGAAGAACTTTAAACATAATCTCGTCGCCTTCTTTTGGCCCGTCTGGGTGCTTCGAATCCATCAAGAGCGTACCAAAGCATTGGTTGCCTTCCACGCGTGAGATGCGGACCCACAAGCGCTCGGGTTCCTTCGTTTTATCTTCGTAGTAGAACGCTACACCAAAGTCATCGGGATGCTCTCGGTGACGGAATCGGTCGAGTCCTTGGAACGAACGTGTCTCTTCTTTTTCTTTGCTCTTTGTGTCATAGACTTCCGCAATGACGCGTCTTGCACGGTCAACAATATACGGATCCACTTCAATCCATTTCATTGAACAGAACTCGCAGTCATCGAGGTTCGCTAGACGAATGAGATACATCGTCTCTTCTGGAATGAGTCGCATGTCTAGCGTCGATTCGCCTTCTTTTGCGATCCATAGCGGTTGGAACGAAACGCCGGCCTCTTCGTCGATATATCCGTAGAGGACGAGCCCCGTGTCGCCCGCCTTGGCTACTTCTGGCATCACGTCTTCGATGAGCGCCACGCAGCGAACGTAGACGAGTTGATGGTAGAAGCTGCGGAAAGAGGCGTCTTTCACTTTTTGCATCTGGCTTGCGATTGGGATTTCATTTGGGAAGAGTTCGCCTTTGATGTCCAGTCCTGGCGCAAAACCGCATCGGTCAAGCCACTCCGGACTTGTCACCTCTGGGATGGGTTCGGCGTGGGCCTTGGAGGCGAAACGCTCTCTGCTATCGGCCACGATGTCCACCGGCAGATCCAAGTTCACATGCTCCATCCATTTCCAACGATAATCGTCCGGCAAATGCAAGAGGAGAATCTGCGTCTTGCCTTCATGCTCGTAAATGTCCAGCACCTTGAAGTGGCTGTCGCGGTTAGCCACGTGTAGCCCCCAATTGGTGCCGTGCTCCGCCTTCGTCAAATCAAAGAGGTGATTCGATAAAATGCTGAAACGGTGCGTTGTTACCATTCCTCCAACGCGACACGTCGCATCGGTAAAAGCTGCGTTTCGGACAATCTGCCCTACGTGGAACTTCGACGCTTCTTCCGGCGTTAGGTTGATGTCTCTAGCAAAGAGCTGCAATCCCGGCAGCATCTCATTCATTAGTTGTTCGAGTTGTTGTACTTCTGTCATTCTTCTTCTCCTGTCTTACCACAATGCACGTTCTAGTGTGTCGTTCTCGTACGGTTGGAGGTTCACTACGGCCGACTTGATCGTTCCATCCGCTTTCTTAGTCGTCTGTGGCTCTGATTCGCCGATTAACAGCACATTGATTCCTTCTTTTTTGGCAAATACGATCACCGATGTCCCTGATTCAGACACATAACACTCCACGATTTCGTATGAGTCGCCTCCAGATTGGAAATTCAGCCCTGCCCACTTGAAGTTCGCCTTCTCGCCATCGACTGTTGCATATTTGAAAAGCTGGTCTGGAACGGCTAAATCATAGTACTCACGCTGGGTCGCTGGACTCGTGCGCTCATAGATTTCGCCTCTTT
This sequence comes from uncultured Streptococcus sp., assembly GCA_916719965.1. Taxonomy (GTDB): domain Bacteria; phylum Bacillota; class Bacilli; order Lactobacillales; family Aerococcaceae; genus Granulicatella. The sequence goes on from CAKAPS010000033.1 coordinate 13,905, forward strand.
TACGCGCGTAAATTGCCATCGCATCCGCAACCGATTGATTCGCAGACGCCTCAGAGGTCGCTTTCCATGTCGCATTGTCGGTAAAGCCTTTAAGTAAATCAGCGTCCTTCACGACTTGGAACGCTGCTTTTGCAAGTGTCTCACGCGTCACATTCGTCGCACGAAGAACAATTGGCTCGCCGTCTTCGTACCCAAAGAAGAACGCCTCTTTCTTCGACGCATCCAGATACGCCTCCACCACCATCACTTCATAGTCGTTAGAGGCCACAACGCCCATCATATTCCATTTGACCTTATCGCCATTGATGGTCGCAGCATCCATGTGAATCGCCTCGTGCAAGGCCTCGAAATGCTGCCCAGTCGACGCATTCCAACGCTTCATAAAGTCGCTAAATCCGGTCGCATTAAAACGAACCAACAGCTCCAAGTCCGAATAGGCATTGTCGATGTCATCCTTGTCGCTTGGAAACTGCGCCATCATCTCGTCACGGACCTTCTTGGCCGCGGCTAAGCCTTCTGTGATATCGGCATCCTTGGCCGCCACATTATACGCCAGTTGCAACATCTCAAAATACGTCGCATGCTCCGTCTGGGCTACCGTTGTCTGTGCCACAGTCGTCGCTTGAACCGTTGTTGGTGCCTGGGTTGTCCCTGCCTCTTCTGGCTTCTTGTTACAAGCCGCCAGCGCCAATACACAAAGCGCTGATGCAAATAATTGTCTACTCTTCATACTCTCTCCTCCAATCATGAAAGCCTTCTCTATTCATGCTTATTATAGCATAGGTGGGCTAAAAAGACTTTAAGACTTATCAATCTTATAAAAACGGTTCTAAAACTTTTAGGGTTGATGAAAATTTTCCACCAACCCTATTTTAGTGTATACAAAAAGGCCAACATCCATTATAT
>CAKAPS010000034.1:0-14806 GCA_916719965.1 uncultured Streptococcus sp.
TCTTCTACGATTGTAAACTTACCGACTGAAATTCGTTCTGAGAAATTTATTTCGAAAAGTGATGGAAGTTGGACTCAAGAATTAGGTCAACACAACTATGGTCAAGAGTATAAATATCAACTACAAACGAAGAACTATAGTACGTACGATATCGAAACATTTACGTTGTATGATCGCCTGCCTTATGTAGGGGATAAAAATGGTTCAGGCTTCACACCTGTTCTAACTAAAGCGTTGGACGTTGAAAGTAAATATACTGTTTATTATCATACTTCAACGACATTACCTGCAACTCCATATGATGCAACGCAGGCGAGTGGCTGGGTAACAGCTGATCAAGTTGCTGATTTTACAAAAGTAACAGCCATCAAGATTGTATTGAATAAGGGTGAAAAGATTGTCCCAGGAGAAGTAGTGAACTTCCAAGTGGATATGAAAACTCCAGAATATACTGATGGCGCAACAGATACATTAACAGCAATGAACGTATTCTATACTAACCGTGATGCTGAAAATCCAACAGTATTCGGTGAAACAAATGCTGTTTCGAACCAATTACCACAATACATTCCAGTTGCTAAGATTTGGAGTGGGGAAAAAGACGCTTCTATTTCAAGTATTAAAGTGGAATTAAGCAGTAAGAGCAATCCAGATGTTGTTCTTGCAACAATGATTCTAAATGATGCGAATAACTGGAAAGGTATCTTTAAACTGACAATTGATGGTAAGACATTAAATCCAACTGTGACTGACTACCAAGTAAAAGAAGTCATCGACGAAAATTACGGTAAAGACTATGATACTGTGATTACTGGTGATGCAACTCAAAAAGAAGGCTTTACAATCACAAACACACGTAAGACAACTACTCATACCGTTAAAAAAGTATGGGAAGATAAAGAAAATAAACTAGGTTTACGCAAAGTCATTAAGGTTCAATTGAAGCAAAATGGTGTAAACTATGGTGAAGCAATCGAGTTGTCAGAAGCGAATAATTGGAAACATACTTTCAAAGAATTGCCTGAGTCTAATAATGGTGTAACTTATGAGTACACAGTTGAAGAAGTGGATATTCCAGAAGGATATACGCATGAAGTAGTAACAGAAGGCACAAACTCTGTGATTACCAACCGTATTCTTTCAGCGATTAAGCAAGACTTAACATTCAAGAAAGAATTAGAAGGTCGTGAATTGCAAGAGGGAGAATTCACATTTAATCTTTTAGATGAAAATAGAAATGTTGTTCAATCAGCTCAGAATACTGCTGATGGGACGATCACATTTAAAGATGTTGAATTTGAAAAAGCCGGAACTTACAAATTCACAGTTGTAGAAGTTAGTGGTGATGATGCACAAATCACTTACGATAAGAGCGTTAAAAACGTTTCTGTTGAAGTGAAACAAGAAGGGAAGGAATATGTTGCTACAGTAACATACGACGCAGATATAACGTTTAAAAACAAATATACTGCGCCAGCCAAACCTCAAAATGATTTACCAAATACGGGTACTTCATCACTTGTAAATACAATGTTGATTGCAACAGTACTTGTAATAATTGCTTTTGGATTTGTTTATACAAACAAAAAGGAAAATTAATAGATAGCTGAAAACATCGGTTAGTCTTAGGGCTAATCGATGTTTTTATTTCGCTGTTGAAAGCCTTTTGATTTTTTGAAAAAAATTCTTTAAATGAATTGACTTTAACACGTTTCAAGAATACAATAATATTATGTGTTAAATCACATTTAACCATAAAAATTATCAATGCAATTTATTTTGATTAAAAATTTAATAGAGACGGAGGTGACTCAATGGACTCAGTAGTAGTAGGTGGCCTCGCGATCTTAGCTTTAATAATTGGAATTGTTGCTGGATATATTGGTTTCAAATCAAATTACGAGAAAAAGTTAGTAGCAGCTCGCGAATCGGCTGAAATGATTATCAAAGATGCAGAAAAAGATGCTGACCGATTAAAAAAGGAAGTATTATTAGAAGCAAAAGAAGAAAATCATAAATATCGTGCTGAAGTTGAAAATGAGTTAAAAGAAAGACGAAATGAAGTACTTCTTCAAGAAAAGAGAATGATTCAACGTGAAAAGAATTTAGATCGCAAAGATGAAATTCTAGAAAAACGTGAACAATCAATTGAAACGAAGGAAACAAAAATCCAAGAAAAACTTGAGAGAGTAACAGAAAAAGAAAATCAAGCTGAAGCTCTCGTTGCAAAACAACAAGATGAATTGGAACGTATTTCTACAATCAGTAAAGAAGAAGCGCAAGAGATTATCATGAAGGACATGACCGAACAATTAAGTAAGGAACGTGCCATCATGATTAAAGAGTCTGAGCAGCTTGCAAAAGATGAAGCAGATAAAAATGCTAAAAATATTATTCTTCAAGCGATTCAACGTTCCGCAGCGGACTTAGTTTCAGAAAATACAGTAACCGTTATGACGTTACCAAGTGATGAAATGAAAGGACGTATTATCGGACGTGAGGGACGTAATATTCGTACCCTTGAATCATTAACAGGAATTGATGTGATTATCGATGAAACACCAGAAGCGGTGGTATTAAGTGGTTTTGACCCAATTCGTCGTGAAATCGCGAAAATGACACTAGAAAAATTAATTTCAGACGGTCGTATTCATCCTGCTCGTATTGAAGAAATGGTTGAAAAATCTCGTAAAGAAATGGATGAGCGTATTCGTACAATCGGTGAACAAGCAACGTTCGAAGTTGGAATTCACTCATTACATCCTGATTTGATTAAGATTTTAGGTCGTTTATACTTTAGAGCTAGTTACGGTCAAAACGTATTGAACCACAGTATCGAAGTGGCTAAGCTTGCTGGAGTGATGGCAGGCGAATTAGGTGAAGATGTGAACCTTGCAAAACGTGCTGGTTTACTTCACGATATCGGTAAAGCACTCGATCATGAAATTGAAGGTTCTCACGTTGAAATCGGAGCAGAAATCGCTCAGAAATATAAAGAGAATAAGATTGTTGTTAATGCAATTGCTTCTCACCATGGAGATGTAGAGCCAACTTCAACAATCGCAGTACTTGTAGCAGCAGCAGATGCTTTATCAGCGGCTCGCCCAGGTGCAAGACGTGAATCAATCGAAAATTATATTCGTCGATTAGAAAGATTAGAAGCTATTGCAACAGAACATGAAGGTGTTGAACGCAGCTTTGCGATTCAAGCCGGACGTGAAGTTCGTGTAATGGTACAACCTGACAAGATTAGTGATGAAAAAGCGATTATTTTAGCGCATGACATCAAGAATCAAATTGAGGAAGAACTCCAATATCCAGGACATATTAAAGTTACAGTTATTCGTGAGACAAGAGCAGTCGAATATGCTAAGTAATCATTGATTGACTTTGACTCTACTGTGAGGTAGATGTAAAACTGGAAACCCCATGACAAGTTGTCATGGGGTTTTATTTTGGCGTTGAATAAGCAAAAAGGCAATTCTCACAAGGAGAATTGCCTTTTTATTTGAACTATTGATTACGAGCTTCTTGAGTCGTTTGTTCATTAGTATTGTTGTTATTATTGTTGTTTTGCTGACGATTGTTCTGTTGCTGGTTTTGTTGAGTCGTCCGTTCCTCAGCTGTTGTTGGCTGTTCTAGTTGGAACTCGTTTGTAATAGGATCTGAACTATCTTTACCAACTGTTACAACTAGAGTCACCGATACGCTAGGTCCACTGATGTTTTGTAATGTCACTTTATTTGTTGATACAGTTTGCGTTTGTCCGTTTACAGTGACTTTGTATTGTGGCTTGTCTTTAGAGTTTGTTTGATAATTATCCCACGTTACAGTGAGCGTCTTTTTACTCTTATCGTAAGTAGCTTTCAAACCAGTAGGACCTTCAATCTTCGTTCCATAGTTCTTAGATTGTTGAGTAGGGACATGACCTTTAACAAATAACTCTGTTGCAATCATATTTGCTGGAGTTCTTGGCCCAGGTAAGCTTAATGGATCAGAACCGATTTCAATCTGTTGTTTGACAACACTATCAGGTTGAACCCAATCGTCTCCGCTAGAAGATTCAGCCATATATTTCATTAAGTAATAATAAATCATTCTTGAGTATTCTTGTTCGGTCGTGTCTACACCGCCACCTTGTTCATAGGGGTTATCATAACCAGTCCATGCAGAAATTGTATAGTCGGTAGAGTAGCCAATAAACCATGAGTCAGGAATGATATCTTCATAATCACTAGCTCCCATTGCACGTTTTTGTTCAACGGTGTAATTCGATGAACCAGTTTTGGCAGCTGTAGGTAATCCAGGAATAGTTGCTTGTGTTGCGAACCCATATTTGAATGAATCTTTGAGTACATCCGTAATCATGTAAGCTGTTGAATCTTTCATTGCTTGTTTTTGTTCAGGTTTAAATTCAGTCACTTGACCATCACGAGTTGTGACTTTTCTTACCGTATATGGTTTTGAATAAGTACCATAATTACCAAATGTGGCATATGCTGCTGCCATCTTGATTGGAGAAATATCTGCACCAATCGAGTTGCTTTCTACTAAATAGTCTTGACCATCATTTTTAATTTGAATATCTAGATTGTTCAAGAATGATTTGATATTTGTTTCGCCAACAGCTTTAAAGGTTTGTAATGCTGTTGTATTTCTTGAGTAAACGAGGGCAGTACGTAGTGTCATTGCACCTTTGTGACTGAAATCCCAGTTGTTTAATTCAACACCATTTGAATATGTTGTTCTTTGGTCCATGATGGTTTGACCAGTTGAATAGTTGAGGTATTCGATGGCAGGACCGTAGTCTATGACTGGTTTAATCGTTGAACCAGTACTACGTGTATTGTCAGTTGCACGGTTATAACCAAGTAGAGTCGTTTGCTTACGACCACCGTTGACTGCGCGAACTGCACCAGTTTTTGTATCGAGCATAACAACGGCATTTTGAATTTTATCATTTACATATTGAATGTAATCATTTGTATTCACGATATCGTATAAACGTTGTTGTGCTTTAGAGTCGATAGTTGTTTCAATCGTAAGTCCGTCGTTATAAGGATCCAGACCTGTTTTTTCTTGAACTTCTTTTAACACCATTGTTACGAACGAATCATAAACAAGAGCTTTATCGTCACTATTCACATTATTATTATGTGCGATTAAACCATCAGTGACTGGAGTAGCAACTGCCTGGTCATATTGCTCTTTTGAAATCTTTCCATTTTCTTTCATGGAATAGAGTACTAAGTCACGTCGTTCTTTTGCTTGATCCGCATTTGCATATGGATCGTATGAATTCGGTGCTTGTGGCATACCAGCAAGTAAGGCCACTTGGGCTAGACTTAATTCAGATAACTCTTTATTGAAGTAGTAGTGTGAAGCAGTACCAAATCCATAAACATTATTTGCCATATACACTTTGTTTAAGTAGTACGTCAGAATTTGTTCTTTAGAGTAATTACGTTCTAATTGAAGCGCAAGCATGATTTCTTGAATTTTACGTTTATAGGTTTGGTCTTCTTTTTTAGTAGAGAATACCGCTAATTTCACTAACTGTTGAGTAATCGTACTACCACCTTGAGTGATTTGACCGGCTTTTGCGTTTCGTAGGAATGAACCAGCGATACGGATTGGGTCAATCCCCATATGAGAGTAGAAACGTTTATCCTCGATTGAGGTGATGGCATCTTTTAGTAATTGAGGGACTTGTTCACTAGTGATAATATCTCGTTTTTCACCACCAAGTGAATAAATCAGTTCGCCATCTTTATCAAGGATTTTAGTTTCAGTAGCTCCTTCTAAATCACTAGCTTGAATGGTAGGAGCAGTCGCACCGTAGTAAGCGAATATTGCAACGATAGCAATAATAGCTACAGTCACAAAAGCAGCTAGACCAATTAAAATTTTCTTCCACAATTTCTTTTTATTAGTAGAACTTGGGTGCTTCTTCCTTGAATTTCGATGCTGAGATGAACGACTTTGTTCAGTATTGTTTTCAGTCATAGATTGACCTCCTTTATAGTAGAGCATCTACTGCGTCTAAATAATTTAGAGTCATTTGCAGCGATAGCTCGATTGGTTGACCGTGTTCTTTGATATAGGTCAACGGAATAGATTGACGTTTCGTGCTTGAATCGTGAATGAATTGTTCAATCATTTTGGATTCAAGTAAGTAATATTCTTTCAAACTAGAAAAATAAAAAATAACAAAAGCGATACCGCCTTGTTCACAGCACTCTTTCATATGTTCTAGTTGATGCGTATGAATATTTTTTAGTGGGAAAGAAGTTTTGTTCTTCGTTTCCTTTGCTTCAAAGTCGATGTATCTTCCTTTATACACACCGTTATAGTCGGTTGTAGACGCCTGACGAAAATAGGCTTCCGTAATCTGCGCTGCGCTTCTTGCAGGGTAGTTTACTTTAACGACTTGAATCGGTGTCGGTTTCTTGTGGATGACCGCTCGTTTTTGAAGGCGATAGAGTTCGTTGGTTTGATTCAATATGTTCTCTAACCCCATACCGCGACTACTATAATTTGTTTGCATTGTTTGAGACCGAGTAGCCCGTGATAATTGTTTTTGACCTTTTGGATATTGAATCATTTTATCCCTCCTATGGCGTCTATTATAACATTTTGGCCGAAAAATGAGAAAAACTATTGCTTTTGTTACCTTTTCTTAATCTCTATTCAAAATTCTTGTTAAATTACTGTTGTTTAAGTCAATTATGTTTTACAAAAGGGGAAGAGTATTGTAAAATAAATGAGTATGTAAATCCATTCATCTTTAAGGTGAATAATGAATTTATGGAGGAATAATATGACAGCAAAATTCGAAAAAGTTGAAACAAATAAAGTTGTTTTAACATTTGAAATCTCACAAGAAGATATTAAAAAAGGTTTAGACCAAGCGTTTAACCGCGTTAAAAAGAACGTGAACGTACCTGGTTTCCGTAAAGGTAAAGTAAGCCGTCAAGTATTTGAAAAAATGTACGGTGAAGAAGCTTTATACCAAGATGCATTAAACATCCTTTTACCAGATGCATATGATAACGCAGTTGAAGAAACTGGTATTTTCCCAGTAACTCAACCAACAATCGATATCGAATCAATCGAAAAAGGTAAACCATGGGTTATTAAAGCAGAAGTAATTGTTAAACCTGAAGTTAAATTAGGTGAATACAAAGGCTTAACTGTTGAAAAACAAGATCGTACAGTATCTGAACAAGATGTTGAAGATCGCTTATTACAAGAACAAGCTCGTGCAGCTGAATTAGTTGTAAAAGAAGATGCAGCTGAATTAGGTGACACAGTAGTAATCGACTTCGAAGGTTTCTTAGGTGACGAAGCTTTTGAAGGCGGAAAAGGTGAAAACCACTCATTAGAATTAGGTTCAGGTTCATTCATCCCAGGTTTTGAAGACCAATTAGTTGGCGCTAAAGAAGGCGATGAAGTAGAAGTGAAAGTGACTTTCCCAGAAGAATACCATGCTGAAAACTTAAAAGGTCAAGATGCAGTATTCAAAGTTAAAGTTCACGAAGTAAAAACAAAAGAATTACCTGAATTAACAGATGAATTTGCTAAAGATGTTGATGATTCAGTTGAAACATTAGCAGAATTAAAAGAAAAAATTCGTACTGAATTAGAAAAAGAAAAAAATGCTGCAGCTGACGAAGCAGTAGCAGATGAAGCTTTACGTAAAGCAGTAGAAAACGCTGAAATCGTTGAATTACCACACGAAATGGTTCATGACGAAGTTCACCGTCAAATGGAACACTACTTAAACGATATGCGTCGTAACGGAATCTCTCCTGAAATGTACTACCAAATCACTGGTACAACAGAAGCTGATTTACACAAAATGATGGAAAAAGACGCTGACGTTCGTACTAAGACAAACTTAGTATTAGAACAAATCGTTAAAGAAGAAGGAATCGAAGCAACTGATGAAGATGTAGCTAACGAAGTGAAAGAATTAGCTGCTCAATACGGTATGGAAGAAGATGCAGTTCGTGCAGCTGTTTCAGTAGATATGTTGAAAAACGATATCTCAATGAAGAAAGCATTAGCTGTAATTACTGATTCTGCTAAAGAAGCTTAATTTTATAAAATTAAATAGAAAAGCGCCGGTTTCGCTAGAGACCGGCGCTTTTTGAAACAACATTTCTTGTTGAAAATAGAGACTTATGGTACTCTTAAAATGAAAAATCAGGAAAAGAATGGAGGTTTCAGATTGTATAAAGATGAAACAAAACAAGTAAGATGTTCATTTTGTGGAAAATCACAAGAACAAGTAAAGAAAATTATCGCTGGTCCTGATGTATTTATTTGTAATGAATGTGTTGATTTATGTAAAGAAATTATTGATGAAGAATTTTCTTCAATGACGATGGATGAAATGATTGAGGTCTTAAAACCTCAAGAAATCCTAAAAGTATTAAATGATTACGTTGTTGGCCAAGAACATGCAAAAAAATCATTAGCAGTAGCGGTTTATAATCACTATAAACGTATTAATCACTTATTTAGTGAAGATGACGATGTTGAGTTACAAAAGAGTAATATTTGTTTAATTGGACCAACTGGGTCTGGGAAGACTTATTTAGCTCAATCATTAGCGCGTATTTTAAATGTGCCATTCGCGATTGCGGATGCGACTACATTAACTGAAGCGGGTTATGTTGGTGAAGACGTTGAAAATATTCTTCTAAAACTATTACAGGCGACAGACTATGATATTGAACGTGCTGAAAAAGGGATTATTTATATCGACGAGATTGATAAAATTGCCCGTAAGAGCGAGAATGTATCCATTACTCGTGACGTCAGTGGTGAGGGGGTTCAACAAGCCTTACTGAAGATTTTAGAAGGAACTGTTGCATCTGTTCCGCCTCAAGGAGGCCGTAAACATCCACATCAAGAACTCATTCAAATCGACACAACGAATATTCTATTTATCGTTGGTGGAGCGTTTGATGGAATCGAAACAATCGTAAAAGAGCGTCTTGGTGCAAAAGTCATTGGATTTGGATCTTCAAATAAAAACTTATCAAGTCATGAAAGTTTAATGCAACTGATTATTCCTGAAGATTTACAAAAATTCGGACTAATTCCAGAGTTTATTGGACGTCTTCCAATCACTGCGGCGTTAGAACCGTTAAGTAAAGACGATTTAGTCGATATTTTAACGAAACCAAAGAATGCATTAGTGAAGCAGTATCAAAAACTCTTTGCCATGGATAATGTGGAACTAGAGTTTGAACCAGCAGCGCTTCAAGCAATTGCTGCTAAAGCAATCGAACGTCGAACAGGTGCGCGTGGTTTAAGAAGTATCATTGAATCCGTTATGATGGATTTAATGTTCGAAATTCCAAGTCGTGAAGATATTACAAAAGTAGTTGTGACAGAAGCGATTGTGAACGGAACTGGGGAACCTGATTTGTATGATGAAGAAAATCGATTGATTTCCTAGGGATTTTTAACAAAATATGTTAGGATAGAATGTGATATAGTGGGTGCATTATATTGCATTCTATTTTTTATTAAGAGTTATTACATGAATTGAAGGAGACAACAATATGAAAGGATTGAAATCCTTAATAGCGAAACATTATACAAAAGAAGAATTTGCTTGGATTATGCAAGACTGGGCTGATTCGGTTTATTCTTTAATGATTACAACCGCCATCTTCCCGTTATATTTTAAGACGGTATCATCAAACGCCGGCATTAGTGCGGCTGATTCAACTGCATTTTTAGGATATGCAAACTCGATTGCGACATTTGCCGTTTCTATTATGGCGCCGGTTCTTGGAGCTTTAGCGGATTATAAAGGCTATCGAAATCCGATGTTTACTTGGAGTACATTACTAGGTGTATTCTCAGTTATTGGAATGATGTTTGCAGAAACAGATCAATGGATTTTATTACTAGCATTGTATACTTTATCGGCTATTGGATATTCAGCTTCAAACATTTTCTATGACAGTTCGATTATGGATGTCACAACTTATGATCGAATGGATAGAATTTCTGCAGCGGGCTATGGATATGGCTATATTGGAAGTGTCTTTCCATTTGTATTATTTATGATGATTATGCAATTCAGTGGATTAAATTCAAATGCAATCGTTATGATTGGATTCTTTATAACAGCCGCATGGTGGTTTATCTTTACCGTTCCATATTGGTTATATGTGAGTCAAAAATCATTTATAGAGAAACCAAAAAATCCAGTTAAAGATAGCTTTATTCGTTTATGGGGAACCATTAAACGTATTGGAGAACATAAGCAAGTGTTCTTATTCTTACTCGCTTACTTCTTCTATATTGACGGAGTAGGAACTATCATTAAAATGGCGACAGCAATCGGTTCGGATATGGGACTCGATAGCAATAGTTTGATTGTCATCTTATTAATTGTTCAAATCGTGGCATTTCCATTTAGTTTACTTTATGGTTACTTATCCAAACGATTCGGTAACAAAAAAACATTATTCCTTGGAATCGGTACTTATATTTTAATTTGTGTGATGGCATTGTGGTTAAATTCATACACAGATTTCCTTATCTTAGCAATCCTTATCGGTACTGCTCAAGGTGGGGTACAATCACTGAGCCGTTCCTTATTCGGTCAATTGATTCCAGCTAACAGAGCTAACGAATTCTTTGGATTCTATAATATCTTTGGTAAATTCTCATCCATTTTAGGGACAACATTACTTGGGATTACAGCTCAAATGACAGGAAATTCATTAGATGGTGTGTTCTCTTTAATCATCTTGTTCTTAATCGGTTCAGTCTTACTATTCTTCGTGAAGTTGCCAACTCAGAAAGGATTAGAAAATGAAGGTTAATAAAGCCGAATTTACAATTAGTGCTGTAGGACCAGCGCAATATCCTTCTGGAAATCTTCCAGAAATAGCATTATCAGGTCGTTCAAATGTTGGGAAATCTTCTTTTATTAATAAGTTGATTCAACGAAAAAGCTTAGCCCGTACCTCAAGTAAACCTGGTAAAACACAAACATTGAACTTTTATCATATTAATGAGCAGTTCTATTTTGTAGATGTGCCTGGATACGGATATGCCAAAGTATCTAAGAAGGAACGTGAAAAGTGGGGGAAGATGATTGAGGAGTATATTACGACTCGAGAGCCACTTCGTTTAGTGCTTATCTTAGTAGACTTTAGACATGAACCAAGTCAAGAAGATGTTCAAATGCGAGAATTTTTAGAGTATTACAATATTCCATATCGAATTGTGATGACGAAATGTGATAAGATTCCTCGTGGTAAATGGAATAAACATGTCAGCGTGATTCGAAAAGCATTTGGCAAACCACCAGAAGATCTTTTCTTAACATTCTCATCTGAAACAGGTGAAGGAGTAGAGAAAGCTTGGGCTTGGATCGAACAATTTATTGCTGACTAAAATAACAAGTGATACCGTATACGGTATCACTTGTTTTGTTTAAAAGAAAAAGAAGGTAACCTGTAAGGAAAATAAAACTTGCTCCATTGCATTAAATCGCGAATTGTGATATATTATATGCTGTATCATTAGGCGTAGTGTATGGAGGGAGTTTTTTTATGAGTCAACGATTATCAAAAGAAACGATTCAAAGTATACAATCGCAAGTGAATATTCTCGATATTGTAGGGCAGTTTGTTCAATTGAGAAAGCAAGGAAAGAGCCTCTTTGGCCGTTGTCCTTTTCATGATGAAAGAACACCTTCATTCACCGTCACAGAAGAAAAACAGTTATTTCACTGTTTTAGTTGTGGACGCGGAGGAAATGTTTTTAACTTCATGCAGGAATTGGAAAGTTTATCTTTTCCAGAATCGGTTGTTAGGGTAGCAGAACTTGCGCATATTCCTCTAGATGTAGAAATCCCTTCTAGCCAACAAGCAATTCCTCCAAAAGAGAGAAAATTGTTTGCGGCACATGAAAAAGCGAGTGAGTTTTACTCGCACGTCCTATTTAATACAAAAGGTGGACAAGAAGCACTTCATTACTTAACGGATCGTGGTTATACGATTGATACGTTAAAAGAATTTGGATTTGGTTTCTCGTTAAAAGACCGCACGCAGCTGACACAGCTCTTACAAGATTTAGAGCTAACAGAACAAGAAATGGAAGCGACAGGTCTATTCGTTGAAAGTCAAACTGGATTCTTTGATCGTTTTAATCAGCGAATTATGATTCCTCTTCGTAATGAACATGGACAAATTGTCGGATTTTCTGGACGTGTGTTGCCAGGTTATTCGGATGAGTTCGCTTCCCAGGCTAAATATTTAAATAGTCCTGAAACACCACTCTTTGCGAAAAGAAACTTCTTATTTAACTTTGATTTAGCAAAGAAGAATATTCGTAAAGAAAATAAAGTTATCCTTTTTGAAGGATATATGGATGTTATTTCTGCTTGGCAAGCGGGAGTTCAACTAGGGGTAGCCTCAATGGGCACGTCTCTGACACCAGAGCAAATTCAAAAGCTTCGTCATGTGACGGATACGATTTTGATTGCTTATGATGGTGATAGAGCAGGTTTGGAGGCGACAAACCGTGCAATTGAAATGATTCAATCCACGAATGCTTTTACGATTGGAATTATTCCATTTGATAATGGACTGGATCCAGATGAGTTTATTAAACAACGTGGACCCCAAGCGTTTATCGATTTAGTTGAACACGGGCAAGAAACCATCTATCAATTTAAAAAGAGATTCCTTTCTAAGAAATATCAGATACAAGTTGAGAGTCAAAAGATTCAGTACATCGAAGAGATGATTATTGAACTAGCGAAACTCACAAATGATGTTGAAAAGAATCTTGCGATGAAGTCTCTTGCAGATGAGTTTAATCTTGATTACACAACGATTCAAAATCAAGTAAAACAAAAGCAAGTTCAAACTTCACAGAATTTCCAAGCACCACCTGTAACAAGCATGGAATCTCAAGCGCCTGTTATGAACAGACCGTTTATTAAAAACGAAGGTATTCAAAGGCATTTAATGTACCGCTTGATGCATCATAATGAAGCTTGGACATATCTGAATCGTATTAATCCAGAATTCTCGTTTCCAGATGCACTATATGAGCAATTATTTTTACATATTCAGGCGTTTCGAAATGAAGAAGAGGAATTTGATGTTCAAGAATTTATGTTGTTTTTGAACGATAAAGATTTCATGAACAGAAATCTGGTATCTGAAATTGAACTAGGTCAGTTCCCTCCAGAATGTACGGAACAAGAGATTCAAGATTTAGTATATGTACTTTCACAAAAGAATACTCTAAAAGAGCAGTTAGCACAAAAAAAGGAAGAGTTGAATCGAGCTGCTCTTATAAACGACGATGAAACCAGAAAGAAATTGATGGTTGAAATCATGGAGATTCAACGCCAATTAAGGAAAAGATAGAATGGAGGAATGGTGAATGACAGTTCAAAAGAATGAAAAAGGTCAAACACTGAACGAAGCAACTTCAACGCTTCTCGCAGAACGAAAATTATTCGGTCAAATTTTATACGATGATTTATCTGCACAAATCGCAATCCCATTTGAGTTGGATGCGGAAGGAATGGATAAATTAATTCAAAAGTTTGAGGATGCAGGGGTTAGTGTTGTAGATGCTAACGGTGAACCAACAAGCCAACAATTGTCTTCAGAAAGCCAACGCGAATCTGAGACAGCTGTTGTTGAAGATGATACTGCCTTATCTTCAAATACGAAGATTAATGACTCCGTTCGTATGTATTTAAAAGAAATCGGACGAGTTCCACTACTTAGTGCAGATGAAGAGGTCGCATTAGCGCTCCGTATTCAAGAAGGAGATACTGAAGCAAAACAAGAGTTAGCAGAAGCCAACCTTCGTTTAGTAGTATCGATTGCGAAACGTTATGTAGGGCGTGGAATGCAATTCTTGGATTTAATTCAAGAAGGGAACATGGGCTTAATGAAAGCTGTTGAGAAATTTGACCATACAAAAGGATTCAAATTCTCTACTTATGCCACATGGTGGATTCGTCAAGCAATCACTCGTGCCATTGCGGACCAAGCGCGTACAATTCGTATTCCAGTTCATATGGTTGAAACAATCAACAAGTTAGTACGTGTTCAAAGACAATTATTACAAGATTTAGGACGCGAACCTACACCTGAAGAAATCGGTGCAGAAATGGACTTACCAACTGAAAAAGTTCGTGAAATTCTAAAAATCGCTCAAGAGCCAGTGTCTCTTGAAACTCCAATTGGGGAAGAGGATGATTCACATTTAGGTGATTTCATTGAAGATGATAATGCAACAAGCCCAGCTGATCATACAGCTTATGCATTGTTGAAAGAACAACTTGATGAAGTTCTTGAACAATTAACAGACCGTGAAGAGAACGTTCTGCGTTTACGTTTCGGTCTTGATAAAAATGGAGAAATCCGTACATTAGAACAAGTAGGGCAAGTATTCGGGGTAACTCGTGAACGTATTCGTCAAATTGAAGCGAAAGCATTACGTAAATTACGCCATCCGAGCCGTTCTAAACAATTAAAAGATTTCTTAGATTAAGAATGAATAACAGAAGCAGTCCTTAGGGATTGCTTCTTTTTTGTTTGCAATTTTTGTGAAATCTCTATTATTTTCATGGGAAAGGGCTTAAATCTAGTGAAGAATTTGATAAACTAACAGAGGTGTACCGCAATTACGGTACACCTCTTAATTTATTTATTCTAAAGTATCTGCTTCAGTAACTCCTAAAATTACTGGAAGAATCATTGGATGACGTTCTGTTTTCTTGAATAGGAACGGTCCT
>CAKAPS010000035.1:0-14406 GCA_916719965.1 uncultured Streptococcus sp.
TGCGTTATTGTCCACGGCAGTCCCTCCTTCGGCATTTTTTACGATATTGATGGTACCCGTAAAGTTTGTTCCTTTGCCCATTGTAAAGTTCAATGTAGATACGGTATCCACCTCAATCGCTCCAGTTAATGTTTGGTTCGTCGTTGTTAAATCAACTTGACCACCATTGGCACCGGCTGTACCCCAGCCACGTGTTGCATCATTTCCTAAGATGGCTAATAATCTGCCAGATGAATCTTGATTTGTGATCGTTACGTCTTCTAAAGTGATGACACTGTGTGTGTTTGTTACGTAGATTTGGTCTCCGTTACGTCCTGTTAAAGTGCCGCCTTTCATTGTGAAAGTAGAGGTTCCACTTTCCGCATCTCCTGACATTGATTGGTAAATCATCACGTTGTGCACGTTATTGTCTGAAGAGCTACCCTCTGTTGAACTCATATTCCCTGTTACGTTGGTATTTTCTAATGTGATAGAGTTTTGTCCCTCGATTACAAGTGCTTCTGAGTTTTCAGCGTTCAATGTTGCATTTTTAACAGTAATATTCGCTGTAGAGTATACGGCTGGTGAGTTGTATCCTGTAGAAGTGTATGTTCCTTTATCTACAACTACTGTACCACCACCACGGTCTGTACGAATCGCTGCTGATGAATTTCCTGCGGTGTTCACCGTCAAGTTAGTTGCGTTCATCGCAGCGCCACCTGTCGTTTGGATACCACCTGAGTTATCTTTTGTTGTTGTGATTGTTGTGTCTGATACATTGACGGTCGTTCCTGAGCCGTAACTGAACACCCCGTTCCCGTTCTGTGCAGTTGTATTGACGGTTGAGTTTGTGAGTGTTACCGTTGCTCCATCCGTTGCTAAGAATCCTGCGTTCATTCCGTAGAAGTCTCCATTTTCTGTATTCGATGTCGCTCCGGCTGTTTTGTTAATCGTTACGCCGTCTAATGTGACAGTTGCTCCTGTTACACGGAGTGCATTTTCATCATCTCCGGTAGATTCATAAGTTTCTCCTGTTACTGTTGCATCTGTTGTTAAATTTGTTGCTGCCTCACCTTGTGTCACTTGGCCGCTTCCGCCAAATCCTTCTCCTCCAGGTTTAGCAGGGGGACTCTGTTGAGCTTGGACTTGAGAAGTCGACTCAGCTTGTGTTTGTGTTTGTGTGTTTTGGCATGCAACTAAAGTAGTTGCAATAGTAATCGTGGATAATAGAACAATCATTCTGTTTCTTTTCATTTTGGTCCCCCTCGCTTCCTATCAACTATTTGTTGATGGTTTAATCATAACGAGCTTACTTAAAATGAACTTAAAACAAAAAGTTTTTCGAATAAGTTTTTTAAACTAAAAAAATTATCATATATGATAATTACCATATATGATAAATTTCGCATAAAAAAAGACGCCGGAATTATTTTCCAACGTCTTTGATTTTCTTTCTATTTTAAAACAAAAGCCCAATCTTTATTGTAGCTTGGGCTAATCCTCTTCCGGATTCCATTGATATTTTTTGAGTGATACATTTGTCGGGCTTTTAAGGATGATTCTTTCAGCTTCTAATAATTCTTTTTGTTCAAACCATCCTGGTACCAGTCTTCCACTTGCATTAACGACTCTGTGGCAAGGGTAGTCGCCATAGATTTCTACCTGACTTAAAATCTTTCCAACTAATCTTGCATTTTTCGGACGACCTATGAGACTAGCAATCTGTCCATAGGTAGCAACTTTTCCGCTTGGAATTTCACCAACCACTTCTAAAACTTCATAGATAAGTCGATCATCCATTTTTCTCACCCTCAATGACAAAGCGAATTTGAGTTTCACTCGTGAGTTCTGCTGTCAACTGTACATCGTTCGTTTCGGCAATCTTCTGCGCGATAGAAAGCCCTAGTCCACTACCGCCTGTCGTACGATTTCTCGAACTGTCTACGCGGTAGAAGCGATCGAAAATCTGACTGACCTGTTCCTTCGTCATTGGTTCTGTTTCATTTTCAATGGCTAATTGATTTCTTTTCGCCTCAACGGTAATCACCGGTTCACCGACCGTATACTTCATCGCGTTATCGAGCAAGATACGAATCAACTCCGTCATCGCACTCTTATTCGTTGTGATAATCGTTTGTGCCTCGCCAGTAAATTCTACCTGAAGTTCTTTTTCGTTTAAGACTGGTAAAATCTCTTCAACGATTGCTTTCGTAACGGCTACTAAATCGACTTCTTCTTTTGTCGCAGCCGCTTCTCCTTCGTCGTATCTTGAAAGAATTAACATCTGCTCTACAAGAGAGTTCAGACGCTTAATTTGGCGTTTGTTACTATCGACAAATTTAGCTTCTGTACCCATCATTGCGAGTAAATCCGTATTGGCTGAAAGGACCGCTAACGGTGTCTTAATCTCATGACTGGCATTGGCGATAAATTGTTGCTGACGCTCTACGTTTTCCACAAATGGACGAATTGCACGGTTAGATGCAAGACGAACGAGTACATATACAACGAGTATACATAAAATAAATACGGTTAACGTGACCATCAATAATCTTGAATTCTGCTGAACTTCACGATGCGCATCAATAAACACTACCATCGTTTCAGAGTCTGTCTTGGATACTTGGTAACGTAGATCGCCTTCCCAGCCACTATTAGCTGTTCCTTGTGCAATTAGAAGCGCTTTGTCAGACAATGTATCCTCATCAATAGAAACTAGATGTGTTTTATCCACAGATTTAATCGCATTATTCGCTATTTTCACCACTGCATAACGGATGGATAATTGGTCATCTTTACGAAACTCCTGACCTTTTGGAAATCCATGTTCCGGGTGTTCTTTTGGTCCGCTACCATCTGGAGCTTCAGGAAAAACTCCGTCATTTTCAATGAGCATTGTCGAGAGTCGATCCACTTGTGCTTCTGTTTGCCGATAGTTCAGTACGTTTACCGCCACTAACACAACCAGTAGCACTGCCGTAAACGACAGCATGGCACTTTTTACAAAGCTTTTTTGTAGTTGTTTAAACATGCAAGCTCCCCTTTTATTAACTATCATTCATTTTTTCAACTGTAATTAGGCTTCTACCATCAACTGATAGCCTAGACCACGTGCGGATTTAATCGTCACGTTTGCCTCAATACTTGCTAATTTCTTACGAAGAGATGAGATATTCACCCATACGACATTGATTTCCGCATCTGAGTCGAGTCCCCATACTTTTTCCATAATTAACTCGGTCGATAATACTTGATTGCTATTCATCATAAAGTACTCCATCAGTTGAAACTCTTTATTATTCAATAACACTTGTCCGCTAGCGGATTGCATCGTGAACTTATCACGATTTAATTCAATATTTCCAACCGTCATCACTGACGATACGAAAACATTTGGACGGCGAAGTAATGATTTCACACGCGCTAACAACTCAGGCGCTTCGAACGGTTTCGTTAAATAATCGTCCGCACCTTCTTCTAGCCCTGTTACTTTATCTTCTAATTGGCTTTTTGCCGTCAACATTAGAACAGGTGTGGTATTCCCTCCTGCACGTAATTCACGCACCACTTCCACTCCAGATTTCTTCGGCATCATGACATCCAGTAAAATTAAATCATATGGTGTTGATTCAGCATAAAACAGCGCGTCCGCACCGTCGTGAACGACTTCCACGCTATATTTTTGCATTTCTAGCATCATTTTCAGCGCTTCGGCTAAATCAATTTCATCTTCTGCTACTAAAATTCTCATAGTATTACCTCTTCTTTTTTCTTCAGTATACGTTTCGTACTTAAAATTTACTTAAACCGACTTCTTACATGTGTTTGCAAATGCGACGAGCAGCTCACGCAATTGTTGCTTTTGGTTGCAGTCCAATCCACGCAATGTATGTTCCATCATTTGATGTTGCGCTGGAATTAAATCATCGAGCAACTTCTTCCCTTTTTCTGTTAATGAAATATGTTTTGTCTTCCAGTCTTTTTCAATCGCAATTAATTCCAACTTGTCTAGATGACGAATGCAATGCGTAATATTTCCCTGCGTCAAATTCAACGTTTGCGCAATCGTCTTTTGATCCATCGTTTGATTTCGGAAAATCAGATGTAACACTTCAAAATGAGTCGGATTCAACCCCACTTCTTTTAATGACATCGAAAAAGTTTTCAAGTTCTCATTGTAGATTTTCATAATCATCATCCAAATCTCATGAGACACATTCATTTTTTCAGATTCTGTAACCATACAAACACCTCTTTCACCGTTTACTTTACTATTGAAATGACCTCCTGTCAAACGCTCTCTCCGTCCCCGCACCCTCTTTTTTCCACTCTTAGCTCCTAGAGAAATTGGTTTAACCAAAACCAGGTCCTTTTACTGAAAAAGAGTAAGAAAAACGAGTGCCTTCACCAGAGCCCCGTGAAAAGCAGACACCTCTTGTTCCTCCATCATCATATTAAAAGGTTTAACCGAAACCAGATCCTTTTACTGAAAAAGAGTAAGATAAACGAGTGGCTTCAAATTCTATAGTAGTCATTGTAGCGATTGTAATCGATGTGAATTACTGACACTTGGAATTTATTCCTAGTGTCAGTTTGAAGCTCGATAGACCTGAGACCCAGGCTCATGTCGGTACAGCACTAATGACTACTATAGAGTTATTTGAAGACACGAAGTGTCTTACTCTTTTTCTTTTTCCAGAGCACAAAAAAGAGCCCTGGTTTCAGGTTAAACCAGGACTCGGAAAGCACAATTTCCCTAGTGAGCTATCCAAATTTTTTTCTGACGAATCAGCGCCACACACGCAATCACTACCACAATGAAAGTTCCGAGTGCCGCTGTCCCGTTTACAGTAAGTGAATATAACCATGGGCTCATTCCTTCTGGTGCATATTTACCCCAGAAAATTACCCCGGCAATATAGTGGAAGAAGTAGCGAACGCCTACTCCTACAAAAGCTGCAGTACAAGCTAACGTAATCGCACTTGTATATTTCTCAGCTTTTAATGCTTTTTGGAACGGACTATATAGAAGTCCTGCAAGTCCCATCACTGCAAATGCAATGACATATTCAATGAGTACTTGTTCAACAGACAAGAATGCCACTTTACCTAACGCGAAGTGGAGTAATCCCCATAGCAAACCTGCTGCTAAACCTGGTGCCAAGCCGCGGCGTAGTGAAAAAATAACAAGAACAATTGCTCCCCACGACGGTGTAAACCACCCAGCAAAGTCCGGAATAAAGGACAACGCCATTGACAACGCTGCAATAATTGCAGCTTCTACCCATACTAAAACATTTCTCTTCATGAAAAAAGAGCCTCCTTCGTTTATTGAAAAACACAAAGAGACTCCGTCTAAAACTTCGAAATCAAATACAATTCCTACGCACGTACTAACGTAACAGGTTCAAGGGTTTGTAACAACATCTCAGCCAAAATGGCACCCCTTTGTACTTTTCACATATTTAACTGTTTCTAATATACTACTGTAGAGCATATTTAGCAAGCATTATTGACTATGCTTGTGAATTTTTCTTATTGACAATGACTAACATTGATCCTGCTAGAAGTGCCACTACTGCTGCCCAAACTCCTACAGTTTTTGTACCTGTATTAGGAAGTTCTGGTGCTTCTGTTGTAGTTTCTACTGTTGTTGGTGCAACTGTTGTAGAAGCCGCTGTCGTTGGTGCTTCTGTTGTTGTTGTACTTGTTGTTGGAGCTTCTGTCGTTGTTGTTGACGTTGTAGACTCCGTAGTAGTTGTTGTAGTTGTTGGCGCAACGGTAGTAGTCGTCGTTGTTGTTGTAGACTCAGTTGTCACCGCAGTTGTTGTTGGCTCCTCTGTCGTTGTTGACGTTGTAGACTCAGTTGTTGTCGTACTTGTTGTAGGAGCTTCTGTCGTCGTTGTTGACGTTGTAGACTCAGTTGTTGTCGTACTTGTTGTAGGAGCTTCTGTCGTCGTTGTTGACGTTGGTGCTTCCGTTGTAGTCGTACTTGTCGTTGGAGCTTCTGTCGTCGTTGTAGTAGTTGTTGTCGTAGTAGTTGTTGTCGTAGTAGTTGTTGTCGTTGTCTCTGCTTTATTGACAATTTCCTTACGAGCTACTTTACTTGCATCAAAATCTGCTGCATTTACGACTACATCATTTTCTAACAGTTGGAATCCTGAAGGAGCTTTTGTTTCACGAATAATGTATTCATCGCGTAATAAGTTGGATACTTTTGCAGTACCATCTGCTCCTGTAACTAATTTACCAACAGATTTACCAGTTGCTTTACGGATAACGTCAAATTCAGCGTTTGCTAAAGCTGAACCATCGTCCCCTTTTTTATCGATCACAATTTCAAATGTGTAACCATCCGCTGAACCACTAGCTGTTTGATATACATATGGTGATTCTTTTGCATCAATACGTGTTTTGTTTGCATCTAAGCTTGCGTAGTTCACGAATGTTTCCCCTGAAGCTGGCGCATAAGGAACACGCACTTGATACTCAATTAAGTAGCCCTCTGATTGAGCAACTTCGCCTAATTTTACTGTAAAGCTCTTGTTATCTGCTGCAAAAGTCACTTCTTTATCAGTCACAAGCTGTCTATTCTTCAAGGCAAGTTTTCCGTCATTTCCTTCGGCCCAGACACCTTTATACACTTTCACACTTGTTGGGACATATTCCATACCGTCTGTTTGCAATTGGTCTGTTACGATAGCATCTGAAAATGCTTGTTTTGACGCATTCACACGTAATTCATACGTACGAGTAATACTGCCGTCTTCTGCTTTTTTTGTTCCCCAGCTCACTTTGTCAAACTCTTTATTTAAGTCTCCAGGAACAAATACATAATTAAATTCACCGACCGTTTTTGTTTGTTTGTCGATTGTTAATTTTACTGGAATTTTTGTGTTTTCATGTTGTTCTGCAATATCTACACGTACTGCAAATTTTAAATTACCTGTAATGTCTGAACGTTTTTCAACGAAATCTGTATACGTTAATGTAATGGTTTTTGTATCACGATTAATGACCGCATCTGCAATCACATCACCTGCATCATTTGTAATTTTAAATGTTTGATTTTCAATAAATTTCAAGTTGTCTGGCAACTTAATTACCGTCGTATCGCCCTTAGCGGCTGTTGATGGAACTCCAAAATTCATTTCCACGCTAATATCTGTATATTGATCTGCTGGAGATTTTGCTGGTGTCACTACTTGTTTTGTCACATTGAGTGCTACTTCCTTCGCCGATACTGCCGGACTTTTCAAACCTCCCAAAATAAGGAATACTGTTAAGATTCCTAAAAATAAATAGAATACCTTTTTCATGTTTTTCCCTCCACTATTTTTTTGAAAACACTTTTCAGTATATACTAGCTTCCTTTCAGGTGCAACTTTTTAAATTTAATTCTCGGAAAAGTTACCATTTATTAACATTTGTAATATGAAGGAAATGGTTTATCACAAAAAAGACTCCTAGGATGCCCTAGGAGCCGAAATTCAAATCTCTTTATTTAGCTTTGTCTTTTTTAGAAAGTGTCACGTTTAACAATAACGCTCCGATGACACCACAGAAAATCCAGATGGCAATGAATACTAATGGATTTGATACCCCGTTAACAAACGCTGCGAATAATCCACCGTGAGGAACACGGCTAACAAGGCCAAATGCCATTGATAAGGCACCAGCTACACCTGAAGCAAATGCTAATGGTGGGATGACTTGTAATGGACGAGCTGCTGCGAAAGGAATCGCTCCTTCTGTAATGAAGGCTGCCCCCATTACGTAGTTCACATACGCACTGTTACGTTCTGCTTCTGTAAATAAGTTTTTATTGATAGTTGCTGCAATTGCGATTGCAAGTGGTGGTACCATACCGCCGACCATTACAGCCGCCATTACGTCTGAACCAGCTGCTCCAGCACTTGTGACTAAGGCTGTCCCTGTTACATAAGCCGCCTTATTAATTGGACCACCCATATCAATCGACATCATTGCACCGACTAAGAATCCTAATACGATTCCAAGTTCACGAGGAACATTTGCCAAGAAGTTGATTAAACCGTTCATAACAGCTCCCATTGGTCCGTTAATCACGAATAACATTAAAAGACCCATGATTAATACACCAAACACTGGGAATAGGAAGATTGGTTTTAATCCTTCTAATGGTTTTGGTAACCATGAGAATGCCCATTTAAGGAATGTGATAATTCCGCCTGCTAAGAAACCGGCTACTAATGCGCCAAGGAATCCTGAAGAAACATACCCTTCAGCGAATACTCCACCTGTTGCAAAGTCCGTTAATACCGCAGGGTTTGCAAACACCCCACCCATGAAACCAACAACTAAACCTGGACGATCCGCCATTGATTGACCGATGAAACCAGCTAACATTGGAAGCATCATCGCAAAGGCCAATTTACCCATACGGAAAATCGCTTCAGCAATTGGGTTATAATTTGCTGTATCTTTCACATCAAAGGAAGTAATTCCCCAGAAGAATGAAACTGCGATTAAAATCCCACCAGCTACTACGAATGGTAGCATGTGTGATACCCCGTTCATTAAGTGTTTGTAGAATTGACGACCTAATGATTCGCCCTCTACGCTTTCGTCTGTTGCACCTGCATCTTCACCAGCATGGTAAATTGGAGCGTCTGCTTTCGCAGCACGTGCTACTAATTCATCTGCTTTATTAATTCCATCCGCTACTTTTGTGATGATGACTGGCTTACCGTCAAAACGAGCCATTTCAACTTGTTTGTCTGCTGCAACGATAATCGCTGTTGCACGGGAGATATCTTCTTTTGTTAAACGGTTGCCGATTCCTGATTGTCCGTTCGTTTCAACTTTAATCTTGTAACCAGCCGCTTTACCTGCTTGTTTTAATTTTTCTTCAGCCATGAAAGTATGCGCGATTCCTGTTGGACAGGCTGTTACCGCTAATACATACACGTCTTCGTTCGAAGGAGTTGCTTCCTCTGTTACTTCTTCAACTGCTTCTTCTTGAGGTTCTTCGAATTTCTTGAAGACTTCAACGACTTCATCCGCACTTCCTGCTTGAAGAAGAGCTGCTTTTGCTTCAGGGTTCATTAATACTGAAGATAGTTTTGCTAAGGCTTGCAAATGCTCGCCTCCGCCACCTGCAGGAGCTGCAATCATGAAGATGAGTTTTGCAGGCTGTCCGTCGAAGGATTCCCACTCGATTCCTTGTTCGCTACGTCCGAAAACAATCGCAGCTTCTGTGATGGATTCGTGTTGTGCGTGAGGAATGGCAATTTCGTCACCGACACCTGTTGTTGATTGAGCTTCACGTGCTTCAAGTGCAGCAACGTAAGCATCCACATCGCTCACTTTACCAAGGCTCGCAAAGTTCCCTGCTAAGTGTGCTAACGTTTCTGATTTTGTTGTTGTTTTTAGCGATAAGTCCATCGCTTCCTTAATAAATAAATCTGATAATTTCATCTTCTACTCCTTTACGCTTACAGTTTTGTAACCACTACTTGTGGTAATAACTCTTCGATAAATGATTTTTCAGCAATTCCTACAGAGAAGGCTGTCGCACTCCCTGTAGCGGCTCCTTGTTTCAAGCTCGCTGCGTAATCGTTGGTTTCAATAAATTTCGCCATAAAGCCTGAAAGCATTGAGTCTCCTGCTCCAACTGAGTTGACTAATTTTCCTTTGGGAACGTTGGATGTATACACTTCTCCAATTTCAGTGATGAGCATCGCGCCATCTCCTCCTCGAGAAATCAAAACATTGCGTGCTCCCATTTCTTGAAGTTTTTTCGCATAATCTACAATCTGTTCTTCCGTTTCAATCGTCACCCCAAAAATCTCACCCAACTCATGATGGTTTGGTTTGATAATGAATGGGTGATATGGAAGACATTTCGTTAATAAATCTTTTGTTGTGTCTAATACTAGTTTAACGCCTTTATCATCACACAATTTTGCAATCGTTGTGTACGCAGAGTGATCCATCCCGTTACCGGCATTTCCGGCTAAGAACACCACATCGCCCAATTGCAAGTTCGTTTCAAAATACTGTACTAAACGAGCGAAATCTTCTTTTGATACGGCTGGCCCATTAGCGTTGATCTCCGTTTCTTCGGTACTCTTTAATTTCAAATTAATACGCGTAACTCCGTCGATTTCGATGAAGTTCGTTTGAATTCCTTCTGCTTGCAACGCTTCTTTAATGAAGTTCCCTGAGAAACCTGCCAAGAAACCTGTTGCTGTATTGTCGAAGCCTAATCGTTTCAAGATGACAGACATATTAATGCCTTTTCCACCTGCCACGTAGTTTTCTTCTACAGAACGGTTTAAGGTGCCAAGTTCGCAGTTTGGAACTTTAACAACAAGGTCAATCGCTGGGTTAAACGTAATCGTATAAATCATGCTATCTCTCCTTTATTATGCGTCCATTTCAACAAGACGAATGCTTCCGGCCATACGGTAACGTAAGTCGGCTTGCTCCTTCGTCGTGTTTGTGACCATGGTTACTTGATGAAAATCCGCAACCTTACAGAGACTTACTTTAGCAAATTTGCTCGAATCGGCCAAAACATACGCTTGATTACTCTTATTAATCGCAATTTTTTTAATCGTTGCTTCTTCTTCGTCTGGAGTCGTATAGCCATAGCTTAAATCAACCCCATTCATTCCAAGGAAAGCTTTTTTGAAGAAATACTCGCGTAATTGGTTTTGCGCAAGAGCTCCCACCACCGCGCTCGTTTCCGTTTTGACTTGTCCACCAAGGAGCACCGTTTTAATGCCATAGTCTGCTAATAAGTGTGCTTGTTGCACGCCGTTTGTAATGACAGTGACATCCTTTCCTTCTAAATGCGGAATCATACGAAGCGTTGTCGTCCCCGCATCCATATAAATCGTTTCGCCTTTTGTGACAAGGGATGCAGCGTAGCGCCCGATGCATTCTTTCTCACGTCGATTTGAACGTTCCTTTTCTTTTATGGTTGGTTCATACTCTTTTGAATAGACGCGTTTAGCTCCACCGTGTACACGAATCAGCGTTCCTTCCTCTTCTAATAAAGAAAGGTCACGACGAACTGTCGATTCAGAAGCACCCAGCGCTGCCATTAAGTCTTTCAGGTGTACTGTATCTTCCTTTTCTAATAAGTCCAAAATGATTCTTCTACGTTTTTCAGTAAGCATAAAGCTCCTCCTACAATCGACAAATATTCGTTGGAAATCCGGCCTTTAAACGGTCAAAAACTTCCATATGTATATAATATAATTTATACAAATAATTACATTCCTTATATAATATAAAATTATATAGCAACCGGTGCAAGTAATTTACGTGCTTTATGAAAGAAGAAATTACACTATTTGAGATATTTTCTGAATAGTTCCGGCAGTATTCTTTCTATACTATTTTTTATATATTCGAACCCTCTTTATTAAGACATTAAAAAAACGCCAGAGCTTTCTCTGACGTCCCATCGTTCGCTAACGTTTTACTTATTTTTCTTCTGTTTTTTCACGAGGCAAGATTAAGTTTAAGACGATTCCAGCAATCGCACAAAGCGCAGTCCCTGATAAAGTGACAGGTCCTACTTCAAGCACCGCTGAACCAAGTCCAAGTACTAACATTGAACTTGCGATAATGAGATTTCGTACTTGTCTAAAGTCCACTTGTTTTTCGATTAAGACTTTCAACCCGTTTGAAGCAATTACCCCGTATAAGAGAATTGCCATTCCACCAAGCACTGCATTTGGAATCGTACGAATCAGCGCTGTGAATTTACCAAAGAAACTAAATCCAATCGCAATCAGTGCGGCATTACGAATGACCGATACCGATGCGATACGTGTCAACCCTACAACCCCTGTGTTTTCACCGTAAGTGGTATTGGCCGGTCCTCCTAGGAAGGCAGATACGGCTGTTGCCACCCCGTCCCCGATCAGCGTGCGGTGTAAGCCTGGGTCCTTCAAGAATGGACGTCCGCAGATTTCACTTAACACAGTATGGTCTCCGATATGTTCCGCAATCGTTACAACCGCTACTGGCAGAAGCGCCCATGTTTCAGGCCCGAAGTATAAGTGATATTGATGGAAGAATCCGTTTGTATTAAATGGTAAGTATAATTCTGGCAAAGCAATCCATTGTGCTTCAATGACTTTTGTAAAATCTACTAGTCCAAAGAAGATGGCCACGATATATCCGCCGATAATCCCGAATAGGAATGGGATGATTTTCAAGAAGCCTTTTGCTTTTGTATTAATAAATGCTGTGATGAGGAATGTTACGACTGCAACGAGCATCGGCTTCCAGTCCCCATCTTTTACAAATCCGGCATTCTTTACCGCGCTATTGGCAAGGCCAAGACCGATAACGATAATCATTGGTCCGATGACGATTGGCGGTAAGAGTCGGTTAATCCAATTCGTTCCTAAGAATTTAACAAATAAGGCCACACCCACATAGAGGAGTCCGACTAACACAACCCCTGTTTGCGCAGCATCCGGTTTTCCTTCCATTTGCGCCATCGCAAATTGCATTGCCGTAATAAAAGCAAAAGAGGATCCCAAGTAAACAGGTACTTTAAACTGCGTCGCAACCATATAGATTAACGTTCCTAATCCTGACGCAAATAAAGCAACCGATACTGGCATCCCCAATATTAACGGCACTAAAACAGTGGCACCAAACATCGCAAACACGTGCTGCAAACTTAGTAACAGCCCAGGCACGAGCTCCGGTTTTTGATCCACATCCAACAACAGATCGACTTTTGAAGTTTGTAACTCCATTTTACCCTCTTTTCCGGGCGTTTTTGTGCACACAAAAAGCCCTATGTTTTTAAGCGTAGGGCTAGTCTAATAAACTTGATCTTAGCCTTTCTCACCTCTCTGGATGAGTTTAAAAGCCCTTGCTAGCAGATAGTGTATCACACCTAATTTGAATTTTCTATACTTTTTTCTGTTTTTTTGAAACAAAAGTATTGTTCCTAAGTCCAAACCCCGTTACAATGGGTACAAGCAACCCTTAAAGTTGCCCAGTCTAACTTTATGGAGGGATCATTTATGGTCAAATCAGTAGAAACAATTACAGAATTAATCGGGAACACTCCCCTTGTGAAACTAAACCGTTTAGTTTCAGACGATTCTGCAGATGTATATGTCAAAGTCGAGTCGTTTAACGCCGGTGGGTCTGTGAAAGATCGTATCGCTTTAAACATCATCGAAACAGCTGAGAAAGATGGAAGCCTAAAACCTGGCGACACAATCATCGAAGCAACAAGCGGAAATACAGGGGTAGGACTTTCACTAGTCGGCGCTGCCAAAGGATACAAGGTCATCACAATTATGCCTGAATCTATGTCTATCGAACGCCGTCAATTAATGAAAGCATACGGTACAGAAGTATTATTAACACCTGCTGCTGACGGATTTGGCGCTGCCGTTGCTAAAGCAGAAGAATTAGCAGCACAACCTGGCTACTTCTGGGCACGTCAATTCGACAACGAAGCAAACCCAGCTATCCACTATCAAACAACTGGGCAAGAAATCATTAAAGCCTTCGACGGAAAAACACCAGATGCTTACATCAGTGGTATCGGTACAGGTGGTACGATTACAGGTGTTGGTCGTGCGTTAAAAGAAGTAAACAAAGACGTGGAAATTATCGGGGTTGAGCCTGAAGAAGCACCATTTATTTCTAAAGGACAAAAAGGAAAACACCGCATCCAAGGAATCTCTGCTGGTTTTGAACCAAGCATTATTGACCGCGAAGTTATCGACGGCTTTGAACTTGTGACAAGTGACGATGCCATCGAAACAGCGAAAAACTTAGCTGCTAAAGAAGGGATCCTTGCTGGTATTTCTTCTGGAGCTGCTGTGACTGCCGCTCTACGCGTGGCAAAACGCTTAGGAAAAGGCAAGTCTGTTGTGGTTCTATTACCAGATACAGGCGAACGTTACCTTTCAACAGGCATTTTCGGCGAAGCGTAATTCGTTTAAAAAATAATAAAAGAATAGTCTCAGATACAAATTTCAATCTTTTGAATGTCTTCATAGTGATGGCAGTAGTTGTACCGGGCTGAGCCAAAGTCTCAACCCTACCAAGCTTCAAACAGGCCGTAAAACGGCCTGTAATTCACATTGGTTACACTCACTACTGCTCTCACTATAGAATTCAAAAGATTTCCATTTCGTATCTGAGACTCTTTTTATATTTTGAATTCATATCGAAAGACCTGCTAAAGGTGTATCATGCATGATACACTCTACTCTTTTTGTATCAATTTTGATACGTATCATTTTTGATACAACTCAACTTTTCGATGTAATATTTTTGTTACGTAACATTATTGTTACACTCAAGGCAAAACAAAAAACCACCTTGGAATGATATCGGGACTGACCCCAAAAAGTGAGAATTTAATAAAAACACCCTAGGGCTACCGTC
>CAKAPS010000036.1:0-13849 GCA_916719965.1 uncultured Streptococcus sp.
ACGGTAGCCCTAGGGTGTTTTTATTAAATTCTCACTTTTTGGGGTCAGTCCCTTCGAGCTATCAGCTTTTGTAATTTCTATAGTTTATTCTTAGCGAATAACTTCCTCAGTTTCTTTGTCGAAGAAGTGAGATTTGTTTAAGTCGAATGCTAATTCAACTGTTTCGCCTGGGTTGTGGAAGTCACGAGCATCCACTTTAGATACGAATTCAGTATCGTCAACACGAGTGTAAAGCATTGTTTCTGCACCAAGTAATTCTGATACGACAACTTCTGCTTTCACTGAAGATGATGGGTAAGTATCGATAGCGATTTGAGAACTTTCGATATCTTCTGGACGGATACCGAAGATTAATTCTTTTCCGTTATAACCCTTGTCTTCAAGAAGTTTTCTCTTCGCTTCAGGTAATTGTAATGATAAACCTTTACCATTTGAAATCACGCCATCTTTCAATGTTACATTGAAGAAGTTCATTGCTGGTGATCCGATGAATCCAGCTACGAATACGTTGTTAGGAGTGTTGTACACTTCTTGTGGTGAACCGATTTGTTGTACGAAACCATCTTTCATGATTACGATACGGTCAGCCATTGTCATCGCTTCTGTTTGGTCGTGAGTTACGTAAATTGTTGTTGTTTCTAAACGACGGTGTAATTTCGCAATTTCAGCACGCATCGCAACACGTAATTTAGCATCTAAGTTAGAAAGAGGTTCGTCCATTAAGAATACTTTCGCATCACGAACGATCGCACGTCCTAAAGCCACACGTTGACGTTGACCACCAGATAAAGCTGCTGGTTTGCGTTCTAAGTATTGAGCTAAGCCTAAGATTTCTGCTGCGTTTTTAACACGTTTGTCAATTTCAGCTTTGTCGTATTTACGTAATTTCAAACCGAATGCCATGTTGTCATATACGCTCATGTGAGGATATAAGGCATAGTTTTGGAATACCATCGCGATATCACGATCTTTTGGAGCTACGTCGTTCATTACAACGTCGCCAATTTTTAATTCTCCTTCAGAAATATCTTCAAGACCAGCGATCATACGAAGAGTTGTTGATTTACCACATCCAGAAGGTCCTACGAATACGATGAACTCGCGGTCTTTGATGTGTAAGTTAAAGTCTGTTACGGAATAGTTTTCCGCATTGTCATATTTTTTGTGAATATGATTTAATTGCATTTCTACCATTAGGATTTCCCCCTATAATTTGTTTTACAGTAACAGTTTACGTTTTTTTGAGGAAAAGAGATAGGGGAAGGTTGCACAAAAACGACTGTAAAAATTGTGCACTTTGCCCAAAAAGTATCCCTTATTTTTAAAATTTGGACGTAACTTATAATAAAGAAGTAAAAAAGTATTGAGAAGGATGCAACACGTGGCAAACAATGTTATGATAGGGGGTAGAAACTTACATGAAAAAGGTGATGAAATGGAAAGAAAACGTGGATTTGAAATCGTATCTGCTTATGAAGGAAAAGGAATCACTGTTCCAAAACGTTCTACAAAACATTCAGCAGGATATGACTTCGAAGCTGCCGAAGATATCGTATTACCAAGCATTTGGAAAATGATTTTCAAATTTGCAGCCACTCAATTAAAACAATGGATTTATACAACGGATAAAGAAAAAGTAGAAGAAGAATTGGCAAAAGAGCAAAAAGTCTTAAAACCAGTGCTTGTTCCAACGGGAATCAAGTCTTATATGCAAGAAGATGAGTACTTACAATTGGCGAACCGCTCAAGTAACCCATTGAAACACTTCCTTGTCTTACCAAACGGTGTGGGAATCGTGGATAGCGACTACTACAACAACCCTGACAATGAAGGGCATATTTACTTCCAATTATTAAACTTCGGATTATTCGATAAAGAAATTAAAAAAGGCGATCGTATCGGCCAAGGAATCTTCCTACCGTTCTTAAAAGCGGATGCGGATGAAGAAAACGATATGAATGAACGTACAGGCGGCTTTGGTTCTTCTGGCGTTCGTTAGAAAGGAGCCAAAATGGCAAAAGCAGCCACAAGTTTTGTATGTAGAGAGTGTGGATATAATTCACCAAAATATTTAGGGAAATGCCCAAACTGCGGGAACTGGTCTACGATGGAAGAGTTCAAGGAAACAACCAGCAACGCGAAACGTCCTTCCTTAGTGCAACATTCAGAAGAAGCACATAAGACAAAACCAATGCGATTAGACCAGGTTTCTTATGAGCGCGTGAATCGTGTGAAGACATCCATTAGCGAACTCGACCGTGTGCTCGGAGGTGGCGTGGTTCCCGGTTCTCTAGTATTAATTGGTGGGGACCCAGGGATAGGGAAATCTACCTTATTATTACAAGTGTCTAGTGAACTCCAACAAACACAAGGGACTGTACTCTATGTATCGGGAGAAGAAAGTGCGTCTCAAATTAAAATGCGTGCTGAGCGTCTCGGGATGCAAGCAGACGGATTTTACATTTACGCTGAAACAAACTTAGAAGATATCGTTGCGCAAGTAGAAGCGTTGAAACCGGACTATGTCATTATCGACTCGATTCAAACGATGACACATCCGCAAGCTAACGGGGTAGCCGGAAGCGTGTCTCATGTGCGTGATGCGACAGCTACGTTGATGCGACTCGCGAAACTCAATCAGATTGCCATCTTTATCGTTGGTCACGTGACAAAAGAGGGGGCGCTTGCTGGTCCTCGTATGTTGGAACATATGGTGGATACCGTTCTGTATTTCGAAGGGGATAAACATCATAGCTTCCGCGTGCTTCGTTCCGTGAAAAACCGTTTTGGATCCACCAACGAGATTGGCGTTTTCGAAATGCATCAAGAAGGGCTGAACGAAGTAACGAACCCTTCCGAAGTCTTCTTAGAAGAACGTCTTGCAGGCGCAACAGGTTCGGCAATCGTCGTGTCTCTTGAAGGAACAAGGCCAATTTTAACCGAGGTACAATGTTTATTGTCACCAACGGCCTTTGGAAATGCACGCCGTACGACAAGTGGTTTGGACTATAATCGTGTAGCGCTCTTGATGGCGGTGCTGGAGAAACGTGCAGGACTTCTACTACAAAACCAAGATGCTTACTTTAAATCAACAGGTGGTTTGAAACTCAATGAACCAGCAGTCGACTTAGCGATTGCAATGAGTATTGTTTCAAGCTACAAGGAAAAAGAAACGCAAATGGGTGATTGCTTTATCGGAGAAATCGGCTTGACTGGTGAAATTCGTAAAGTGAATCGTGTTTATGACCGTGTTCGCGAAGCTGAAAAGCTCGGATTCAAGCGTGTCTTTATTCCAAAAAATAATTTAGATGGATGGGAACTTCCAAAAAATATCGAAGTCGTTGGAGTATCTTCTGTCAAAGAAGCTATTTTCAAAGCCTTCGGAAAAGAAAATTAGAAAGGAGAACTGTTATGGAACAACCTAAAAAATTTCGAGCATACGGAAGAAAGTTATTACAACTGATTTTCGTATTGCTCGGAGGGTCTTTAGGTGCAACGTATTTTCCAAGTCTATGGCAAGCATTCGACATTACGAATGAATGGTTAACATCGCAAGTTACGAGTATTTTGTTAGGTGCCATTATTTTATTCTTTATTTCCCTATTCGTGACGGATCCGATTTTAGCGGGCATTCGTAGACTTGAAAAACTCGTTAGCCAACTTTCTGTGAGCTATTTACTCTTTGGAATGATTGGAGCACTGATTGGACTCTTAGTCGCATGGCTCGTTGGATTGCCATTTACAAACTTACAAATTCCAGCAATTACGCAAGCTTTACCAATCGCCTTAAGTATTATCTTTGGGTACCTTGGCTTTTATGTCGGAACGACGCGTCGTGAAGATATTTTAAAAGCTTTTACGGGGACAAGAAAGAAAACGGAGGATTCTCCAGTGCTTGAACGTAAAGCAGGAGATAACTTCAGAAAATACAAACTGCTCGATACAAGCGTCATTATCGACGGACGTATTTACGATATCGCTAAAACAGGCTTTATTGAAGGGGTGCTGGTGATTCCAGTATTCGTACTGAATGAATTACAATATATCGCCGATAGCGCCGATAGCTTGAAGCGTGTGAGAGGGCGCCGTGGATTAGATATTTTAAACGCTCTTCAAAAAGAAGAGAATATTAAAGTAGAAATTTACGATGGAGACTATGATGATATTAATGAAGTAGACCGCAAGTTAATTCGCTTGGCAAAGGCGATTGACGGCATTATTATCACGAACGACTTTAACTTAAATAAAGTCAGTGAGTTCCAAAATGTGCCAGTCTTTAATATTAATGCGTTAGCGCAAGCCATCAAGCCAGTTGTGATTCCAGGAGAAACGTTGAAGACAACGGTTGTTAAATCGGGAACGGAGCGCCAACAAGGGGTTGCGTACTTGGATGATGGTACGATGATTGTCGTGGAAGATGGACAATATTATATGAACCAAGAGATTGAAGTGGTCGTAACGAGCGCCCTTCAAACTGCAGCAGGGCGTATGATTTTCGCTAAACCACTGCATAGCCAAAAGAAAATTAAACAATAAAAGTTAGTTTTATGATTACTGCGAATCCTTGCGGATTTGTTTATAATAACGGTAACGTTGCACCGGCTCGAGCCTAGAGTCTCTCGCCTAAAAAACTCAAAAAGGGAGTACGGAATCAATTCCGAACTCCCTTTAATTCGTCTTTTTTGCGAAACACGTTACTGTTATTATAAAATCCGCACGATTCTTCGTAATCATAGTGCTTATACTTAATTTTCTTTTGGACTGCATGAACTCAACGAACTGCTAACAATTTGAATAAATAGAAAAAGAGGATGGACGAATTTCGTCCATCCTTTTTGTTATTCAATATCGATTTCAAATGGTTCGTCAATGGTTTCCGAGACGTATTTACCATCTTTCTTACGTTGTTTCACACATTCTGTTAATAAGTATTCGATTTGTCCGTTGACTGATCTAAAATCATCTTCTGCCCATGATGCGATAGCAGCATATAATTTAGATGACAGTCGTAATGGAATTTGTTTTTTCTTTAAATCAGCCATCGTTAGTATAGGCTTCCTGTATTAACGATTGGTTGAGCATCATGATTGCCGCAAAGAACAACGAGTAAGTTAGAGACCATCGCAGCTTTACGTTCTTCATCTAGTTCTACGAGTTCTCCTTCGTTTAAGCGTTCTAACGCCATTTCAACCATTCCAACAGCACCGTCTACAATCATCTTTCTAGCGTCAATAATTGCAGAAGCTTGTTGACGTTGAAGCATTACTGCAGCGATTTCTGGAGCGTAAGCAAGGTAAGTGATACGTGCTTCGATGATTTCAAGACCTGCATTTTCAACACGTGCTTGAATCTCATCGCGAATACGTTTTGCAACGACTTCACTTGAACCACGTAAGCTACCTTCATCGGCAATACCGTCACCTGTTGTGTCGACGTTTGGAGCTACATCATATGGATAAATACGCACAATATTACGAAGAGCGCTATCACATTGAAGAGATAAGTATTCTTTGTAGTTATCTACGTTGAAGACTGCTTTAGCCGTATCGACCACTCTCCAAGTTACAGCAATTCCGATTTCAACAGGGTTTCCTAGGCAATCGTTAATCTTTTGACGAGAGTTGTTTAACGTCATAATTTTTAGAGAAATTTGTTTATTTAAGGCATTTAAGTTAGCTTCAACGCCGCCTGTAGTGCTAATAGTGACAGGAGTACTTTGACGGTCGACGTCACCGCTTTGGCCTAATTTTGTTTTAGCAGCAGGGTTTACAGACACGCTAAATGGATTTACAAAATAGAAGCCAGGTTCTTTAATACTTCCTGTGTACTCCCCAAAGAGCGTCAAAACAATCGCTTCTTGAGGTTTAACAACTTTTAGTCCTCCAAAAAGGATAAGACTACTGATAAATACTAGAATGCTGAGGATAATACAAACTACTTGTAGGCCTTCATTTTTTATCAACGCAATTGAGGAGATAAAGCCCACAACTGAAAGGATGAGTAGAAGTAAAATGCTAAACAACGCAGCAAAACCGTTAGATTTTGTTTTTAAAATTTTTTCGTTCATAAAAAAGACTCCTTTGTCTATCTGATATCTAAATGATATCACTGTGAAATCCAAAAAGCAATATAAATAAAGAATTATTGGTAAAATTTCCCAATAATTCTTAAAGATGCTATTTAAACTATAAAACAAATAGTAAAATGAACGTTACAATCGCTAGTCCACCTTGTTTCCAGAGGATGCTTCCAAAGCCCGAAACATTGACGGAGTGCACTCAATATGCTATTCTATCCATTGTATAAAAAAGAATCACTACGATTTAGAAAGGAGAAAGGCATGAGTTATATTTCAGTAGAACATCTTTCTTTCTCATATGAACAAGAGACAGTACTTGAAGATATTAGCTTTACGGTGGAACCAGGTCAGTTTGTGATTTTGACTGGGGAAAACGGAGCAGCGAAGTCAACTTTAGTAAAAAATATATTAGGACTCTTAACACCAAAGAGTGGGAAAGCCACGATTGCAAAGAAAAATAGCAATGGTGAGAAGTTATCGATTGGATACGCTCCGCAACAGATTTCTTCTTTTAATGTAGGGTTCCCATCAAATGTGTATGAACTTGTGGCGTCCGGTCGTTACCAACAAGGTCGCTGGTTCAAAAAATTAAATGCAGAAGATCATGAACATATCGAACGCTCTCTCAAATCCGTTGGGATGTGGGACGAGCGTCATAAACGAATCGGAGATTTATCAGGAGGGCAAAAACAACGAATCTGTTTAGCAAGAATTTTTGCGACAGACCCTGATTTATTCGTCCTCGATGAACCAACTGCTGGTATGGATAAGGCTTCTAGAGAACGATTCTATCATCTATTACACCATGCTTGCGCTCATCACGGGAAAGCCATTTTAATGGTCACTCATGAGGAAGAAGCGCTTGAACAATACGTGGATAAACATATCCATCTGCAACGAAAGGAGGATTCTCCATGGAGATGTTTTTCTATGGTTTCATGCAAAGAGCATTCATCTCAGGAATAGCGATGGCTTTTATCACGCCGATTCTTGGATTGTTCTTAATTCTTAGAAGACAGTCGCTGATGGCCGACACCTTGTCGCACGTGTCCCTTGTTGGGGTAGCGCTAGGATTTCTTTTGGGGATGAATCCAACACTCACAACACTGATTGTGGTGATTATCGCAGCGATTTTTATTGAAGCGATTGGAAAATACTTTAGAGGATATTCTGAAATTACCGTTGCAATTCTAATGTCGGGAGGAATGGCGATTGCCCTTATCCTGATGAATATGCAA
This sequence comes from uncultured Streptococcus sp., assembly GCA_916719965.1. Taxonomy (GTDB): domain Bacteria; phylum Bacillota; class Bacilli; order Lactobacillales; family Aerococcaceae; genus Granulicatella. The sequence continues at coordinate 7,318 of CAKAPS010000036.1, forward strand.
AAAGGACGTTCAACGCTAAGTGTGGACCAGTTCTTATTCGGTTCAATCGTGACGATTACAAATGAACAAATGTGGATTATGATTCTACTAGCAGTTGTCGTGGTGGGGTTATACGTGATTTTCCGTAAACCACTATATGTATTATCGTTTGATGAAGATACAGCGATGACAGCGGGGTTACCCGTTCGCTTGATGACAAACCTCTTTACGATTATCACAGGGGTTGTGATTGCAGTGATGATGCCAATCGCAGGGTCACTTCTAGTGTCAGCCGTTATTGTATTGCCAGCATCCATTGCACTTCGAGTAAGCAGTAAGTTTAATGGCGTTATTATCGGCGGGATTATCATCAGTCTGATTGGATTCTTTGCAGGACTTTCAGCATCTTATATTTACGAAGCGCCTCCGGGAGCCGCGATTACATGTGTGTTCCTTGTTATTTTATTCATCTCATTTATCGTGAGTGCCTTCCGTAAAAAAGCATAATCACTAAGCTTACCATTGATTTGGTAGGCTTTTTTTGTGGAATCAGTTTGACGAAAAGGACGAGAGGGCGTATAGTAACTCTCATAAGATTATTTGGAGGACAAGCATGTGATTATACAGGCGTTATCGAGTATGGTGACGATTCTAGCGGTCATCGCACTCGGCTATCTCTTGCAGGCCAAGGGATGGTTTCAAGAAGGATTCAGTAAGAGCATTGCGGATTTGATTTTGAAAATTGCTTTACCAGCGTCTATCTTTGTTTCCGTATTAAAATTTATAACAAAAGAACAACTCGTGAGCTTCTTTGGAGCGAGCCTTTATCCGTTGATTGCCGTGATTCTAGGCTACATCGTGGCATGGGGTGCAGTTGTCTTATTCAAAGTTCCGGTTGGAAGACGCGGGGTGATGCTCAATGCATTCGTAAATGCGAACACAGTTTTTATGGGGCTGCCGCTCAATCTTTCTCTCTTTGGAGAAGAAGCGATGCCGTACTTTTTGGTTTACTACGTCATTAATACATTGTCGATTTTTACTGTGGGAACTTATGTTGTAGCGATTGACCGTCCTGATGGAACCAAAAACAAAGGAATCGAGTGGAAGAGCCTTTGTTCGCCCCCGCTTATTGCGTTCTTGGTGGCATTAGTAGTTGTGGCGCTTGGAATTCCAGTTCCATCATTTGCACAAAATTCCATTAGTATCGTGGGTAGTTTAGTGACGCCATTGTCGCTCATGTATATCGGGATTAATCTCGAACAAAGTGGTCTTGGAACATTGCGCATCGACCGCGATACCGTACTTGCGCTAGCAGGGCGTTTTATCATTTTCCCAATCATAATGGTATTGGTGTTACTTATTGGAGGAGCGGATAATCCCTTATTAAAAGAAACCTTTATTATTCAGTCGACTATTCCAACGCTTGTGATTATGCCAATTTTAGCGGCAGAAGCTAAAGGAGATGTCGATTTTGCGACGAATGTGGTGACAATGACAACCATTGCTTACTTAGCAGTATTGCCATTGTGGTCGTTATTTCTATTTCTAATTTAACGAAATTACCATATATGGTAATTGCAGCATACACAAAAAAGCGAAGAACCAATTTGGCTCTTCGCTTTATTTCATTTTATCTTAAAAATTCATGCGTATCAAAGAAGTTACCAAGTTCTGCTTTGATCGTTTGTGCTTCGGTATCAATCTCTGTAATCTTGATGATTGAAGAGTAGTCTGTTACGTTGTGGTTTGAAACCCCTGATTCACAGAATACAACCGCACCCGCTGTTGTTGAATCAAACTCTTGAATAAGGCTACGCATACCGTTGATTGTACCGCCGGCTTTCAAGAAGTCGTCGACGATTAATACGTTTGATCCGCTAGCTAATGTACGTTTTGATAATTCCATTTTCTCAACGCGAGAAGAAGAACCTGAAACGTAGTTAATACTTACAGTAGAACCTTCCGTAATTTTTGAATCCCGGCGCACGATAACGAATGGCACGTTTAAGTAGTTCGCAACGGTTTGTGCGATTGGCACCCCTTTTGTTGCAACCGTCATAACGGCATCGATTTTTTTATCTTCGTAAGCAGATGCAATCATTTTCCCTAAATCATGTAATACATCTGGTTTTGCAAGTAAATCAGAAAGATAAATATATCCCCCTGGCAATAGACGGCTTGCATCGTTCATTTGCTCTCTTAGTTTTTCCGCAGCAGCCAATGCTTGTTCGCGTTTGATTTTCGGAACAAAAATCACGCCCCCTGCAGCACCCGGTACTGTGCGAATAATCCCTACACCTTGCTTTTCAAAAGTCTTCTTGATAATAGCAATATCCTCACTAATAGAAGATTTTGCGGACTGATACAATGCTGTAAATGTTGTTAATGAGATTAACGTATGTGGGTTATCTAATAGACGTTGTGTCATATCGACTAAACGTTCACTTCTTTTTAATTTCATCGTTTCGTCCTCCTTTTTTTCTTTAAGACACTATTATAGTATACACAAAAGTACGGAAATTACAATTTTTTAAACCTGTAATATTCGGGAAATGAGTGATTAAAACCTTGAAAATCAAAAGAATGTTCCTGAATTCATTTAGAAAAACTAAAAATTAGTCTTCTTTCAGGAAATCTACGTTACTATTCCTGAAAATAATAAAGAAAAACGAGCCTAATTAGACTCGTTTTGTTAAATAAGTTTCAGTTCGATGCCAACAACGCCATATTGAGCTTGTTTTTCTTTGGAATAGTAAGTCAACATGTCATCGGGATGTGCATTGACCACGTCTTCTGGAGTATAACCGCATTTTAATAGCGGAAGGCGCTCGTACAGTTCTGCAAAGTTTTTAAAAACATGCAACTGAACCACTTCGCAGAGTGTTGTTTGCGAAGCGTCTTGGGTATTGGTAAATCGAATCTGATCACCAATTTGAATCGATTGACGCTTTTCATCGTAAAGACGAAGTTCAATCGTTTTTTGACCGGAGGCGATGGAAGCATACGGTTTTGGGAAAAGAGTCATCTCATGGAGCATGACTAGTTCTCCTTGTTTAAAACGAATTTTTCAACGGCAACAGCAACGCCATCTTCATCGTTCGTTGTTGTCACGAAGTTAGCAATTTCTTTAATCGAATCAATCGCATTTCCCATCGCAACGCCTAGACCAGCGTATTCAATCATGTCACGATCGTTTTCGTGGTCACCAAGGCACATTACTTCATCGCGTGTAAGGCCAAGTTTATCGGCTAGATGATGCACGGCTTTTCCTTTGCTCGCTTCAGGGTGAATCACTTCGAGGTAGAAGCCCGCACTACGGAAAATGTTGTAGCGGCTCTTGAAGTCGTCAGAAAGATTTGGAATTAATTCTTCTAACACTTCAGGTTCATCGACAAACATAATCTTGACGAATTCTTTATCGGTTGGAATATCCTTGTATAATTGGTGCACGATTGGCATTCCAACAAGTTCACTTTCATGAATCGAGTATTTACCAACTGTTGCAGTTGGAACGTAAATCGCTTCTTCGTCGATGGCGTGGTAGTGCACATTGTATTTTGTAGCGTAGTCGTTCACGCGCTCTAGGTCATCATGTGTCATTGAGAAGCGAACGAGTGCTTTTTTCGAACCTGTTTGTTGCACCAAAGTTCCGTTGTAAGTCACGACATAATCATGGTCGTTCACGAGGTCGAGTTCTTGAAGCAATCCTTCTACACCAGGATATGGGCGTCCTGTACAAAGAACCACATAGACTCCTTGTGCGCTTGCGGCGTTTAAAGCAGCCTTTACGCGTGGTGTGATTTCGCGTTTTGAATTGAGTAGTGTGCCGTCGATATCGATGGCGATTAATTTGATAGCCATAATTCCTCCTTGAAAATTGTTCAATAGCGTTAAGTAGTGTTTTGAGCTGGATAATTGGATGTCTTTAAAATAAGAATCTGAGCAAAAATACAGCAATTCTACATCCTTCCATTACGTAAAACTTTCGGAGAGCTCCGTAAAATATGGAAAACACAATATACCTTATAAGGTATATTGTGTTTTTTTATTTATAAAAAGTAATTGGTAGATGATGCTTAGATCCTGTGTAGTTGAACTCGGGCTCACAGGACTGACGTCCACTTCCCGAAACGTACGCAGAACGTTACACGTTCCTTCCGTCGTTTCGGTCCAGTGATTCAGTCCTGAGCGTTCGCCCTCGTATCCTGTTATTTCATTTGATTAGAGAACACGTCCAATTGTGCAGCGATATTTTGAAATTCTGCATAGTCGTCCATGAAGAGGCCGTTTTGCATTTCGCCGCTGACCATTTCGCGAGGGAAGTAGAGGCGTTCGTCACCACGTACTTTTCCGGAAATGGCATCTACAATCGAACTTACATGAGACAACTCAACCATATTGCCGTTGCGTTCGACAAGCTCGATTTGCGTTCTTGGTTTAATCGAATCTGGACGATAGAAATCATATGGTAAGTCGAAACTGTTGTTAATCGCAGTGTAGTATTCTGGGTCGAAGCCAACTTCTTCTACGATTTGTTTCATACGTTCGATTTGAGCGCCATCGTTTGTACGGTTAAATGGCACTGATTTGAACGGACGACGGTTAATGAAACGATCCGATAAGTCGCTCAAGATGGCATCTTCTTCTAGTAACCAGTGAGAGAAGTATGTGTTTAACACACCATCATCGAGACGTAAGTAGTCTTCCAATGTCCATGTTCCTTCGAAGAAAGGTTTCAAGAACGTTGCAGAGTGTCTTAATGGATTCGATTCTGAGTTGTAGCAAGCTGCCGCGCGTTTCAATAAGTGATTTAACACGACTTCCATCCCACGAGAAACTGGGTGGAAATACACTTGCATGTACATTTGATAACGACTCACGATGTAATCTTCCACCGCGTGCATTCCAGAATACGTAAATGCAATGCCGCCTTTATACGGACGAATCACACGAAGGATACGTGTAAGGTCGAACGTTCCGTAGTTTACCCCTGTGAAATAAGCGTCACGAAGCAAGTAGTCCATACGGTCTGCATCGATTTGGCTTGAAATCAATTGCACCACTTGAGGGTTTGGATGTGTTTTTTGAATTACGCTGGCCACTTCTTGCGGGAAAGTAGAAGAGACTTTACGTAAAATTTGGTTCACTTCTGTTTCCTCAGACAAGATGATGTCAATCGTGATTTGTTCATGGTTTGTATCAAAGATTTTCTCGAACGTATGAGAGTATGGTCCGTGCCCGATGTCGTGGAGAAGGGCAGCACAGAGCACAACAAGGCGATTGCTGTCGTCCCATAGTCCGTCTCCTTCTTCTTGTGTTGCGTAGTTACGTGCAAAGTTGTCGCAAATACGGCGGGCAATTTCATATACCCCTAAAGAGTGAGAGAATCGTGAATGTTCCGCTGTGTGGAAAGTATACATCGAAGCTCCGGTTTGTTTGATTCTGCGGAGTCGTTGCATTTCACGACTATTAATTAATTCAAGAATAATTGGATGTTGGACGTGGATATAATCGTGTACTGGGTCACGAAATACTTTTTCACGTTTAAATGCTTCAGTCATGCGTTTGACGCCTTCTTTCGATTAGATTGTGAATAATACTCATAAGCACTTTCAGTTTATGCTATTTTTGGTAGAAAAGCAAGAGGGGTAACCGTTTAGAATGCTTTTATACCGCGTTTTTTGATGGGTTTATTGTCGTTTCACAAAACGCTCGAGTGCTTTTTGGAAATCTGGAGTGTGAATAAAGTCTGTTTCGTTCTCTTCCAGCGTACATCCAAGTTTCGTTAAAGCCTGCAATACGCGGACTTGAACGTCTTCAATCGTGAGGTCGATTCCAAGCGCGTCACTAATATTCCACATGCTATCGGCGTTGACTTCTGGGAAATGCCATTTCGTTTCTTCCCCTTGAAGTGCGTGGTCATAGAAATCACGAACAACACGGCCACGACGGTTTTGGTCGCCGTAGACACTGAGGTAAATCGAAACACAGACAACATCTTTTAAACGGCGTTGCGCAATCCCGGCAATTTTACGATTTTGAATACTTAAGTCGTAATCTCCTGGGCAGTAGGAGTCCGCCACTTCAAAAGCTTCGATTCCACCAAGGGCTTCTGCTTCTGGGAAAGTCTCTTGGATGAGTTGTTGCATCCATTCGTAGGCTTCGTTAATGGTCGGCATTTGTTTGTTTTTAAAAAGCAGGCTGATATTTAAGATGCCTTCGTTACTTACTACAGCTAGGCCACCTGCTTGGCGCACAACAGGCGTAAAACCATGAGCATGCAGTCTTTCAAGCCCTTGTTCCAGATAAGGCACTTTTGTATCGGTCATCCCAAGAATCACGATATCTTCAAGCGTCCAGAAGTGAACGAATGGGCCGTCTTCTTCCTTTGTCAGATGACGAATCAGTGTCTCATCGAGCGCAAATGGCGTTAGCATTTCTTCGAGTTTTTCAGTTTTTGGAATTTGTGTCGCAACCAATTGAATGGTTTGCTGCCTAATAGGTGATTGAGTCATACGATTCTCCTTTAGAGTTCTTCGTGTTTTATTATAAC
>CAKAPS010000037.1:0-13491 GCA_916719965.1 uncultured Streptococcus sp.
GTTTGGTAAAATTCACCGAGTCGAGGGACGAAAAAAAGCCCCCCTACTTTAACAAGCACTAAAAAGCCGAATCCGGTCTTTTATGAGAAGCAATAAAACTTAATTCGAGCTGATATAGAGTTCTGGTTGTGTCGAGGGACTACAGAAAAAGCCCTTTGGATTCTATAATAACAACAATAGCGACTAGTAACCGATGCGAATTAGATTCTCTTGAAAATTTATTTTCTAGAGAATCTTTGAGGCTCGGTAGGCGTAAGACCTAGGCTTACGCCGGTACAGCTGTTGTCGTTATTATGAAGATATCCAAAGGGCTTGAATGTAGTCCCTACGGGACTCCCATTAAATCTTTTTAACAAATTCAGATTTAAGTTTCATTGCGCCGAATCCATCTATCTTACAATCGATATTATGATCGCCTTCCACGATGCGAATATTCTTCACACGTGTTCCTTGCTTAATATCTTTCGGAGCGCCTTTCACTTTTAAATCTTTGATGACTGTTACAGTATCGCCATCTTGTAATTTATTTCCGTTCGCATCGATGGCTACTGGGCCTTCTTCAACTTCTGAACCTGGTTCCCATTCATACGCACATTCTGGACATACTAATAATACGCCATCTTCATATGTGTATTCTGAACCACATTTAGGGCAATTTGGTAATGACATTTGCTTTCCTTCTTTCTTTTAAAAATTCGTCTTAACGACGTTTACGAATCATATCTAAAGGTTTCACTGGCTCAGATACTTTCATCTTGCAGATCATCATCGCATGAGGAGCTGCTTCGATTTCTTCGCCATTTTCATCCCACAATTGTGTTAATGCTTCTTCGTGGTGACGCATTCCTGGTCCGTAGAACTCGATATGGTCTCCAACTTTGAAGTTATTACGTTGTTGTACGGTTGCCATTTGAGTTTCTGGGTCATACTCAAGTACTTGTCCAACGAAAGCATATTGAGGAATTTGACGGCGTGGGCCAAATAATTGTTCTTCTTCAGTTGGAATTTGGTAGTAGAAACCAGTTGCTAACTCACGTTGTGCTGCTTTCCATAACTCGTCAATCCATTCTTGTTTGCATACATAGTTATCTGGATCTTCGCAGTAAGAATCTACTGCTGCACGGTAAACGTTCGATACTGTTGAAACGTAGTGGATTGATTTCATACGACCTTCAATCTTCAAGCTATCTACACCAGCTTCGATTAAGTCTGGTAAGTTTTGAATCATTGCTAAGTCAACGGCACTCATTGAGAATTTCTCTTCGATCCCTTCTTCGCCAGCACCGACCATATTCTTTTCACCGGCAAATGGCATATCAAATAGACCGTATTTCCAACGACAAGACTGCGCACATCCACCACGGTTGGCATCACGATGCACCATGTGGTTTGATAATACGCAACGGCCTGAATAAGAAATACACATTGCACCGTGAATGAATGCTTCGATTTCTACATCCACTTTTTCTTGCATTTCTTTAATTTCGTCCATTGACACCTCACGCGCTAACACGACACGCTCTAAGCCTTCGTCTTTCCAGAAGTTTAGCGTTTCGTAGTTGGCTGCTGAAGATTGTGTTGATAAATGGATTGGTAATCCTGGCGCTTCTGAGGCACAAATATCCATTAAGGCCATATCACTGATGATGGCTGCATCGATACCGATGTCACGAACCGTACGGAAGAATTCTCCCGCTCCTTTTTCGTCACCTTCGTGTGTGACCATGTTGGCTGCGATATATACTTTTGCGTTATGTGCATGGGCAAAATCAACGGCTTCTTTCATTTCTGCAAAGTCGAAGTTTCCTGCACGGCTACGAAGTCCGTACGCTTCCCCACCAAGGAAAACCGCATCTGCTCCGTATAAAATAGCTGTTTTTAGTTTTTCAAGAGTACCCGCTGGAGCAAGTACTTCAGGTTTTTTCAATATTTTTCTTCCCATTTGACTCTCTCCTATTTCACATCTTCTGGATTTAATAAGTAAAATCCTGCTTCGAGGCCACGTACTTTTGGATGGTGTGCTCGCACTTGTAATTCAAGGCTAGCACTCTTCTCTGGCGTCCATGTACCTGCTTCGATTTCATTACGAGCATTGACGAATAATTTCGCTACTTCCACGAAATCTTGACCTGGAGCTAACACTCCGTCTAATTTCCATTGTGGAATGCCCATTTCTGTTAGTTCTAACAAATATGGTGCAAGAGACACGTCGTTATTCGCGAAAATATGCGTTCCGTTAATGTCTTCGTAGATTGAATAGTGAGAATCTTCATCGGCAGGTTCTGATACGAATAAACCGCGACGTTTTTCAACCGATTCTTTTTTCTCGATATAGTTAAAGTAGTTATTTAACAGTGGGCGTTTTGAATGATGGATACAAGTCGCACCGTACACAAGAACTTCGATTGGAATTTCTACACCTGCTGCCAAGATTTTCATTTCTTCACGAGGAATTTCACGCGCAATCACCGCACCAACGGCACCACGTTTTCCCCAGAAATTGATTTGACGACTACTTGTTACTAAAACCGCTGCATCATAACGATACGGAATTGAGTACTCAGGGTTCTTCATAATTTGAACCACACCTGGGTCTCCTACCGCGATGTTATCAACACCGATTTCCTTTAAAAATTTCAAATACTCAGGTACAAGCGCAATTCCTTCATTATGGAAAATCGCGTTTACAGCAACGCTAGCTTTCTTACCATATTGGTGCGCCAATTCCGTTAATTCTTTTTGTTCCTCACGTGTAAACGACATCGGAAGGCGAAGTCCGAATTGGTCTTCCCCAAAATAAATCGTGTCCACGCCCGCTTCAAGCAAGTCTTTTGCTTGTTGGATGGATTCAACTGTTGCAATCAGCTCTATCATCCAAAGGCCCCCTTTATTCCTATAAAATTTTTACTCATCTAGAGTATCATAAAATGGTTCATTTTTCTAATGTTGTCTTGAAAAATGAACAATCCACCCTGCCAAAAGTGGCGGATGGATTGCTGTTTGTTATTCGACTTCTAATTGAATGCCAAATCCTTCTGGCAAAGCAGTAAATACGGCAATCTCAGATGGAAGTAAGTGCCCGATGACATTTTGACGTGCGTCTTGTGGCAACTCAACTTTAGCGATTTCGATTTCGCCTTGGTAACGACCATACTGGCTATTTGCTTGATTGATTTCTCCAACGGTGCGGGTTGTTGTAGAAATCTCTCCGCCAAGTAAGGCCCAGCCGCGAGTACCGAGTATACGGTACACAAAATCACTAGCATCGATACGATCACGAAGAACTTTACCTGTTAATTCCACGGGTGCTTCTGCCTTTAGTGACACAAACCCTTCTTGGAATTCCTTCATGACTTTTTGAGTGGACTCGTTAATAAATGTATCTCCCACTAAAATCATATCAGTATGCGCCTTAATCAGTTCGCAAATTGCCAAGCGCGTATCTAATGTACGATGCGTTTCAACGGTTGGTAATCCCTCATGAAGTGGTCCTCTTAAAGGTTCATCACCTGGAATAAATGCCAGCACTTTCACACCAAACGCATGCAAATTTTGGTTAATCGTTGCAAATTTAGAAAGCGAAATCCCTGAGTACACTTTTGGATAATAATTATGACAAGCGATGATTTTTTTTGCAAATCCGAGTCGTTCCAATAGTTTGTATTCACGGTGCGTAAATGTTGAAGCATTCACGACTAGCGTAAACGCCTTACCGCAACGTTCAATAAACGCTTCGTCTCCAAATTCATCCAGACGTAAGTACGATAGCCCTGCTTTTTTCAGAGCTGCTATGTTTTCTTTGGTAAGATCTTTATGGGCGATGTCTGGTATTAAATCCACCTCGTATGAACGAGCGAGTTCCACAAGACGTGTCATATCCGAGATTTCTAGCGGATGTTCTGGTAACTGAAAAGAAGTGAAAGCCACGGTTTGACGCGCGGCTTTCATTTCTTCTAATACTTGTGTCACAACTTGTTCACCAAGATTGATATAGATGGAGCGCCCAAAAGAAATGTTTGCTCTATTTGTTTCCATATACTTCGTTAATACGATCCTCATCTACACCGAATAACCATGTGATGACAAAGCCACCGATGTAAGCTCCGACCATTGCAGTTAGGAATAACGCTTGTGTTCCAGGAACCATAATTAATGCACCGAATAATCCTGAAACCCCTTGAGATACAGTACCTAAGTGGAATAGAACAGCTAACATTCCTCCAAAGCCTGATCCTAAGCAGGCTGTTAAGAATGGTCTACCTAAAGGAAGTGTTACAGCGTACATCATTGGTTCCCCGATACCTAAGATACCAACTGGTAATGAGTCTCTTGTTAATTGTTTTAATTTTTTGTTCTTAGTCTTCAAGTATAATGCTAAACCTGCACCCACTTGTCCACCACCGGCCATCATTAAGATTGGTAATAGGTAGTTGATCCCTTGAGTTGGTCCTTCTGGATTGTTTAATAGGACATGGATTGGAGTTAACGCTTGGTGTAAACCAACAGATACTATTGGTAAGAATCCAGCCGCTAAGATATATCCTCCGAAGATTCCTAATTGTTCATATACGAAGTTTAATACTGTGTAAATTCCTTGAGTTAACGCAGCACCAGCAGGTTGAATGATTAATACTGATAAGAATGCACCAACGATTAATGTTAATAATGGTGTTAAGAATGTCTTCAACATGGTTGGGATTACTTTATCAATAGCGCGTTCTAAGTAAGCTACGACAATCCCCATCATTAATGCGGCTAATAGACCACCAGCACCTGGGTTGAATGGTTTATCAGTAAATGGCATCAACACTTGACCAGCATCTGTTTTTAAAAGAAGTGGCATTGTTGTAACGCCAAGTGACATACTTCCTGCGATTGCCCCAAGAATAGGAGTTCCTTTGAACTCACGAGCAGCATTGTACCCTACATATAAAGGTAAGAAGGTGAATAGCCCCCAACCCATTGTACGGATAGCTTGATACCACCATTCAAAGTTATATGCATTTTGTGTTGTTACGTTAATAACGTTTGAAATACCGTTAATTAAACCAGCTGCGATAATCCCTGGTAATAATGGTACGAAAATGTTAGCGATGTGTTCCAAGAAACGTTGAACTGGTCCATTATGTTTTGCTTTATTTTCTTTTTTATTTTCTTTTGCTAAATCAGCGGCATCTACTTCATCTACGCTGCCTAATTCAATTCCAGTTAATGCAGAAAATTCGCGACCAACTTCAGTCACTTTACCAGGTCCTAAAACGATTTGAACTCCTTGTTCACGTTCTACAACTCCTAATACTGAATCCACATCTTTTAATCCAGCGACATCCACTTTTGATGTATCTGCTACTGTCAGACGTAAGCGAGTCATACATGTAGCGTTGCTGACCACATTTTCCTTCTGTCCGACTTTACTTAAAATTTCACTTGCTACTTTCTTTGCATCCATTTTATTAAGCCTCCTTATTTTTCATTGCCTTGACAATATTCATCTGATTTGCCTGAAGCAGTTGTTCTGCTTCTTTTGCCGAAATATGATGTATTTGAGAGATAATAGCGACTTTTAAATCAAAATCATTTTCCTCAAGAACACTTCTTGCGTCTTCAGGAGAAAGATTTGTGATTTTAGAGAGAATATTGGTCGCTCGTTGTTTCAACTTTAGGTTCGTTGGTTGAACATCGACCATATATCCTTTGAAAATTTTTCCTACTTGAATCATTGCAGTCGTTGTAATCATATTGAGAATGATTTTTTGAGCCGTACCTGCTTTCATCCGAGTAGATCCGGTAACCACTTCTGGCCCAGTAATCGCTTCGATACCAACCGAAGCAATGTTAGAAATTAAAGCATTTGGAGAATTGGAAATCGCACCTGTGAAACATCCAACCTCATTGGCATAGGCAAGACCTGCTGCGACATAAGGTGTGCGTCCACTCGCGCTAATTCCGACGACTACATCCTCTTTGACAAGATCCAAGTCTCTTAACTGTGCCTCGGCTAAGGTTTCATCGTCTTCGGCACCTTCAATGGCGTTTCGAAGAGCGTAATCTCCACCTGCAATCAGTCCCACTACCATCTCCGGTGATACACCGAATGTTGGTGGGCACTCGCTTGCGTCCAGAACACCAAGTCGACCAGAAGTCCCCGCGCCCAGATAAATCAGTCGGCCTCCTTTCTCGAATGCTTGTACAACACCTGCTGTCACTTTTTCAATTTCTGGAATGCACTGTTCAATCGCATCAGTGATTTTTCTGTTTTCGTCATTCATATAACGTAAAATCTCACGAATCGACTGCGTTTCAATATCCTTACTTCTGTCATTGACTTGCTCTGTCATCAATTTTGAAATGTCATCCATTTTCTCCACCTCCTCTTAAAAATTCCACTAAAATTCATAATGAAATCGTTTTTCTTAAACATATTATACAGCGTTGTAAATTTTATTTCAATACTGTATAATGAAATCGGAAACAATATTTCTCAAAAAAGGTAGGGATTCCATGAAAAAGTTTTTAACAGCAACAGATAAAAAAATTGAAGAATTCATCTCAAAGCATTCAGATATCGTACTTTCTTCAAGCATTCATGTATTGGCAGATGAAATTGGGGTTTCGTCTTCTTCTATTAGTAAATATATTAAAAAAATTGGGTTCCGTTCTTACTCTCGATTTAAGGTGAATTTAGCACAGCAAAACTCACAGTCCATCGATGAACAAATCGATAAAGACGACTCTATAAAAACCATTCAATCTAAATTAATTAAGACGGTTACTCGTTCCTATGAGATGACGATTGAACTAATCGACGACGACACACTCGACCACGTGATTGACTTACTCAAAAATGCGAACAAAATCTACACTTTTGGGGTCGGCGCTTCAGGTCTGGTCTGCAGCGATATTTACTTTAAACTAAGCCGTATCGGTAAAAATATCGTGTACCACACCGACTCACATATCCAACTTGCAAGCCTTAGCAATGCTACGGAAAAAGACTTAGTAATCGGTGTCAGCTACTCTGCCAGCACAAGAGAAGTCAATGCAGCCTTTGAAATTGCTAAAGAACGTGGCATCCCAACCGTATCGATTACTGGACAAGGCAACGGCAATCTAGACGCTCTCAGCACCTATTGCCTCAAAGTTCCTCGCCACGAAAAATCGATTCGTTCCGCAGCCATTACCAGTCGTAACGACTCACTCTTCTTAGTCGACTTACTCTACTTAGGGCTTCTTCAAAAAGACGAAAGACGTGCTAACGACATTTTGGAAAGCAGCTACAAATTGACGCATCAGTTGAGAAAATAAAACAATACAATAACACAAAACTCGAAACGGAAATCCGCTTCGAGTTTTTGTGTTTTATATAGTTTACTCTGCTAAAAATGCTAATAACTCTGTGGAGAATTCTTCAGCATATTGGAAAATTGATCCGTGACCTGCGTTTGGATAAATAATCAATTTGCTTCCTTCAATTTTCTCGTGCATTTCATAAGAATTTGCAGTTGGTACTTGTAAGTCATTATCCCCATTCACAATTAATGTAGGTTGCGTAATAAATTCAAGAGAATCTTGCGCATCTTTCCCCCAACGTTTAATCGCTTTTAATTGTGTAAGGAACCCTGGGATATTCATCTCCTTATCAGAATCTTCTTTTTTACGCATTCCCATACGGCTAAGAACCTTCGCAGCTTCTACACCGCCTTGTTCGTCATGGTTATAGAAAATATAACGTTTTGGATCCACACGATGTAACGCACCTTTGAACATAAATCTAAATGTTTTCCCAGTTACTTTATCCATTTCTACGCCACCACGAGGGCCTGTTCCTGCAAGAATGAGTCGATTTACAAGATTTCCCTCTAACCGAACAATCTCTTGTGCAATCATTCCGCCCATAGATAATCCTAATAGATTAATTTTGTCGTACCCTAATGCTTTGATAATTTCAACCGTTTGAGTAGCCATCCTTGGAATCGTATCCGCTACTTTCCCTTGGCTCGCTCCCACTCCGGGTAAATCCATGACAATCACATGCTGCTCTTGTGCAATAAGATCTAATAATTTTGGATCCCAATTATCTAACACTGCAGCCAAATGAACAAGCATCACTAATAGCATTTCTGACTTTCCTTTACTCAATTCACGGTACGCAATTTGATTGCCCCCTACCGTAATATACTGATTTGCTGTTGTAATATAAGACATTTTATGTTCCCCTTTTAAAATTTTAATACTGTTTTACCGCGTGAACGACCATTTGCCACTTTATCTAGTGCTGCATTGACTTCGTCGAATGTAAATACGGTATCAATCGATGGTTTAATTTCTAGTTTTGTAAAGATATCTGCGACTTCTTGCAATTGCGCTCCATTACTACGAACGAAAATGAAATGATAGTGAATGCCGTATTTTTGAGCCATTTTATCAAATTTTCGACCTGCCAATCCGAATAAGAATTGTTTCCATTTTGGTAAATTCATTTCTTTAGCAAAAGCTCCATTTGGCATCGCTCTTAAAGATACTAAATGCCCACCTTTTTTCATAATCGACATTTGTTTTTCTGTTTCTGCGCCGCCAAGAGTATCTAAGACGTAATCGACATCACTAACGGTTTGTGTATAATCTTCTGTTTTGTAATCGATGAATCGGTCTGCACCAATGGATAGAACGCGTTCTTTATTCGATGCATCCCCATTTGTAATAACTGTGAGCCCTTTTGCTTTTGCAATCGGAATAGCCATTCCTCCGACTCCACCAGTACCACCAGAGATAAAGATTGTTTTCCCAGCTTCTGCCCCCATTAATTCTAATGCTTGCATAATCGTTAAAGCCGTTAACGGTACAGCGGCAGCCTCTTCATCTGATAAATAATCTGGAACAAATGCCAACGCATCGCTATCAACCGCTACATATTCAGCAAAAGCTCCAATGGCATCCAATGGAAGTCTACCGAACACGCGGTCACCATTCTTGAACGCTGTTACTTCGCTTCCTACTTCTTCGACGATTCCGACAACTTCATTTCCAGCTGTTTGAGGTAATGAATACGGAACAATTAATTTAACCTCTCCTCGAGAAATCATATTATCTAACGGATTTACCCCTGCTGTTTTTACTTTTACTAATACTTGATTTATAGAAATCGTTGGTTTCTCAATAGTTGTAATATTTAAGATAAGATTATTTTTGTTATAGATTGTGTGTTGTGCTGCTTTCATGTTGATTTTCCTTTCTTTGTTGTATCACTTGTTGATACATGTTAGTTAAAATTTTACTGACTTGTTGCCAAGTCAGTTTACTTTTTGCTAGCGACATCATAAAGATTATCGATCACATCTTGTAATGTTTTTGATTGTAACTCTTGTTCTAAATGAGCCTCCACGCTTGAAAAAATTGGAGAAATTGCTGCTCCAATATGATTTCCAACTGGACAATTTAGATTCGTGTTTTGATGAATTGGGAATAATGTTATTCCCTTTACCTCTTGAGTGGCAAAATAGATTTCTAATAGACTAATTTCTTTTGGCGATTTCGTCAGCTCATACCCTGATTTCCCTTGTTGCGAGCGAATAATCTCAGCTTTTTTCAATAGAGCGATGACTTTACGAATATAACTTGGGTTCGTTCCAACACTCTCGGCTAGCGCTTGTGAACTGAGAATATCACGACTTTCACTAATCATAGCCAAAATATGTAAAGCTACTGAAAATTTAGTATCCAATTGTTTGAACCTCCTTTTGTCTTGTATCTGATACAAGAACAAGTTTAACACGTTCATTTTAAAAAAACAAGATTTTTATTTCACTTCTTAAAAAAAATAAAGCCTTAAAACAAACTCATTTGCTTTAAGGCCTTATTTAATAAGATTTTTAATATATTGAATTTGGTCTTCATTACATTGTTGACCCACTTTATTTTTCAGATTCAAATGGAATACATGCCCTTGAGGTTTCTTTTTCTCCCCATATTCTTTAAACACAACTTCCACGCCCTTCTTCTCCAACACTTCCTTCAAGCGATAAGAATGTTTCCGTAAGAAGTCTCCATTACTCGTTGTTAGATGAACTGGAGGAAAATCTGAAGTCATATACTGTGCAGGGCTCATTTGCTTCACAGCTTCAACAGTCGGTTTCTCACCCAGTAGTTCCGTTAGAAATGGTGTCAACGCGCGTCCTTGCTTCTTCCATTCGGCCTCCATATCGAATACTCCACAGTTTAAGAGCAATCCTTTTGGAATAAAGCTTTTTGCTACTTGAATCCCAGGAAAATTTTTCGCATAAGCTTCATTTAACTGAATCGCCGTATACGCCGTCGCCAAATGCGCCCCAGCAGAATCTCCCACAAAGAAAAGATTCGAAAGATCTAAGCCATACTCATCTGCGTGATGAAATACCCACTCTACCATTTTCCCAACATCTTCTAAAGGAGCAGGAAAGGTATGCCTTGGAGCTAAACGATAACTCGCATTAATTACTGCAAACCCACGACTGGCTAAATACATACAATAGGGAGCATAAACTTTCTTATCCCCATAGACCCAAGCGCCACCATGAATATTGACAATGACAGGAAGGGGCCCCGTCGCTTTTCTTGGACGATAGACATCCAGAAGATGCCACTTGTCATCTTCTGCGTAGCTAATGTTCTCGACACTATCTACATTCCGTGGTTTCTTCCAACCCAAATCTCGCTTTAAATCCCCGATAGTAAATAATGTACGGACAATATGACTCGTAATTGACATCGCTAGCCCTCCTTTCCTTTTAATGCTACTCTTCTCTTTCAAAAAAAGGCGTTACCAGTTCCATCCACTCCAACGGAAGATAAGTGGATAAATATCCGTGATTATATCCTTTTGCTTCATATAAAATACAATTAGGATGCATTTTCTGAAATAGTTTTGCCGACTCCTTCACGCACTTCATTTCTTTTTCTCCATAAATATAGAGGACCTCTGCTGAACTATTTGAAATCGCTGGTTTCAGATGATAACTGGCCATATAGGTTTTATAAATCGTTACTAATGTTTTGATGGGCAATCGTGGCATATCCTCCAAATAGTACCTTTCTAATTCTTCTGGATAAGCCATCTTAGGATACATCTTTCTCATGAGTTTTAGTTGCATTTTACAGGCAGTCTTACCGAACATCAACTTCCCAAAACATTTTACAAAAAAGATACTCATTTTCGCTAGTTTCGGTTGTGGAATGCAGAGGCTTCCATCAATAATAGCTTTGTCAGCTATAAGAGAATCTAACGAAAGTAACTCCATGACAATTTGTCCGCCAAGAGACACGCCGCCAATGGCAAATACATGACCATCACATTGTTCTTTTATATACTCCAGAATTTCCTGTGCAGATTGTTCTGTGGACACATATTCTTTTTGACACTCCTCACCATGGCCGTCTAGCACAGGTAAAATCACATGGTATCTATCTGACAGAAGACGTGCTTGTTGCAAATAATTCCACCAGGAATTCCCTCCACCATGAATCAATACAATATGAGGATTATGATTATCTCCAAATTCATGAAATTTCACCATAAAGCCCTCCTTTCCAGCATCAAATCTCTTTTATTCTACACAAAAAAGGTCGGACTGGATAGTCCGACCTTTCAAAGTGTCATTAAAAATTATTTTAATGTTACTGAAGCTCCAACTTCTTCTAATTGAGCTTTTAATGCTTCAGCTTCTTCTTTAGCTACGCCTTCTTTTAATACGCCAGGAGCGCCATCAACTAATGCTTTAGCTTCTTTTAATCCTAATCCAGTTGCTTCACGAACAACTTTGATTACTTTAATTTTTTGGTCTCCAGCAGAAGTTAATTCTACAGTGAAGTCAGATTTTTCTTCTGCAGCTTCGCCAGCGCCACCAGCTACTACAGCTACAGGAGCTGCTGCTGTTACTCCAAATTCTTCTTCGATAGCTTTTACTAAGTCGTTTAATTCTAATACAGTTGCTTCTTTAATGTCAGCAATGATTTGTTCAATGTTTAATGCCATTTTTAATTTCCTCCATTTTTTGGTTATTTAATAAAATTTTGTTTGTGTTTTTAAGTTAGCTAGCTAGCTTTATTAAGCTGCTGCGCCATCTTTTTGATCTGCAACGGCTTTGATTGCCAATGCAGTGTTGCGAACTGGTGCTTGTAATACTGATAATAGCATTGAAAGTAACCCTTCGCGGCTTGGTAATTTTGCAAGAGCTTCGATTTCTTCTTTTGAAGAAACTTTACCCTCAACAACACCTGCTTTAATTTCTAAAGCTTCAACTTTTTTAGCAAAGTCAGCTAAGATTTTAGCAGGAGCTACTACATCTTCGTTACTGAAAGCTACAGCTGATGGTCCTTTGAAAATGTCATCCATTCCTTCTAAACCAGCTTCTTTAGCTGCACGTGATAAAATGCTGTTTTTAACAACTGCAAATTGTACACCTGCTTTACGTAATTCTGCACGTAGATTTGTTGCTTCTTCTACAGTAATTCCTAAATAGTCAACAACAACAACTGATGATGCGTTTTTGAACTGTTCAGCAACTTCTGTAACTAGTTGCGCTTTTTTAGCAATGATTGCTTCACTCATCTTCGTTTTTCACCTCCTGAAATTTAGGTAGGGCATAAAAAAAACTCTATACCCACAAAGACATAGAGAAATAAGATCAACTTGTTCTCCCTCGGTAGGATATTAAGGCTAGTGCCCCCTACTGTCTTCGGTCGCATTCAACTTTTATTAGTTTACATGATTGACTTTCTTCTGTCAAGAAAGAACTCAATTCTATCTTAAAAATTCTAACGGTATCTCTTTTGCTATTTTTATGATAAAATATTGATAAGAAAGGAGCATGCACTATGATTCATATTAGACCCGTATCCGATTTACGTAATAAGTTTCCTGAAATTGAAGAGATTGTTTTAAACGACAATGTTCCCGTATTTTTGACTAAAAACGGTCACGGTTCAATGGTCGTCCTCAGCGTAGAACAATATACTACTCTTATGGAGTCCGTCGAGAGAGAGCTTGATGTTGCTGACAGAATTGCCGAAACTGACGAGACCCGTTATACACATTCCGAAGTGTTTGATCAAATCAGAGGAAAAATCAATGGAAAATAGTGAGTATCAACTATCCTACCTACCATTATTCTATAAAGATTTAGCGGATGTTGTGCACTATATTGCTGACGAATTGAATAATCCTTCTGCAGCGAATCGATTAGTCGATGAGATTGAAAAAGCTATTTTTAAGAGATTTCTCAACCCACTTTTATTTCAACCTGTTCCGTCTAATCGTGTTCGTAAGCATCCTTACTATAGAATTCGCGTTAAGAATTTCTCCATTTATTATGTAGTTATAGGACACACGATGGAAGTTCGCAGACTATTATATAGAAGAAGAAACTTTGATTCTTTACTACAATAAAAGACAAAAACGCATATTGCCTCTATGGCAGTATGCGTTTTTTTATCCATAAAAAAGAACCAAGCACATGG
>CAKAPS010000038.1:0-13485 GCA_916719965.1 uncultured Streptococcus sp.
GATGCAGTTGGATTTTCTGTTGCTACTGATTCAGTCGATGAGTCAGTTGCTTCAGATCCTTCTTCTGTTTCTTCTTCGCGGTCTACAATCGCTAATGAACTTACAATCGCATCTTGATCGAGACGCATCATACGAACTCCAAGTGCGCCACGGCCTGTTTGAGACACGTCTTCGGCATGGAATCTGATGATAACCCCTTTATTCGTCATGATAAGTAAGTCTTCGTCTCCAGTTACAGTACGTAGGCAGACAAGTGGTCCATTTTTCTCCGTAATACGAAGTGTACGAACCCCTTTCACGCCACGTCCTTTCAATGCGTATTCAGAAGCTGCTGTACGTTTTCCGTACCCTTTCTCGCTGACCACTAATACTTCACGGTCTGGCGTTAAAATATCCATTCCGATGACATAGTCGCCCTCACGTAGAGAAACCCCACGAACACCTGAAGCGGTACGACCCATCGCACGAACTTTATCTTCATGGAAGCTTACAGCATTACCGTGATATGTTCCGAGGATGATTCCATCATTTCCGCTTGTAACTACTACACGGATCAATTCATCATCTTCGCGTAATTGGATGGCACGTAGACCATTTGTACGGATATTCTTGAATTCTGATAGACGAACACGTTTTACTGTTCCTCGTAATGTTGTGAAGAACAAGTAACGTTCTGATTCATCTGATTCAGGAACACTGATAATCGCTTGGATTTTCTCAGCTGAATCAATGTTTAATAAGTTGATAACCGGTAATCCTTTTGCAGTACGGCTATATTCAGGAATTTCATACCCTTTTGCTTGGTAAACTTTCCCTGTATTCGTAAAGAAGAGGAGTGAATCGTGTGTTGAACATGAAATCATGTTTTCCACGTAGTCATCATCATGGACGCTCATTCCTTGAACCCCACGTCCTCCACGGCGTTGTGCCTTGAATTCAGTGTTGGCAAGACGTTTGATATATCCATTCTTCGTTAATGTGATTACGACATCTTCTTGTTCGATTAAATCTTCATCTTCAAGGCTTAATGCTTCTCCGACTAATAATTCTGTACGACGAGGATTGTCGAAACGTTGTTGGATTTCAAGTAATTCTTGTTCGATGATTTCGTAACGAAGTTCTTCGCTCGCTAATACTTTTTCTAAGTATTGAATCGTTGCTTGTAATTCGTTGTATTCTGCATCGATTTTCTCACGTTCTAATCCTGTTAAACGAACCATACGCATATCAAGGATTGCTTGTGCTTGTTTATCGCTTAAGCCGTATTCATTCATGAAGCGGTCTTTGGCGACATCTCCACTTGCTGAACTTCTTAAGATGGCCACAATCGCATCGATATGATCTAAAGCGATTTGTAACCCTTCTAAGATGTGAGCGCGGTCTTCCGCTTTTTTCTTATCGAATAAGCTACGACGACGAACGACTTCTTCTTGGTGATCTAAGTAGTGGCGTAAAATTTCTTTTAAGCTCAATACTTTTGGCTCTTGATTTACAATCGCAAGCATATTGAAGCCGAAGTTTGATTGTAATGGTGTTAATTTGTATAAATTATTTAATACAACGGATGCTGAAACATCACGACGCACTTCAATCACGACACGCATTCCGACACGGTCAGATTCATCGTTTAAGTAAGTAATTCCTTCGATTTTCTTCTCGTGGTGTAATTGTGCGATACGTTCTACTAAACGCGCTTTATTTACCATATATGGTAATTCAGTGATGATGATGCGTTCTTTTCCGTTTTTCAATTCTTCGATTTGTACGCGTCCACGAACCGTAATCGATCCGCGTCCTGTTTCGTACGCACGACGAATTCCAGATTTCCCTAAGACAATTCCTCCAGTTGGGAAGTCAGGTCCAGGGAGAGCTTCCATCAATTCAGTAGTTGTGACATCAGGGTTCTTCATTAATAAGTGAAGAGCAGAGATAACTTCCGCCAAGTTATGTGGTGGAATATTTGTTGCCATCCCAACCGCAATCCCTGTTGCACCGTTTACTAATAGGTTTGGAATACGTGCTGGTAATACTTCCGGTTCATGTTCTGTTGAATCGTAGTTATCACGGAAATTAATCGTATCTTTGTTAATATCGCGAAGCATTTCAAGAGCAATTTTACTCATACGAGCCTCTGTATAACGCATCGCAGCGGCTCCGTCTCCATCGACAGAACCAAAGTTACCGTGTCCATCGATTAATGGGTAACGGTATGAAAAATCTTGTGCCATACGAACCATGGCATCGTAAATTGCAGAGTCACCGTGTGGGTGATATTTACCCATTACGTCCCCGACAATACGCGCAGATTTCTTATGCGGTTTGTCCGGTGTCACTCCAAGTTCACTCATTCCATATAAAATACGACGGTGTACTGGTTTTAATCCATCGCGTACATCTGGTAGGGCACGCGATACAATAACACTCATCGAATACTCTAGAAATGATTTACGCATCGTTTGTACTAAATCAGTTGATTCAAAAGTTTCTTCAAAGTGTTTCACTTCTTCAGACATAATTCGTCTCCTTTTCTATTCTTCTCTTCAAATTCGATTACTGGATTAGATATCTAAATCTTCCATATTGATGTATTTCGCATTGCTTTCAATGAATTCACGACGTGGTTCTACACGGTCGCCCATCAAGATATCTAAAATTTGATCCGCTTCTGCAGCATCTTCCACAGATACTTGTAACATTGAACGGTTTTCAGGGTTCATGGTTGTTTCCCATAATTGTTCTGCATCCATTTCCCCAAGACCTTTGTATCGTGATAATTGTGGTTTTGGATGTGCTGGTAATTCTTTTAGTTTCGCTTCTAACTCTTCATCATTTTGAATGTAGTATTCATTTTTCCCTTGTTTCAATTTGTAAAGAGGTGGTTGCGCGATGTAAATATATCCAGCTTCCACTGCAGGGCGCATATAACGATAGAAAAGAGTAATGAGCAATGTACGGATGTGACTTCCATCGACATCGGCATCGGTCATGATAACTAATTTTTGGTAACGAGCTTTCGATAAATCAAAATCTCCACCAAAACCAGTTCCCATCGCTGTAAAGAGCGAACGAATTTCTTCGTTGGCTAAAATTTTATCGAGTGTTGCTTTTTCAACGTTCAAGATTTTCCCGCGGATTGGTAAAATCGCTTGGAAATGACGTGAACGTCCTTGTTTTGCTGAACCACCCGCAGAGTCCCCTTCGACGATGAATAATTCAGTAATCGTTGGGTCATTGCTTGAGCAGTCTGCTAGTTTCCCTGGTAAGTTTGAAATTTCTAAACCAGATTTCTTACGAGTCACTTCACGGGCACGTTTTGCAGCAAGACGTGCTTTTGAAGCTAAAATCCCTTTTTCAACAATCTTACGTGCGACTTGAGGGTTTTCCATTAAGAATTTATCGAAGTGTGTTGAAAACAGACGGTCTGTAATCGTACGAGCTTCAGAGTTTCCTAATTTCGTTTTTGTTTGTCCTTCAAACTGTGGATCAGGGTGTTTGATAGAAATAACGGCAGTTAACCCTTCACGGACATCTTCACCGCTTAGTTTTTCTTCGTTTTCTTTCATCAATTTTTGACGACGCGCGTAATCGTTAATCACACGTGTTAAAGCCGTCTTCATCCCTGATTCGTGAGTACCACCTTCATAAGTGTGGATATTATTCGTAAAGCTGAGAAGGTTTGTATGGTATCCAGAAGTGTATTGCATTGCCACTTCTACTTGAATGCCATCTTGTTCTCCTTCCACGTAAATTGGCTCTTCGAATAACACTTGTTTTGATTTATTTAAGTGTTCGACATAGCTCTTAATCCCGCCTTCGTAGCAGAATGATTTTCTCACTGGCTCTTCTTCGCGGAAATCCGTAATCGTTAATTTTAATCCTTTGTTCAAGAACGCTAATTCACGCACACGGTTGGCTAATTTATCAAAATCAAAGACAGTTGTTTCTTGGAAGATTTCTGGGTCTGGTACGAAATAAACGCTTGTACCGTGTTTATCTGTTTTCCCAATAATTTTTAAATCTTCTAATACGGCACCACGGCTATAAGATTGCTCGTAAATGTTGCCATCTTTGAATACTTGAACGGTTAAGTCTGTTGAAAGAGCATTTACAACAGAAGCCCCAACCCCGTGAAGCCCCCCAGAAACTTTATAGCCTCCGCCGCCGAATTTACCACCGGCGTGAAGCACTGTAAATACAGTTTCTACGGCAGGACGACCTGTTTTTTCTTGAATATCGACCGGAATCCCACGACCATCATCGGTTACGCGAATATGGTTTTCTTTAGTGATTTCGATTTCGATATGTGTCGCAAACCCAGCCAACGCTTCGTCGATTGAGTTATCCACGATTTCCCAAACAAGGTGGTGCAACCCAGCACTACTTGTTGAACCAATATACATCCCAGGACGTTTACGAACAGCTTCGAGTCCTTCTAATACTTGAATCTGACTGGCATCATATTGCGCAGCTAATTCAGCTTTATTTTCTTCTGTCATATGCTAATTCTCACTCTCCGTTTTTAAAATAGTTCCTTTTTCAATCGGTATTACGACTGGTTCATTAATAAATTGTTGCTTAATCCCATCCAGGCTCGTTGTGGTAATAAAGGTTTGTACCTTATTTTCAATGGCCTTAATTAGATGAGTTTGTCTATCATCATCGAGTTCGGACAATACGTCATCTAATAATAGAAGAGGATACTCACCCGTCGATAATTTCATCAATTCGATTTCCGCAAGCTTCAAGCTGAGAACGGTCGAACGTTGCTGTCCTTGCGAACCGTACGTTTGAACCGGAATCTCGTTCAAATAAAAAATCAAATCGTCACGGTGCGGTCCAATCAGCGTTGTGGCTTGATCCGCCTCACGAGTTTGATTCTTCTTGAATTGATCGATATAGATTTCTTTCATTTGCGAAGGAGTTAAACCATCCTCCAACGGAATCGTTGCTTGATACGAAACCGAAAATTTCTCACGACCAAGCGATAACTGGTCATGAATCGGAATGGCTAAAGCCTCCAATTGCTTCATAAAATCGAGACGATGAAAGACGATTTTACTTGCTAACTCGCTTAACATCTCGCTTAAAACCTCTAAATATTCGTCCGGCTGCTTTTTCTTAATCGCTAGCTGCTTCAAATACGTATTGCGTTGTTTTAAGACGCGATTATATTCCACTAAATCATAGAGGTAGAGGGAACTCATTTGTCCAAGTTCCATATCCACGAATTTACGTCTATTTTGCGGAGACCCTTTGACAAGCGTGAGATTCTCTGGGGCAAATAGAATGACATTCAAGTTTCCAAGGTAGGAACTCAGTCGTTTTTGCTCCAAATAATTCACTTTCGCGATTTTTCCTTTTTTAGAAAATTGCAATTCTAAATTCGTCTTTGTCGCTGTTTTTTCAACGGTCCCTTTAATCGTTGCAAACTCTTTTTTCCATCCAATCAGTTCTTTGTCGTTTGTAGTGCGGTGGCTCTTTGTCATCGCCAAGGCATAAATCGACTCCATCAGGTTGGTTTTTCCTTGTGCATTTTCACCAATAAAAACATGCACACCGTCTGTAAACTCTAGTTGGACAGATTCATAATTACGAAAGTTTTGTAATTGTAAATTAGTCAGCTTCATGCGTCATGTGTGTTCAAATCATTTTCATCCGATTTCATTTCTTTCACAATAAAAATACCTTCATCAGGTATTTCGACACGTGTATTCGGATATAATTTTCTACCGCGTCGATTTTCTAACTCTCCATCTACAAAAACTGTATATTCTTGCAGGTACCATTTTGCTTGTCCGCCCGTTGTAATGACGTCAATATGTTTTAAAAATTGCCCTAATGTAATGTACTCATCAGAGATCGATACGATAGTTGTCATGAACTTCCTCTTTTCTAATGGATATTGGTGAGAACTCCATTAAACTCATGCATGCTCACATATTTTTAAGTAGAATAACTCTACAATATTATACAATTTTTACACGCTTTTCGCAAAGAAATTGCAAAATTTAGGGGGTTATTTCAATTTTGAGTCAAAAACAACAAAAAAGCCTAAAAAAACAAAAAACAAAATTTAACGGGATTTTTTCAAAAATTGAAAGTTTTAACCCAAAAATTACCCAAAAATCACACTGCTCAAAATTCACTTATAAGTGAATTTCGGGCAAAAGCAAAAATAGAGTTAAAAATAAAAAACTCGAGCCTTCAAAATGAAAGCTCGAGTGAGAGTGTTAATTCTTATGATTACCCGTTGAATGTACGAACAGGTGTCACTAATTGAATGAAGCTATGTGGAATACCAGAGTGGTCTTCTTTTAGTTTCAATGTGAATGGACGGTTTGCTTCTAAGAAGTTGATGACCGCTTCTGAAGAACCGAACAATTTCAACGCTTCTTTTAAGTAGTCAGGGTTGAATGAAATTTCAAGTGGAGCTCCTTCGAAGTTTTCCACAGCGATTTCTTCTTCAACCGTACCCACTTCAGGAGATTTACCTGTTAATAGAATACGTTCTGGAGAAAGTGTTAATGTCGCGATATTGTTTTTATCCGTATGTGACATTAATGAAGCACGTTCTACAGCTGCTACAAGTTCGCTAGCAACAACAGTAATAGAAGTGTTCGCTCCGTCGTTAATTAAACGGTCTGTATCTGGGTACATTCCTTCTAATAAACGAGAGTAGAAGGATAATGTTTCTGTTTGGAACAAGATTTGATTATCTGTAATCGCAAAATCAATTGTTTCTAATCCGTCGATGATACGAGATAATTCTAATAATGTTTTACCAGGTAATGTCATTTCGAAAGTCAATGCATCACTTCCAGCTGGCATTTGTAGCGGAATGATACGTTGGCTTAAACGGTGAGAGTCAGTTGCGACTGCTTTTAATTGGTTGTCTTTAATCACCATATGAATCCCTGTTAAGATTGGACGAGATTCTGCAGTTGAAACGGCAACCGCTGTTTGTACAATCACTTGTCTAAATAATGGAACAGGAATGGTGATGACATGATTTTTTTCGATTTCTGGTAATTGTGGATAATCCACTGCTGATAATCCATTTAATGTAAATGATGCGTTACCTGCTGTAATTGTTGCTTGTAATTGATCATTTGTTTCAAGTGTGAATAGATTTAAAGGTAATTTTTTAACGATTTCTCCAAAGAAACGAGCAGGAAGAACGATGCTACCTGGTTCTTGGACTGTTAATTGTAATTCTTCGTCTTCGATTGGTAAGAATACTTCGATAGAAACTTCGGAATCACTACCTGTTAATGTTAATCCTTCTTCACTGGCAACTAATTTAATCCCTGTCAAAATCGGAATTGTTGTTTTTGATGGAATTGCACGTTGCACATCTACAAGATTTTTTAAGAACCCTTGTCTGTTTACTGAAAATTTCATAACTGCCTCCTTTAGGGTGTGCTTTTATATTTAATTTATTTATTAATAAAATAGTAATAGTAGTAGGGCCTGTGTATATTGTGGAAAAGTCCATTTTCCTTATAACAGAGACCATTTTTAATTGTGGATAACCATTGTGGAAAACTCCACCGTTTTATGGGACTTATCCACAGCTTAATAACCGAGCGAATGCTTGATTTCATTAATCACGCGAATCGTTTCTGGATCATCTTTAGCTTCTTGGCTAATTTTTTCATAGGCGTGAATAACCGTTGAGTGGTCACGACCAAAATCAGCACCAATCTTTTGAAGAGAAACACGTGTTAATTCACGAGAGAGGTACATCGCGATTTGACGCGGTTGAACCATCGTCTTCGTTCTTTTCTTTCCTTTAATATCTTCTACTGTAATATTGTAGTATTTCGCAACGGCGCTTTGGATATCATGAACTGTAAGAAGCTTCTCGTCGCCTCCAGGAAGGAACGATTGCAACGCTTCTGCAGCCAAGTCTGTCGAAATATCTTGTCCAACCATCACTGAGTACGCTTGAAGACGCATTAATGCTCCTTCTAATTCACGGACGTTTGATTGAATATGACCTGCGACATAACTCAACACTTCAATTGGAATATTAAATCCAAGTGATTGTGCTTTGTTTTGTAAGATCGCAATACGCGTTTCTAAGTCTGGTGGAGTAATATCTACGGATAAACCAGATACGAAACGAGATACGAGACGTTCTTGTAATTCTTTAATTTCCGTTGGTTGACGGTCACTCGTTAATACGATTTGTTTTTGGTTATTGAAAAGCGCATTAAATGTATGGAAGAACTCTTCTTGAGTTGCTTCTTTTTTCGCTAAGAATTGAATATCATCGACCAGTAAGATATCCACATTACGGTAACGATTGCGGAATTCTTGCGGTGTCTTTGATCCAATCGAAGCAATCATTTCATTCATAAACTCTTCACTCGTCACGTATTTGACACGCGCGTTTGGATGGCTCTTCTTATATTTATTCCCAATCGCTTGCATTAAATGAGTTTTTCCAAGTCCTACACCTCCATAGAAGAAAAGAGGGTTGTAGGTATTACCAGGGTTATCCGCAACGTAATGCGCGGCAGCCGTGGCCATTTGATTTCCTTTCCCAATAATGAAAGTTTCAAATGTATATTTAGGATTCAAATGCGAGTCTTCCTCGATGGCAACCATTGTTGGAGTTTCAGGAATATTTGGTTGAATTTCTTCGACTCCTTGATGGAATAGAGTATTTACTGGACCTTCATCTTCTGAATCGATAAAACGTGGTTCAAACGATTGTCTAAAGTAATCATATCCAATTTCCATAATGTCTCTAATGAGGTTATCTTGCCAATATCTCGCAAATGTCTTAGAAGGCACTTTAATATAGAGAATATTTTGTTCAATTCGAATCGGTTCAGCTGGTTTAATCCAGTGATTAAAGGTAAATTCGGAATTTGTTTTTTCAAAGTGTTCTAATAATAGTTTCCAAAATTCTTGGATGGAATTCATAAATGCACCTCCTTATATCGTTTTCAAGATTCTAATCCATTTAACAGTGTACCATCTTTCCAAAAAGTTTTCCACAATCGGATTGATAAAATCACAAAAAAAAGTGAGAATTGGATAACTTTATCCACAAAACGGTGGATAAGTCGAATAAAAAAGTGGAAATTCACAGAGATATACACAAAAAAAGAGCAGTTATAAACAACTAAAAAAGTTGATATAAAAGGAATTTAATAGAGTTATCCACCATTGTGCATAATTTTTGTAAACAGGATGTTATTTTGTGGATAAATTGTTCATAAGTCTGTGGAAATCGTCTTTTATGCAAAAAAACTATCCACCATCGATGTGAATAACTAAAAAAATAGAGCGAAATCAACAGT
Organism: uncultured Streptococcus sp.; assembly: GCA_916719965.1. GTDB lineage: Bacteria > Bacillota > Bacilli > Lactobacillales > Aerococcaceae > Granulicatella. The sequence goes on from CAKAPS010000038.1 coordinate 9,315, forward strand.
TATTTGTAGAAATTTTTAGCCTGAATATGTTATGATACTTCAGTAATTTAGTGATTAGATAGTTTATATTGACAAGTAAAGATTTTATATTTATAATGTACTAGACTGTCTAGGGAGACTAGATATTTCATTTACAGTAGGAGGTGCACACGAATGAAAAGAACATATCAACCAAGCAAACGCAAACGTCAAAAAGTTCACGGATTCCGTAAACGTATGAGCACAAAAAATGGCCGTAGAGTATTAGCAAGCAGACGCCGTAAAGGTAGAAAAGTTTTAGCAGCTTAGATCACTGAACGTCTCAGTGGTCTTTTTTTTTAAAAACCATTTGAGTGACTGGAGAGATTCAAGTAGATGAAGAAATCATTTCGAGTAAAGAAAGACCGCGAATTTCAAAAGGTATTTCATAAAGGAAAATCGACAGCGAACCGTCAATTCGTTATTTATCAATATAATAAGGAAGACCAATCCCATTTTCGTGTGGGAATCTCTGTCAGCAAAAAACTTGGAAATGCGGTTACGCGTAATCGTCTAAAGAGAAGAATCCGTCATATTTTAATGGAACTGGACGACCAATTGGCGCAAGATGTAGATTTTATCGTCATTGCTCGTCAACCCATCGTACAAATGTCTTATCAAGAAATGAAAAGCAGTATGATGCATGTTTTAAAATTAGCTACATTAATACCTAAAAATTAAGATTCCTACTATAAATAGGAATCGTTGAAAATTAAATATTCTAAAAGGTGGGACTTTTCAGTGAAGAAAAAAAGCCAATTGATTTTATCATTAGCAGTTTTAACTTTATTTTTAGCGGCCTGTGGAACTTCTCCAATTACGGAGTCTAGTACAGGATTTTGGGATCGAATTGTTCTCTATAATTTATCTCAATTTATCATCTGGTTATCAAACCTATTAGGTGGAAGTTACGGTTTAGGGATTATCGTCTTTACGATTATTACTCGTTTAATTATGGTTCCTTTAATGCACTTCCAATACCAAAGCACGCGTAAACAAGCGATTCTTCAACCAGAAATTAAAGCTTTACGTGAGAAGTATTCAGCACGCGACCGTGCAACACAAGAAATGCTTCAAGCTGAAATGAACGCTTTATATGAGCGTGAAGGTATCAACCAATATGCTGGATGTTTACCATTATTAATTCAATTGCCAGTCATGATGGCATTGTATCAAGCAATCAGTCGTACGGACGTATTGAAAACAGGTCATTTCTTATGGTTCCAATTAGACCAACCAGACCCATACTTCATCTTACCAGTCTTAGCTGCGGTAACTACATTCATCACAACATGGTTAACAATGAAAATGCAAGATACTGGTGGCGCTGGTAAAGTAATGATGTACGTAATGCCAGTAATGATCCTATTAATGTCTCTTGGGTTATCAAGTGCGTTATCACTCTACTGGGTAGTCGGAAACGTATTTATGGTAGGCCAAACATTACTATTAAATAATCCATTTAAATTCCAAGAAGAGCAAAAAGCAATTGCCGCTGAGAAAAAACGTCGTGCAAGAGCGCTCGAAAAAGCGAAAAGAAGACACGGAAAATAATTCTTATAGAGCTCTTGTTGAAATGTCTCAATCATGAGATAATAACAATGATTTTTATAGAGTAGGAGAGTTTACGATGACAAATACAATTAAAGTAAGTGACGTTTCAGTAGAAAAAGCAATCCAAAAAGGATTACGTCAGTTAGGATTACCGCAAGACCAAGTGTTTGTGGAAATCATTTCTGAAGGTAAAAAAGGATTGTTTGGCTTCGGTCAAAAAAATGCTGAAGTGGAATTAACACCAGTGGCTACAATGGTTAGCGAAGAAGTAGTAGAAGAAGTTGTGGAACCTGTTGTTGAAACAGCAGAAGAAGTAACTGTAGAAACAGTAGAAGTTCCTGAAGAAGACTTCGATGAAGATGATTTCGAAGAAGAAGAAGCAGGAGAAGTAGATTACGAAGAAACTGTAGACCAATTAGAAGAAGCTGCTCGTGTGACAAAAGAATACTTAGAAGGCATCGCTAAAACATACGGCGCTGAAGCAACAGTAACGGTTGAAGCACGTCGTGACCGCATGACTTTCGTATTCGATACAGACAAACAAGGTCTTTTAATCGGAAAACATGGTAAAATCTTGAATGCTTTACAAGTACTTGCACAAGTATCTGTACACCGTTTCGTTAAAGGACGTATTTCAGTTCAAGTGGATGTTGGTGATTACCGTCAACGCCGTAGTGAAACATTACAACAAATTGCGGAAAGAACAGCTCGTAAAGTATTAAAAACAAAACAACCTGTTTACTTAGAACCACTTCCAGCGTATGAAAGAAAACAAATTCACGCTGCGTTAAGTAAAAATAAACGCATCTCAACTCACTCAGAAGGTAAAGAACCACATCGTTACCTCGTAGTTGAAATCGCAGAATAGAAAAATGAAAGCTTATGACCGTTTCGGTCATAAGCTTTTTTTGTGCTTTCAAAATCGACATTTAAAGGATAATGCTTAGAATGATTATTATATCAATCATTTTAGCGAAAATAAATGTAATGAAAATAACTTTCATTAAAATAAATGACGGTTATATAAAAAAATATATAATCGCCATTTTCATTCAGAAAAAAAGAAAAATTCCTATAAAACTCTACCAAATTGAAGTTTTTCCTTTGGATATATCGATAAATAAAGGTATAATAAATTTGATATAGGGGACATATATTAAATAAAAGAAAGGAGATATTATGGATATTCAAATTTTTGTGAATCGAAGAAAAGAATTAGGTTTATCTCAAATTGAATTGAGTGAGGGTATTTGTACACAAGCTACATTGAGTCGATTCGAAAATCACGGTCAAATTCCTTCAATGAAAATATTGACCTTGCTTTGCAAAAAGTTGCAAATGGACGTAGGGGAGTTATTTCCATCTGTAGCGATTAAAGACTCAGTGTTAAATAAGAAACTTGATAAAATAGAATTCAATATCGTGAGTATGGAATATGAAGAAGCAGAAGAGCTGATTAAGAGTATTAATGTTGCACACTTAACAACGCAACAAGAGTGGCGATATCTATATTTAAAGGGCTTCACGCATACATTAATGAACAAAGATGATGCGGACAGTTTCTTCTATTTTAATCAATTATTGGCGGATCATTCAGACGTAGATAATAAGTATATCTTTTTAGCCTACACCGGAATTGGCCTTATTTATATGAATCAAGCCGATTACGATAAGGCAGAGTACTTCTTTGAAAAAGCTATTCACCAAATTGATTCGTATACCATCGAGTCTGTAGAAGATGTTTGTCGTATCCTAACAGTCCTATATTACGCAGCAACATTTTATGCAACGATTAAGGAATATGATACAAGTGATGTGTTATTACGCCGTGGGGTAACGATTTGTGGGGAAAATCATGTTACTTACTATTTAGCACGTATTAAATATTTACAAGCTGAAAATGCATATGTAAATGAATTTGGTCAAGAAGAAGTTAAAGAATTGATTAGAGACGCTGCCGCATTTGCCAGACTGAATAAAAATACTGTATTATTAGAAAAGATAAAAGTATTTGAAGACCGTGTGGTGAAAGGAGAATAGATATGTCTATTCGTCTCAAAAAGGAAGATTTCCTCAAAAAAGAAAAACTCGAAGTTCCTGAAACATTAAAAGAGGAACTAGTCAATGATGAATATGATTTAGATAGTTTTGGAGATGCGTTTATTATGATGCCAAAAATGGAAGAAGATAAACGTCAACAAAACCTAGAAAAGAACATCAAAAAAGAGTGGCTCGAGGATTTCGAAAACTAGTTTCTACTATAATATAGTAAACAAATTCAAAAAGAAGACTTCGGTGAGTTCGCCGAGGTCTATTTTTGTGTTTTTAAAACGTTGATGTAAACAAATTGTTTGAAGTTTTTTCATAAAAAATTCTTAGTAAAAATAGTGGCATTTTAGTTGAAATTGCCTATCAGTTATGATAAATTAATATCACTGTGAAGCGAACGTTCGCTTTTAAAACATTTTCAAAAAAGTTTTGAAAACAGCAGACGTAATCGTTTGACGCAGAGCCTATATTATGATAATATATAGGAGTTGTTGAAAAACAACGATTGACCTTTGAAAACTGAACAAAGAAGACGAACCAAATGTGTAGG